>NZ_QWFC01000047.1:0-346822 GCF_003576265.1 Pseudomonas sp. 91RF
AGATGTGTATAAGAGACAGGGCGGTGTCGGTCGATGAAGTGATCGGTGCCGCCGGGCAACTGATTCCCGGCGATTACGTCGATGTGTTGCTGTACCTGCGCCAGGACGCCAGCAACCCGCAGCAGTCGGCGCAGATTGTGGTGCCGGCGATGCGCGTACTCGGCGTCGGCGAACAATACGGCCTGACCAACGACGGTCAGCCGGCCACGCCTGCGCTGAGCACCGACGACAAGCTCAAACAGGATCAGCGCCGGCTCACTGCGCGCACCGTGGTGCTGGCGGTGCCCGAACAACTGCTGAGCCGGATGATGCTCGCCACCCAGGTCGGGACCTTGCGCCTGGCCGTGCGCAGCAGTGAGGAACAGCGCCTGGCCAAATACTGGGCCGGCGAAAACCAGGCACCGGACAAACTGGTGGCCGCCAACAGCCAACTCTTTCAGTTCACCCAGCTTGCGCTGGGCGCCGCGCCGAAAATCCCGTCCAGCGGCGAGCACAGCGGCGCAGCGCGGCCGGCGGTGGAAGTGATTCGCGGCAATCAGATCACCCAACAGAATCCATGACAGAGCAAGGATCCAAGTGCATGCAGAGTCGTTTCTGGCCGACCTTCAATCCCCTGCTCCGGGCCTTGCTGTTGACGGGACTGTCGATCAACGCCGCCCAGGCAGCCAACGGCAACTGTTCGGCCCTGAGCCGCTTGCCGCCGGTAATCGAAGTCAATGAAGGCTGGCAAAGGGATCTGCAATCGCCGGTGGCAATCACCCGCCTGGCCATTGGCGATCCGAAAATCGCCGACGTGCACGCCACCGGCAACTCGTCGTTCCTGCTCACGGGCGTGGCCCCCGGTGCCACCAGCCTGATGGTCTGGACCGGCTGCTCCAGCGAACCGCGCCAGAGCATGGTATTTGTCCAGGGTGCCGCCACGAACGCCCTCACCGGCGCCGGTCCGTTGCCTTCAGATGACGCGCAGCTGCCTTCGCAGGTCCAGACCGATATTCGATTCGTCGAAGTCAGCCGTACCAAGCTCAAACAGGCCTCGGCCAAGCTGATCGGCACCCGCGGCAACTTCCTGTTCGGCTCCCCCGGAACACTGCCGCCCATCGATGGCGTGCCGCAACCGCGACTGCCGGTGGACAACTCGCTGTTCAACTTCTCGTGGATCGGCGGCAATACCATGGCGATCATCAACGCGCTTGAAGGCAGCGGCTTCGCCTACACCCTGGCGCGGCCAAGCCTGGTGGCGTTGAACGGGCAGAGCGCGAGCTTCCTCGCCGGTGGGCAGATTCCGATTCCGGTACCCAGCGCCGGCAGCGACAGCGTGTCCATCGAATACAAGGAGTTCGGCATCCGTCTGACCCTGACGCCCACGATCATCAGCCACGACCGCATCGCCCTGAAAGTCGCACCGGAAGTCAGCGAACTGGACTTCAGCAATGCGGTGCAGATCGCCGGCACCACGGTGCCGGCCCTGACCATCCGCCGCACCGACACCAGCATTTCCCTCGCCGATGGCGAGAGCTTTGTCATCAGCGGCCTGATCAGCACTACCAACAGCTCCCAGGTCGACAAGTTTCCGGGGCTGGGCGATATCCCGGTGCTCGGAGCGTTTTTCAAGAGTTCGCAGATCAAACGCGAAGAGCGCGAGCTGCTGATGATCGTCACCCCCCATCTGGTACGTCCACTGTCGGCGGAAGCGCAACTGCCGTCGCTGCCGGGAGAAAAACTGCGCAACTACGACCCGAACTTCTACCGCATGTTCTTCATGGAAAACGGCAACTTCGACAAACGCAGCGGGTTGTCCCAATGAGCCAGAACCTGAGCCAGACCTTTCTCGCCATCACCCGCAACACCACTGATCTGGAGTGGCTGCAAAGTGCGCTCGCGCCGCTGGGGCAAGTGGTCAGCGCCGGTACGGGCAGCCTCGATGAATTGCTCGCGCTGGTGGATGTCACCTTCGCCAGCCTGGTGTTCGTCGGCCTCGACCGTGAACACGTGGTGGCCCAGAGCGCGCTGATCGAAGGTGCGCTGGAAGCCAAGCCGATGCTGGCGATCGTCGCCCTCGGCGACGGCATGGACAATCAGTTGGTGCTCAACGCCATGCGCGCCGGGGCACGGGATTTTGTCGCCTACGGTTCACGCTCCAGCGAAGTGGCCGGGCTGGTACGCCGCTTGAGCAAACGCATGCCACCGGTGACCCACAACACGCAACTGGGTGGCCTGACGGTGCTATACGGCGTGCAGAGCAGTTCCGACGGCGCGCTGTTGTCCAACCATATGGCGCTGGTGGTGCAAAAGAGCGGGCAACAGACGCTGCTGCTGGATCTCGGCCTGCCCCGTGGTGACAGCCTGGCGCTGCTGGGGCTGGAGAGCTCGTTCCACTTCGGCGATGCCTTGCGCCATTTGCGCAGGCTCGATGCGACGCTGATCGACAGCGCCTTCACCAGCGCCGAAGCCGGGCTGCGGATTCTCGCGTACGCCGACAATGACGAGCCGCTGGAGAGCACCAGCGCCGCCGAGCTGTACATGTTGCTCAGTGCCTTGCGCCAGCACTTCCAGCACATTGTCGTGAACCTCACCGGCCAGCCTGACAGCGAAGCCTTGCGCACCTTCGTCAGCCATTGCGACAAGCTGATCTGGTACACCGACCAGAACGTCCTCAACTGCCGACGCAACCTTGCGGTGTTCAACCTGTGGCGGGAAAAAGGCATGAAGCTCGATCACGGACGGCTGTTGGTCGACCGCTATCTGAGCAACGTCGCGCCGGATGCGGATACCCTCGGCAAGACGTTCAATCTGGAAGTGATCGCCGTGCTGGCCCTGAGTCCGGAGCTGCGTCTGAATGCCAAGAATCAGGGCGTCAGCCTGTTTGAACTGGCTCCCCGGGAAAAGCTCACCCAGAGCCTGCGGGCGCTTGGCGAACGACTGGCCAGACGTTCCGAAGGCCTGGTCAAACCCAAGGTCACCTGGTTCGACCGGTTGCGAGGCAGCTCATGAGTCCGGAAAAACTCTTCGGTGCCCCGGCTCGCGGTCAGTCGGGCAACACCGACCACGAAGGCCTGAAACTGGTCCTGCATCGCTACATCATCGATGCCATCGAGGAGTCCGGGAAAAACCTGCTCGAAGGTTCGCGGCAGTTGCTGGCGCAGTTCGTCACCGACAAGGTCGCCGAGTACATCGCCCGTCTGCACCTGGCGATTTCCCGTTACGAGATGGAGCGTCTGGCGGAAGAAATCGTCGATGAACTGACCGGTTTCGGCCCACTGGAAGTGTTGCTGCGCGACAGCGCCGTGACCGAGATCCTGGTCAACGGCCCGCACCGGGTGTTCATCGAGCGCGATGGCGTGCTGCACCAGAGCGACCTGCGCTTCATCGATGCGCATCACGTCGAACGGGTCATGCAGCGCATTCTCGCGCCGCTCGGGCGACGGCTCGACGAGTCGTCGCCGATGGTCGATGCGCGCCTGCCCGACGGCAGCCGGGTCAACGCGATCATCCCGCCGATCGCCCTCGACGGGCCGTGTCTGTCAATCCGGAAATTCCGCAAGGACATGCTCAAGAGCAGCGACCTGATCGCCATGCAGACCATCGACCTGGCGATCTTCGATTGCCTGCAGGAAGCGGTGGGCAAGCGCTGCAACATCCTGATCAGCGGCGGCACCGGTACCGGCAAGACCACGTTGTTGAACATTCTCAGTCAGTTGATCAACCCCCATGAACGGCTGGTGACCATCGAGGACGTCGCCGAACTGCAACTTGGCCACCCGCACGTGGTGCGCCTGGAAACCCGGCCGCCGAACGCCGAAGGTCATGGCGAGGTCAAGGCCAGCGACCTGATCCGCAACGCCCTGCGGATGCGCCCGGACCGGATCATCCTCGGCGAGATCCGTGGCGTCGAAGTGCTCGACGTGCTCACGGCGATGAACACCGGCCACGACGGTTCGATGAGCACGGTCCACGCCAACAATGCCCAGGATGCGTTGCTGCGTCTGGAAACCCTGGTCGGCCTGACCGGTCGCACGGTGGCCGAGCGCACGTTGCGGCAAATGATCTGCGCCGCGCTCGACATGATCATCCAGTTGACCCGCATGCCCGACGGCCGCCGCTGCGTGAGCGAGGTGGTGGAAGTGGTCGGCGTGCGTGAAGACATCTACGTCACCAACACGTTGTTCCGCCTCGATCGACGCACCGGGTTCGGCTTCCTGCGTGAAGCGGTCAACCCGGCCGGCGACAAGTTGCGGCACGAGTCGAGCCTGGGCTGAGCGCATGGAGCTTTCGTCATGATGGGGCCGGTGATTCTCATCGTCATTTGCCTGATGCTGCTGGGGCTGTCGATTCGCCTGTTTCTGCATGGCGTGCGCAAGACCGCCAACGAACGGGTGCTCACCCGACTGGCTGCCGGGCAACCGCAGACAGCGCCCGGCAAAACTACGTGGACGGGGCTCGAACGCATGTTCCTGCGGGCCGGCCTGGGTCGCCCTGGCGAGCGTCTGGGGTTGTGGCTGGCGTTATGGGCCATCGCGATGATGCTGGGTTACCTGACCGCCGAGTGGATCGGTCTGTTGATCATGATGCTGGCGCCGCCCCTGGTGTTGCGCCTGTACATCGCGTGGCTGTACCGCCGCCGGCTCAACCGCATGATCGAGCAACTGCCGCAACTGCTGGACCACACCGTGCGCAGCCTCAAATCCGGACGCACCCTGAACGACGCGGTGCTGGGCGGCATCGACTCCAGCGAGGATCCGCTGAAGACCGCGATGGGCCGGGTCCAGCGCAACGTGCAGTTGGGCGTGAACCTGCCGGACGCGGTGAGCGACTTTGCCGAGCTCTACGAACAGGACGAACTGCGCATGTTCGCCCTGGGCCTGAAGGTCAATCACCGCTACGGCGGCAATGCCAGCGAGTTGCTGGAAAACCTGATCAAACTGATCCGCGAACGCGATCAGGGTGCCCGGCAATTGCGTGCCCTCACCGGCGAAACCCGCCTGACCGCATGGGTGCTCGGCTCGTTGCCGGTGATCATCGTCAGCTACTTCATGCTGACAAATCCCGGTTACATGCTCGGCATGTGGAAAGACCCCGGCGGCCAGACCATGCTGATCATCGCGGTGGTGTTGCAGGTCATCGGCAGCCTGGCGCTGTGGCGCATGTTGAGGAGTGTCTGAGATGGTGATCCTGGCCAGTCTCATGCTGCTGCTCGGGGCGCTGTTGCTGGTCGGCAACCATTTGCTGACCGAACGTCGCCGGGTACGTCAGGTCAACCAGCGCCTGCAGGGCCATCTGGTGCGCGAGAGCCGTTTGCGCAGCTTTTTGCGAGCGCTGGGCAACAGTCGGTTCGGTCAGCGTTCGGTGAGCATGGACAGCGAAACCCAGACCCTGCTCAACCGTCTCGGCTGGCGCCGGGCCAGTGAGCGTTCGCTGTTTGCCGCGTGCCAGATCGGCACGCCGATACTGGCACTGGGCATCGGTTTGTTTCTGCAGGAAGTGTTCTTTCCCCAGGCGCCCAAGGGCTGGCTGGTGCCGATGTTCGCCACCGGTCTGGGCTACCTGTTGCCCAAGCGCCTGCTGGCCTATGCCGCCGCCCGGCGGCAAAAAATCATTTCGGTGGAGGTTTCGACGTTCATTCCTCTGCTGCGCATCCTGTTCGAGTCCGGCATGGCGGTCGAACAGGCACTGCGCGTGTTGAGCATCGAGGGGCAGAAGCTGCTGCCGGAACTGACCAGCGAATTGCGCCTGATCCTGGCCCGCGTCGACTCGGGGCTGGAGCTGGGCCAGGAGCTGAACAAGTCGGCGGTGATGCTGGCGGTGGATGAGTTCACCGACACCTGCGTGATCCTGCAACAGCTGATTCAACAGGGCGGCGGCGCGATGAAATCGCTGCTGGCGCTCAAACAGCTGCTGGATGACCGACGCCTGACGCGCTTGCAGGAATACATCTCGAAGATGTCGGCGAAGATGTCGGTGGTCATGATGCTGTTCCTGTTTCCGGCCTTGCTGATCGTACTGGCGGGCCCCGGATTTACCGCAATCACCCGGGCGTTTGCGTCCTGACATGGAGAGCGTTTGATGAAAGCACTGATGGTGGTGGCAAGCCTGTTGCTGCTGGGCGGTTGCGCAACCGATGGTCAGGCGCCGTGGACCGCCATGCTGGCGCCGACCAATTGCAGCAAGCTGAGCGCCGAGCAGGAACTGTCGCTGAATCTGGTGGACGATCTGGCCAATGACGGCAAGCTGCACGCCAGCCTGGCCAACCTGCAGGGCCTGCCCGACAACCTCGTGGAGGTGCGTCTGCGCAAGGCCAAGGTCTATCGTCTGCTGGGGCGCAGCGAAGCCGAACCGCTTTATCGCGGCCTGCTCGGCACTTGCCTGAGTGCTGACGCCGAACACGGTCTGGGTCAGTTGTATGCCGCACGCGGCGATAACGGCCAGGCGCAGGCGCACTTGCAACGGGCCGTTCGACTGGCGCCGACCAATGAAAACATCCACAACGATCTAGGCGTGGTGTACCTCAATCAGCTGCGGCTCGAAGACGCGCGCTTCGAGTTCCTCACAGCCATCGAGCTCAAGCAGAACAATCAACTGGCGACGCTGAACCTGATCACTTTGCTGATCTACCAGAACAACTGGCAGCAGGCCGCCGAAATCGTCAGTCGCGCGCACCTGACCCCGGAACAGTTCACCGACGCTCAGGAGCGGGCGGAAAAACTCAAGTCCCCGATCAAGGCCAAACCTGCAACCGGCAATCAGGTTGCGGTGGCCGCCGACCCGCTGGCGGCGCCGATCAAGTGATCTTCAAGGAGGCCACATGAACATCTGCAAGACACTTTGCTGCCTGAGCCTGCTGAGCCTGCCGCTCGCTGCGCTGGCCATCGACGCCGGCCCGGCCTCGGCGCAACAACAGGAAACCGAAGGCTGGCTGCTGCTGCAAAGCCGCAACAAGGCCGCGTCCCCCGATCCGCAGGCGGCCACGGCCACCGAACGTGAACTGGCCATGCAGCGCTGGCTGAAGAAGTACAAATATGACATCCCTGATTTCTATGACCAGGATGCCGGCGGCAAGATCGACACGAAGAACTGAGGTGCGAGGTGGCCGTCAGTCGTTTATCTCTGACGGCCGCGAAGCCCGGCTAGTGCTCCGTGACTCGCTGACGCAAAGCCGCCGCACTCGGCGACAAGGCCAGCGCCAGTTGGGTGCGGTTGTGCATGTGGGTCAGGCGCAGCACTTGCGAGACGTAAAGCTTGACGGTGTTTTCGGTGATGCCCAGCTCGCAGGCGATCTGGTAATTGGTCTGCCCCTTGCCCACCAGACGCGCCACGTCCAGTTGCCGCGGTGACAACTGATTGAAGATGGCCGGGATCTCCAGCGCGTCGGTGTCACCCGGTGCCTGCTCACTGACGGGAGCCGGCCCGCGGCGCACCTTGTCCAGATCCTGATACAGATCATCGATGGACGACGACAGGTCCTGCAGTTTCTGATTCAGGTGCCCCAATTGCAGGGTTTTCTGCCGCTCCTGCAGCACCGCCTCCTGGCGCTGCAGACCTTCGAGCAGTTCGTCCAGGTTGACGGGTTTCTGGTAGTAGTCGGCAATCCCGGCGCGCAACGCCTTGATCACATCCTGTTTGTCGGCGCGGCCGGTGAGCATGATCGCCTCGAACACCCGCGCCTTGCCGGCCTGTCGCTGCAGTTCCTGCACCAGCTGGATGCCGTCGAGGTCCGGCATGTGCAGATCGCACAGCACCAGACCGATCGCCGGATCCTCGGCAAAACGCTCGACGGCCTCTTTGCCGGACCCGCAGGGGACACAGCGATAGCCGTTGCTCTCGAGAAACTCACAGAGCTCCTCGACGATCAATGGCTGATCATCGACAACGAGGACTTTTACCGCAGATGTAAGCTTGTTCACGTGCCACTCCATGCCCGGGCCAAAACTGACCATTCCTGTACTGTCAGCCGTTGGCCGTATAACCAGTACCTTTGAAAGTAGACGCACTTTCCGACTATGTACATAAGACTAGTGGCGTTTGGCGACTAATGGATCCAAGGTAGTACAAGCAGGAAACCGATCAGCACGAACGGCGCAAATGGCAGCTTTTTTGACATGGATGGCGCCATATATCGAAGACGATGCCTAAGCCCTTGACTCATATGCAGCCAGACTCTTGGCGCCAGCAGGATCCAGACGACGCTTGCGACGCCGGCGCCGATAAAAATCCCGAGCAACGACACACCGTCCGTCGCAAGACCGAGGGCTGTCATTAATTTCACATCGCCGGCCCCCATGCGCCCCATGAAATACCCCGGCAGGGTGAACGCCAGTGCCACCAGACAGGCCCAGCCGCCCTGCTTCGCTGCGGCACCGGTCCAGGTCGTTCCGAAATACAGCAGATAAACCAGTGCCAGAGCGCCAACACCCAACGTCATGGCGTTGGCGATCCTTCGTTGCCGGGCATCCTGGGCCGCACACAAGGTCAACCAGATCAGAAGAACAAGGCTTTGCATCCGGTAAAAACCGTCCGTTTTGGCTGAATGATTCTATGCTGATACTACGCAGTGACTGTCAGGGTAGACGCACGGATGAAAACCGGCTCTCGGAAGGCGCAAAAAGGCGCGGTGGCGATCGAATTCGCCCTGGTGTTCGTGATCTTTTTCGCGGTGTTTTACGGCCTGGTCAGCTATGCCCTGCCGTTCGTGCTGATGCAGACGTTCAATCAGGCCACGGCCGAAGCGGTACGGCGCAGCGTGGCGGTCGATCCCACGACGCCCAACTACTCGACAGTTGTCGTCAACACCGCCAACGCCGCCCTGACCCAGCAGTTTTCAGGCCTGCCCAGCGCCCTGAACGTGGTGGTCGGCGTGGACACTTCAGCGATCTATGACACGACGCAAGGTACGCTCACGGTCAGCGTCAATTACCCCGTCAGCAAACTCAATCAGGTCATTCCGTTTCTGGTGTTGCCGGGCGTCGGCGCCGTCCCCAGCCTGCCCACCAACCTGACCGCCAGCTCGAGCCTGAAATTTTGACGTCCGGGGACAATCTCTTCGGCCGCCTGCTCAAGCGCGCGCCGCTGGCCGGCGACCTGCCGGACGTGCTCGGCTCACCCGCGACGGGCCTGCACCTGTACCTCGATGGCGAAGGCGCCGTGTTGCAGATGGCCGGCCCCTTGCGCCTGTTGCTGGCACAGCAGATGCCCCATGACAAACCGTTGCCGCTGCACGATTTACTGCTACCCCACAGCACCCTGGCGATCGAAGGCCGGCCTCAGGAATGGCAAGGGCTGCTGCTGGACCTGGATTTCCCCGGTCTGGGCGAACAGACCCTGCACCTGCGCGGCTGGGCCCAGCCTCTGGGCAACGGCTGGCTGCTGCAACTGATCGACATTGCCGACCTCTTGTCCGAACGCCGGCAAGCCCATCAACGCGAGGCGTGCCACGGGATTGCCGGGCAGATCAGCAAGCAGTTGCGCAGTTGCAGCCTGGGACGACTGCCAGTGGTCGTCAGCGAACAGCTGCAGATCATCGCTCAGCGCTGGCAGATCCCCTGTGTGGCGCTCGCCTTGCTCAATGAGCAGGAACAGGTGTGGCAGGTTCACTGCCAGTTCCACGCCCACGACGCACCCGCGTTGTGGCACGACGGCCAGCGCCTCGGTACGCCGCTGGACAGTCTCAACGGCACCGGCCCGCAACGCCTCGGCGCGCATTACGGCCAATATGAACATTCACGGGTGCAGGGGCTGTTCGGCAATGCCGAGGGTTTCGCCGTGCCCTACAGCGATGATCGAGGCGTCATGGCGTGGTTGCTCTGCGGCTTTTACGCAGTCGACAAGACCGCGCCGTATCTGACCGACCGTGACTGGCTGATGCTGGCCGGCGCTCTGGCGGGGCCGTTGCTCGGGCGTTTGCGTGAGCAGCAGCATCAACTGCAACTGGAGCGCCTCGAGTCGTTGCAGACATTGCTGGGCACCGGTTGGTGGGAAATCGGCAGCGCTGGCGAACACATCCAACTGGCCCCGACGCTGGCCGCCATCCTGCAACAGGACAGCTCGACGCTGACCCTGGAACACTGGCTGAACCTGATCCACCCCGCCGACCGCGAAGAAGTGCGCAGCCGCCTGCAGGCCCTGCAGATGCATGGGGAAATCCTCGACCTTTGCGTACGCCTGCATCCTAACGACGCCAGTCAGGCGCCGGCGTGGTATCGCCTTCAGGGGCAGGTCAGCGGCACCGGCGATCACCGCCGGCTGGCGGGCTTCATGCTGGACATCAGCGACATCAAGAACCAGCAGCAACTGGCCGCTGCGGCCCATGCGCGACTGGACAACCTGATCGCCAGTTCACCGGCGGTCATCTACGTCCAGCACTACGTCGAAGGCGCATTGCTGCCAGCGTTTTTCAGCGCCAGTCTGCAACCCTTGCTGGGTTGGAGTCTGGAAGACTGCGATGCCGGTGCGCTGGTGGAGCGGATCCACCCGGATGACCGGGCGCTGTATTTCGAACGCACCCGGCAGCTGTTGCGCGAAGGTTCGGTACGCGCCCGCTATCGCCTGCGCGACAGTCGCGGTGATTATCACTGGCTGCTCGACGAAGCCCGCCTGCTGCGCAACGACCTCGGGTTGCCGGTGGAGGCCGTTGGACTCTGGCTGGACGTCACCGAGGCCACGCTGGCCACCGAACAGGTCAGGCAGAGTGAAGAGCGCTACCGGATTCTGGTGGAGGACTCGCCGGCGATGATTTGTCGTTATCGCCCGGACCTGATACTGACCTTCGGCAACCAGCCGCTGGCGAAGTATCTGGAATGCGCGCCCGAAGAATTACCCGGAGTCAATTTGGGCAGCTGGATGTCGGACGTACAACGCGCAGACTTCGTCGAGCGACTGACGTTGTTGACCCCGGAGTCCCCCGTCAGCACCGCCGAAATCAATCTGCAATTGCCGGGGCGCGAACATGCGTGGTGGGTGTGGTCGGATCGCGGCGTGTTCGATGAGCACGGGAAACTGATCGAAGTGCAGGCCGTCGGCCGCGACAACACCGAAGTGCGCCGCTCCCAGCAGCAACTCACCCAGAGCGCGAAAATGGCCACCCTCGGCGAAATGGCCACAGGTCTCGCCCACGAAATCAATCAGCCGCTGAACGTCATGCGCATGGCCATCGTCAACGTGCAGAAGCGCCTGAGCAACGGCGATGTGCAGATCGACTACCTGACCGACAAGCTCAACCGCATCGACGCCCAGGTCCAGCGTGCCGCAAAAGTGGTGGACCACATGCGGGTGTTCGGCCGTCGCTCGGAAATCGAACAACAGCTGTTCAACCCCGCCAGCGCCATCGAAGGCACGCTGTCGCTGCTGGCCGAAGGCATGCGCGGCAAAGGCGTGGATTTGCGCATCAGTGAAACCCCGTTCGAGGTTCAGGTGCGCGGTTACGTCGATCAGTTGGAGCAGGTGTTGATCAACCTGATGGTCAATGCCCGGGATGCGTTGCTGGGCAAGCGCGAGTCCGAGTCAGGCTTCAAACCGTGGATTTCGATTTACGCCGAACGGGATGAAGAAAAGGTGCGGCTGTGGGTCGAGGACAACGGTGGCGGTATCGATCCGCGTCTGCTGGAGCGGATCTTCGAACCGTTCTTCACCACCAAACCGGTGGGTGTCGGCACCGGTCTGGGGTTGTCGGTGAGTTACGGGATCATCGAAAACATGGGCGGCCATCTGAGCGTGCGCAACTCGGCAGAAGGTGCGCGGTTCTGCATCGAGCTGCCGATTGCACCCGATGACTAGATGACGAGGTAAGCCTTGCCCGTCTGGCCGCAGGTCATGTTGGCGCCGACGTCCACGTCCATCAGATTGATGCCCAGGCTCTTGAGCAGGTTGTTCAGCAACGGGTCGAGCAATGGGCTGACCAGATTGGTGATCAACGGTTGCAGGATCGTCGTCACATCGCTGATCAGGCTGGCGACACCGGTAACGATAGCCCCCAGCGGGTTGCTGCCCTGGGGTTTGTAGACGATCAGGTTGATCCCCGCCAGCGTGCTCGCCAGGCTGTTGACGATATTGCTGGTGGGCGCAGCGGAAATCACGCTCGGCGGCAGTTTCAGGTTGGGTGGCGTGGGGAACGGCGTGCCGCTGGAAAACACCAGATCCTGAGTGTTCTGCGCCACGCTGGTGTTGACCATGATCGCGATGCCGCCGGCGCCGTATTGCACATGGGTGCTTTCGTCACAACTGCCGATCCCCAGAATCTTGTGGCAGGTCACGGTGCCCAGATCCACCAGCGGCAACGGGGTGACTGTCGGCTCGGCAGAGGAAGAAAACGCGTTGGTCGGGTCAATCTTGCCCACCTTGAGATCGGCAACGGAGGTAATGGTATGGGCCGTCAGGCTCTTGGTCCCGGTGTTGCCGGTGGGGCAACTGTAATCGGTGACGTAACTGGTGGCCCCGCCAGCATCGAGGCTGATGTCGATTTCAGGCGAAGGCAGCAGCAATGGGTCCAATTGCTGGCAACCGGCGCCGAGCAGACAACCCACCGAATTCAGGGTCGCGACCAGGTTCAGGCTGAGCAACGCATTGAGCGTCGGAGTCAGGGTTCCGACCAGTCCCAGCACGGCGTTGGTCAGCCCGGTCACCCCGGACAACACCGGCAGATTCACCGAGAGCATCGTGCGGATCTGCGCGGTACGCACATAAATCCGGTTCGGCCCCAGCGGGTTGGCCTTGGCCAGCGCCGGATCGCCGATGGCGGAAAACTGCGGCGGCTCGATGACCTTGACCCGCACCGTGACATTCGCCAGACCCAGCACGCTGATCGGCAGGGTGGCGGCCACCGCGCTGTTGCTGTTGGCCAGCTGGATCACGCCCTGGATCAGTTGCAGCAGTTGCAGATTGGCGTCGAGTCCGGCCGCCGTGGTGCCGGTCTGCAGCTGCAGGATATCGCCCAGCTTGAGTGGCGCGGCATTGATCGCCGCCACTTGCAATTGCCCGAGCGCGGTAATCACGTCGGCGGTTGCACCATTGAGCTGGACCACCGTAATCGCGGCCTGGATCAATTGCGTCACGGTGGTCTGAGTATTGAGCAACTGGGTGTAATTGCCGGCGGCGACGTTGAGGTTGATCGCCAGTTGATTCAGATAACTGAGCAGGTTGATGTCGGTGTTGAGCAGGCCGTTCCAGCCCACCGCCGTCAGATTCACACTGCCGCCCAACAGGCCGGAGACCAGTGGGTTGAGGATGCTCGACTGGGCCGTGCTGATGTTGGCCAGGTTGCTGCGGATATTCAGCTGGGCCACAGTGGGCTGGGGTTGTGCGGCCACCGCCGAGGCATAGAGCACGGTGTTAAGGCTGAGGGGAGTGCCGCTGAAGAGTGACTGCACGCCGCCAGCGAAACTGGTGGTCACGGTGTGGTTGGCCGCGACCTTGACCGCCACCGCCTGGGTGGCATCCACGCTGAACGTGCGCAAACCGCTGGAAGCCGTCACCAAGGTGCCGCAGTCGACCACCAGCACGTTGTTCGCGTCCGTGACAAAACCGTTGCGTGTCGCACTTTGCCCCGCGTAACTCGCCGCTGTGAGGCCCGGCAGGCAATTGCCACCACGGCTGACCGCTTCCAGCGCCGCGTTATCCACCAGCCGCTGCAATTTGCGCTGTTCCATGTACAGACGGCCGGTGTCCACCACCAGCAACATCAGGATCAGCGCGAGGCTGAGGGTCGCGGCCGCCATCAAGCCGATGGCCCCGCGCTGTCGGGCGGGGCCGCGACACTGCGAAAGACGCGACATGGCGCACTCCTTTGCCGGCGCACGGCCGGGCGCAAGCTCCATTGGTGGATGTCAGTGTAGACCCGGCGCAACGACACTGCTGGCAACGCGCCAGCCGTGCGTGCGGAAAAGAAAAACGGGAGCCCTTGGGCTCCCGTTCATGGCGCTCACCTAGCGCGGAGGGTAGTTCGACAGAATCCGCGTCACCGTTTCATGGATGGCGCTGCTGCGATCCGCCGGGTTCGGCGTGCGGCTGAGCATCTGTTCATCGCTGCCGCGCCATACCAGTTTGCCGTCCTTGCCGTCGAGCAAGTCGATCTGGATCGTCGCGACCTTGTAGGTGATATTGCGGGTTTCGTTGTACATCGGTGCGCCCCAGTAACCGTTCCATGGGCCACCCCAACCACCGCCATAGTTGGTGGTGACCTGCTGCTGGCGATCCTCGACGATCAGGTAGGTTTGCACATTCAAGTCACCCTTGGTGCCCGCAGCGGCAGGACGCAGGCCGCGCTGGTCCAGTTGATCGGCGACCGACTGGCGAATCCGTTGTTCGGTCAGGTCGCTCTTGATCCGTGGATCGTCGGGGCGGTATTGCAGGGCGGGTTCTTTCCAGCTCCAGCTGCGGTAGGCGGCAAAGTCGCGGCTGGCGTCGAAGTCATGATTGACCTGGTTGGCGGCGCAGGCACTGAGCAGCGCGGCCACGGCCAGTAAAGCAAAACGGCGGAACATGGTTTTTCTCCGGTGGAAAACATGAACCTGAGGGAGCTTCCGGTTCACGGGAAGCTAACTGGGAGGATACGCCGACATGGCCTTTTCGACAGCCTCGCGGATCGCATCGGCCCGGTCACTCTGGTTGCCCTGGGTGCCGGTTTCGGCGCTGGCACTCCAGACCGGCTGGCCGGTGCCGGCGTCGAACAGATCGACCCGCACCACCACGACCTGCTCCTGATAAGTACGGACAATCGGCACCGTGTTGTACATGCCGTAACCGCGGCCGTAACGGTCATAGCCGCCATATCCGCCGTAGTAACCGTAATCGTCCTGGACCTGACGCAAGCGGGTTTCCAGGCTCAGGTTGGCGCTGACAAAAAGGTCGGCCGGGCGATTGTCGTGCAACGGGCGCAGGCCGCGTTGATCCAGCGCACTGCTGACCGCCTCGGCCACTTGCGCCGAGTCCGCCCAGGCGCTGCCGGGTGGCAGACGCCCGTTGAGCCACGTCCAACTGCGGTAGCGCCCGTAATCCCGTGGTGGCGCGGGATAAGCGCTGCGGTCGAAGGTGGTCGCGGCTTGCGGTGGCGCCGGCGGCAAGGGCCGCGACTGCGCCACATAAGGGTTGCTGCCCTGGCACGCGGCCAACCCCAGACAGATCAGCAATAACCCGGAATGACCTTTCATTTCATGCTCCGATCAGATCGGCCGGCAGATCCAGTGCAAGTAGCGCCCAAGCCCGGCGAAGCTTGGGTGACGACGGTGGGCGAGCTCCATCTCGAGCAAATCAATCAACTCGGCACGGGCCTGGAATTCCACCGGCATGTAATCGTGGAAAACCCGTATCCCGCTCTGGGTTTCGACCTGCCACAACCCTTCGAGTTGCGTGGCCAGTTCCCGTGGGTCCAGCGGCTGCTGCGGGGTCAGGCTCTGTTTTTCGCCGGCCATGTCGTTCCTGCGCATTTTCTTGAAATGGCCTTTGAGCAGGTTGCGATAGACCAGCGCATCACGGTTATAGAACGCCAGCGACAGCCAGCCACCGGGCTTGGTCAGTTGATGCAGCACCGGCAGGATCGCGTGGGGTTCGGCGAGCCATTCGAGCACCGCGTGGCAGATCACCACGTCATAGGGTTCGGTGAGTTGCCCGAGCAGTTCCTGCCACGGTGCCTGTATGAACGTCGCGGTCTGCCCGGACTCGGCGAAACGCTGACGCGCGCCTTCGAGCATCGGCTCGGCCGGCTCGGTAAAGGTCACCTCGTGCCCGCGCTCGGCCAGCCACAACGACATGTGGCCCAGGCCGCCACCGATGTCCAGCACCCGCAACGGACGATCCGGCAAGGTTTCGGCAAGATCGGCCTGCAACACCGCGAGGCGGATCGCGCCTTTGGCGCCGCCGTAGATTTTTTCGGCGAAACGGGTCGCCAACTGATCGAAATGACGGTCGCTCATCAGCTGAACCGCCGTTCGCTGTCGGCGAGCTTGCTGCGCACCACTTCATTCATGTCCAGCCCCAGTTCGCTGCACAGCAGCAACAGATAAAGGACGATGTCACCGACTTCCTGCCCGGCGTGGGCCAGTTTGTCGGCGGGCAGTTGCCGCGACTGGTCTTCGCTCAGCCACTGGAAGATTTCCACCAGCTCGGACATTTCCACACTGGCGGCCATCGCCAGGTTTTTCGGGCTGTGAAATTGCCGCCAGTCATTGCGGTCGCGAATGGCGTGCAGGCGTTCGGTCAGTTCAACAAGGTTCATCGGGTTCTCCTGAAGGCGTATAGCTTCGGGGGGATGCCGCGCGAAGGCAAGGGGCAGCCACCACCCGGCAAACCCTCTATGCTTGCAGGGAACTCGGCCGCCCCCGGCGCGGCCCAAGGCTCAGCTCTTTCATCAGGATGCAAACATGCAGGTAGAAAGCTTTTTCGAATGGCTGGGCCAGGCGCTCGGCTCGATCATCCGCTTCATCGTCGACGGCCTGAGCGGCCTGTTCAACGTGCTGAGCCATGCCGGCGGCAACTTCGTCGACGGGCTGGCGAAGGCCCTGGGCATGGACACTTCGATCATCAGCATCATCGCGCTGATTGTCGGGTTGATGCTGTTGTGGTCGGCGATCCGCGCGTTCATGAATGCATCGATCATTGCCGGGATCATCTGGCTGCTGCTGGGGTTGTGGCTGCTGAGCTGGATCATTCACTGACACCTCCCGCTACAATGCCGCTCCCCAAGGAGCCCGCATGTCCAACCTGATCGCCGACTGGCGCGACCGCCCGACCCATCGCCGGGTCTGGGCCCTCGCCGCCCCCATGATCCTTTCCAACATTTCCGTGCCGCTGGTGGCGCTGGTCGACAGCACTGTCATCGGCCACCTGCCTCACGCCCATCAGTTGGGCGCGGTAGCGGTGGGCGCGAGCCTGTACACCGTTCTGGCCTGGGCCATGGGCTTCCTGCGCATGGGCACCACCGGGTTTGCCGCGCAGGCGGCCGGGCGCAGCGATGGTGCGGCGCTGCGGCAGATCCTGCTGCAAGGTTTGTTGCTGGCGATGGGGCTGGCGTTGCTGCTGGGAGCGGTGGGGGTGCCGCTGAGCGGGGTCGCCCTGCACTTCATGCAGCCATCGCCGGAGCTCAATCAACTGACCCGCGACTTCTTCCACACCCGCCTGTTCGGGCTGCCGGCGGCGCTGGCCAGTTATGCGCTGGTCGGCTGGTTCCTCGGCACCCAGAACGCCCGGGCGCCGCTGGCGATTCTGCTGACCACCAACCTGATCAACATCGTGCTGAACCTGTGGTTCGTGATTGGTCTGGACTGGGGTGTGGTCGGTTCGGCCCGGGCCTCGGTGGTCGCCGAATGGTGTGGCGCCCTGCTCGGCCTGGCACTCACCCGCAAGGCCTTGCGCGCTTACCCCGGGCATATCGTCTGGGCGGCATTGAAGGTGTGGCAGAGCTGGCGGCCGCTGCTGGGGGTCAACCGCGACATTTTCATCCGCAGCCTGGCGTTGCAATCGGTGTTTTTCCTGATCACCGTACAAGGCGCACGGCTGGGTGACGCTACGGTCGCGGCCAATGCGCTGCTGCTCAACGGCCTGCTGCTGACCGCCCATGCGCTGGACGGCCTGGCCCACGCAGTCGAGGCCTTGTGCGGGCATGCCATTGGCGCCCGCGATCGCCTTGCGCTGCGTCGCTCGCTGGTGGTGGCCGGCGGCTGGTCGTTGCTGGCGAGCCTGGGTTTTGCTGCGTTGTTTCTGTTCGCCGGGCACTTGTTCATCGAAATGCAGACCGACATCCAGAGCGTGCGCGAAACCGCGTTCATCTATCTGCCCTATCTCGCCGTGCTGCCGTTGATTGCGGTGTGGAGCTACTTGCTGGACGGCCTGTTCATCGGCGCCACCCGTGCCCGGGAAATGCGCAATGGCATGCTGTTGACGGTCGCTCTGCTGCTGCCCTTCGCCTGGGTGCTGAGCGGGCTGGGCAATCACGGCCTGTGGATATCTTTCCTGCTGTTCATGGTGCTGCGCAGCCTGACCCTCGGCACATTGGCGTGGCGATTGCGGCGCAACGACGGCTGGTTTGCCGGCGCCACTCACTGAGACGGCGTGTGCCGGATAAAACCGACAACCTGATCCAGTACCGGCGCCAGCCAACGCATTGGTCGCGACAGAGTTGCCACCAGCGTCGCGTGGCTGGGCCGGGCATAGTACAAATCCTGCACCGGCACGCCGGCCTCGCGCAGTGTTCGCGCGAGCCCGCCGGTATTTCGGGTCGAATCGACCAGACTGTCGCGGCTCGCGGCAATCAACAGCGCCGGTGGCGCGCCGTGGCTGACATGCCGGATCGGCTGCGATTGCGGCGGAGAGTCCGGCCAGAAAAACACCGGGCGCACCTCAGGGTTCTTGATCGGCAAGAAATCGTAAGGCCCGGCCAGGCCGATCCAGCCACTCAGGTCGGCGGGGGACATTCCGACCGCGCCCAGCAGGCGCGAATCCAGCGCCAGCATCGATGCGTTGTAGGCCCCGGAGCTGTGTCCCATCAGGTACAGCCGCCGGGGATTGCCGGAAAACTCATGGATGTGGGCCTTGGTCCACGCAACGGCACGGGCTCCGTCCTCGAGAAACAACGGGTAACGCACCTGCGGGTACAACCGATAGTCCGCCACCACCGTCACGATGCCCCGGGAGGCCAGCGCCTCGCCGACAAACCGGTAATCACCACGGTCGCCACTGTTCCAGCTGCCGCCATAGAAAAACACCACCACCGGGGCGTCTTCGAGCAGATGGCGCGGCACGTAGACATCGAGCTTCTGACGCGGATCGTCTCCATAGGCAATGCTCGCGGTTTTGACGTAGCTACCGTCCGGTGTCAGGCCGTTGAGCATTTTCAGCGGCGAGCAACCACTGAGTATCAACAGCAAGAAACCGGCAAGGACCGCGCTAAACCAATGCCGTAAAGAGTGGGCCATGCGCGCGAAACCTCGTCTCAGGGTGAGTTGTTCTGCCAGCGGCGACGCAGATGTTCGAGCCGCTCTTGCTGGGTCAACCCTTGTGGCGGTTGCAGCAGTTCTGCGCGCGGATGCAGCAAGCGTAGCCATAACCAGTCGTCCAGCACCGTCCGTTCGCTGAATCCCAATGTCAGGCCTTGTTCAACGTGGGAGGACAGCGTGCGGTAATCGGTTCCCGTCGATTGGCTCCAGCGCCAGATGTGCTGTTCCAGCAGGCAGCGATGCAGGCGCTCGCGCTGAAGACGGGTCAGCCCCTGTTCAATCTCCAGTGGCTCTACGTCCAGGCCCGGGTTGCGCAGCTGCTGCCAGCCCAGACTGCCGCTCGCCCGATCGGCCCAGGTACCGCCGAACCAGCGCAGCCAGCTGACCGGCCCGAGCCAGCAGCTCAATTGACGCGCATCGCAGGCGTCGAAAAAGTAGCTGGCGGTCTGCCGGTCGTAGTAATTGAGCAGTGCACGATGGTTCAAGCCCACAGAAACCGTCAGCATCCGCTGCAAATGTGCACGCAGCGATTCGATCGTGGCATCGCTGCCCAGCAACAGCCCGCACCAGGTGTGCGGATCGGTGTGACACAACGCCGACAGCACCGGGCAATCGCGCAAATCGATCAACAACGGCCCTTGCTCGCATACGGGCTGAAACTCCGTACCGTCAAACAGCCGCAAACTCGGCAAGCCAGCGAACCCCTGGCGCAACACGCTCACCGCCTGCGGTGCATGCATGACATCCAGCAACAGCCATTGCGCACGCTGCCCCGGTGTCTTGGCGCTCATCGTCCATCGCCAGGGCTGAGTCCGGCGACCAGCCGGCAGCTGCAGACCGACTCCCGACAGTGCCGGTAGCTACCGCCACCCGGCATCAGGCACAACAGCAACAAAGGCTCGCGCGCACTCAGCCATGGTGCCAGTCCTTCACTGGCCAGGGTGTCGGGCAGCGGCGGCGGTTCATCATCCTCATCGCTCTCGGCGGTTGCCGTCGGCTGTAGAACACCACTGATCACCGGCTGCTCGGGATCGCCTTCGATAAAGCTCACGACCACCTCGACGCCTTCATGCAATGACGTCAATGCCGCGTCCGCCAACGCAGGTGCCAAAGGCAGCCAACAGTGGCTGGGCGTCGCGCCTTCGCCCTGATAGAGCCAGTCGAACTGCACCGCGACCGGGCGCGAGCGATCAGGCTGAGGTTCATCGACGGCCACCACCCAGGCCCGCTGCAGACTGCCCATGCTCAACACCGGGCGCTCGACGACCGGCCCGCATGCCTGCAGGCCGTCGACGGCGCGGAGCCGACAGCTGTAGGGCGGTTCAAGCATCTGATCGGCCCGGTGCTCGATTCGCGTCAGCAGCCAGTGCGTGTCGCACTCCGCAAACGGCCGTGGGGACAGATTCAGCCACCGACCGCTACGCAAGGTTGGTACGTCCGAATGCCCCTGCGCCGTTCGGGAACGCACGGCAGCTTCAGAGGCCCCACCGGCTTGCTCTCGAATCAGCCAGCGGCGCACCGCCGGTGCCGACGCGTGAGCATCGAATGGCACCTCCCCCGCTTGCGGCAACCGCGCCGGGTTGTCGCCAAACACCAGACAATGGCTCTCGCGCCCATGCTCGAAGTGATAGTGGATCCGCGACTGTGCGCACAAGCGCTGCACCAGTTGCAGATCCGATTCGCCGTATTGAGTGAAAAACGTGCGGGACGGATGATCGGCCTGTAATTCGAACCGGCGCTGGTGACCGCTGATGCCGTGCTCTCTGAGCACCTGATCGAGAATCTGCGGCACCGACCGGCCGCTGAAAATACGCTGGCTATGGCGCAGACCCAGACAACTCAGCTTCGGGCCCAGCCGGGCCCGGCACAACCGGGCGCCATGGCCATGCTCGTGCTGGACGAGACTCTGCAATTGTCCGTGCACCCCATTGCCATGAGGCCCGAAGCACAGGCGCGCCGAGCGATACAAAAGACCGGCAAGGTCGAGATGAGGATCGTCGATCAACAGATCGATTTCGAACGCAAAAGGCTCGCTGATCGCCTCGCAACCGGTAAAGGCCAGGACTTCGAGGGGGGCGGACAGACCCGCGACATCGAGACGAAACGACGACTCGTCGACTGGATCGAACATGGGCGATTCTCTACAGGAGGGGCGGCCGGGGATTCTCGCCGAGAGCCATGGCCGAGTAGAGAGCCGAAGTACAAATTAGGAAATGGCCTACGCGAAAAGCAGACGACATCACTTTTCTAGTGAGGATGAAGGCCATTTCGCTGGCAGAAAAAGAGAAGTCGCATCAGGTCATCTGAAACTTCCGCTGCATGCGGAACAATTTCAGACAACCTGATGGATTCGGAACCTGCCGTCAGGAAGACAGGTAGGAGGAACGGGTCAGCCCCAGGCGCAATGCATCGAGGAACTGGGTGCGCTCGCTGGCGCTGATGCGGGCACTGGCGCACTTGTCGCGGTAGTGGGTCATCAGCTCTTCCGGCGACAGGTGCACATAGCGCAGCATGTCTTCGATGGTGTCGTGGGTCTCGATCCCGGCGTGGTACACGCTGCCGTCGGCGTTCTGGTAGATGTTCACCGAGTCGGTGTCACCGAACAGGTTGTGCATGTCGCCGAGGATTTCCTGATAGGCGCCGACCAGGAACACGCCCAGCAGGTAGTCTTCACCTTCGTTCAGCCCGTGCACCGGCAGGCTGGTCTCGATGCTCTGCTCGTCGACGTACTGGTTGATCTTGCCGTCGGAGTCGCAGGTCAGATCCTGCAGTACCGCGCGACGCAGCGGCTCTTCGTCGAGACGGTGCAGCGGGATGATCGGCAGGACCTGATCGATCGCCCAGGTGTCCGGCAGGCTCTGGAATACCGAGAAGTTGCAGATGTACTTGTCGGCCAGCTTGTCGTTGAGTTCGTCCAGCACCTGCCGGTGCGAACGCTGACGGGCCTTCAGCGAGTTGTGCAGGCGACGGCACACGGCGAAGTAGCACTGCTCGGCCAGGGCTTTCTCGGCCAGGGTCAACTTGCCGTCAGCGTACTGGGCCGCCACGTCGCTCATGTAGTGAGTGGCGCGCCAGTAGGTTTCGGTGACCATTTCGATGTCGGTCGGGCCGAGCAGGTCAACCAGCCACTGCACGGTTTCCGGCAACGCTTCCTTGTTCTCGATCTGTGGCACGTCGTCGTTGTGTTTCTCGACGTCGGTCACCTGCACCACCAGCATCGCGTGGTGCGCGGTCAGCGAACGGCCGCTCTCGGAGAAAATGTGCGGATGCGGCAGGCTCTGCGCATCGCAGAATTCCTTGAGCATGCCGACCACGACACCGGCGTAGTCATCCATGTCGTAGTTGATCGAGCTGGCGTTGCGCGAGTGGGTACCGTCGTAGTCCACACCCAGACCGCCACCGACGTCGATGTGATCGACCGGCAGACCGAGGTTGCGCAGCTCGCCGTAATAACGGATCGCTTCCTTGAAGCCGTGCTGGTAGTCGGCCAGGTTGGCAATCTGCGAACCCATGTGGAAGTGCAGCAGACGGATGCCCTGATCCAGACCCGCTGCGCGGAAGCGCTCGACCACCGACAGCAGTTGCGCTGCCGACAGACCGAACTTGGATTTCTCGCCACCGGTGTCCGCCCACTTCGAGGAGGCCAGCGACGACAGGCGCACGCGCAGGCCGACCTGTGGCTTGACCCGCAGCGAGGCGGCTTCTTCGATCACCAGACCGACTTCGGATTCTTTCTCGATCACGATGAACACGTTGTGACCAAGCTTCTGGCCCATCAGCGCCAGACGGATGAACTCGCGGTCCTTGTAACCGTTGCAGACGATGGTGCCGCCCTTCGGCGCCAGCGCCAGCACCGCCAGCAGCTCAGGCTTGGAGCCGGCTTCCAGACCGATGGAGACGTTCTGGGTGGCGATAATGTTTTCGATTACCGCTTCCTGCTGGTTGACCTTGATCGGGTACAGCGCGGTGTACTTGCTCTGGTATTCCAGACGCTCGATGTTCGAGTCGAAAGCACCGGTCAGCTGACGCACGCGGTCTTGCAGGATGTCGGGGAAACGCACCAGCAGCGGCAACGACAGGCCGCTCTTGCGCAACTGGTCGACTTGTTCGAACAGGTCGATAGGCGAGCTGCTCGGGCCGTTCGGACGAACTTCGACGCGACCGGCGTCATTGATCGCGAAATACCCGGCCCCCCAATGGCGAATCCCGTAAACACTGCGGCTGTCCGCAACTGTCCATTGGCTGCCATCGTCTTTGCGTGTGCGTCGTACGGACATCGAAGTCCCCTATAAAGAAGTCATAGTGCGTCGCCTGATTGCAGGCCGGCGCAGTCTAAAGAATGAAAATGACGGTTCGTCAGCGGGGCGGTAGACCGCGCTGACAGCGTTGAGTTTAGAAACCGGTCATGAACAGGCTCTGTGAAAACCATGGAGACGACGCCGGGACTGATGACAATCAGAGCCGGATCAAGCCGCTGGTGGTTTTCACAGAGGCTGCTAGCCGCCGGACTTCTTCGCCTTGAAACCGTGCTTGACCAACTCGGCCAAGAGTAGCTCGACATGGTCGCCCTGGATCTCGATGACCCCGTCTTTCAACGCACCGCCGGTGCCGCAACGCTTCTTCAGCGTTGTCGCCAGCTCTTTGAGTGCGTCTTCGGCCAGGGGCACGCCGGTGATGGTGGTCACCGTCTTGCCGCCACGGCCCTTGCTCTCGCGGCGCACGCGGGCAATGCCGTCGCCGGCCGGGATCACGGTTTGTCTGCAGATACAGGCGTCCACCGGTTTACTGCATTCCGGGCAATGACGACCTGCGTCGGTGGAAAATACCAGGCCGCCCAGGGCGGCGAAGGATGCGGCTTTTTTGGCCACCGGCAATCCTCTCGGGAGGACAAAGACTGATCGCAGCCTTGGGCAAGGCTATCGACCGCGAAGCCCCACTCAGGCAGGGGCAGCGCTACTGCATCGGCTGCTCTTGTAAAGCAGGCCGGCACAGCTTGAAAAGGTCGCGCAGTGTAACGGCAAAAACGCCGATTGCTAAGTGCCAATCGGCGCCAATTTATGAGTTCTTTGCGACGTCGCTTTGTTGAGCTTTCAGATAGCGTTTCAGCGCGGCCAGAGAGTCCGGGCAATAAGGCTTTTGCTCGATTTCCAGCATCACCTGCTCGACCGGAATGAAGCGTGCTTCGAGCACCTCTTCCGGCTGCAGGATCAGCGGCCCGTCCCACACCGCCGAAAACGCCGAACACCACAGACGATTGCCGGGGTCCTCGAAGTAGAAATGGTCATGGGCCGTCAGTTCGACGCCGCTCACCCCCAACTCTTCTTCCAGCTCACGGGCCGCCGACTCGGCGTAGGTCTCGTTCGCCTGCACCATGCCGCCCGCCGCCACATCCCAGTAGCCGGGATAAATGGCTTTGCTCAGGGTCCGCCGATGGACACAGAGTTCACCGGCAGAGTTGAACAGCATGATGTAGGTGCCGCGCCCGATCAGCCCGCGCTCGCGCAGATCGGAACGGACAAGGGATCCGAGCAGGTTGTCCTGCTCGTCGACCCAGGCGATCTGTTCGGCGTCCGAGGCGGCGCGGTGGGCCGCCTCTCTGGCGTTGTCGCTCATGACTCAGCCTTGATTGAGCAGTTGACGAAGATCGATCACGGCGGCGTTGGCCCGGGAAATATAGTTGGCCATCACCAGCGAGTGGTTGGCCAGAATGCCGAAACCGCTGCCATTGAGAATCATCGGGCTCCAGACGGTTTCCTGGGAAGCCTCCAGCTCACGGATGATCTGACGCACGCTGACCGTGGCGTTCTTCTTCGCCAGCACGTCGGCGAAGTCGACTTCGATGGCACGCAACAGGTGCGACAGCGCCCAGGCCTGGCCACGGGCTTCATAGAACACGTTGTCGATCTGCATCCACGGAGTCTCGACGACTTCTTCGTCGACCTGCGGCACTTCACCCACCGCCGGGACTTCGGTTTTCAGCGCTGTATTCAGTTTGACGCGACCGACACTGGCCGACAGCCGTTGCGACAGCGAACCGAGACGCGTACCGACGTCACCCAGCCAGTTGTTCAGGTTGTCGGCGCGGGCGTAGAACAGCGCATTCTTTTGCGTCGGGTCAGACAGGCGTGCCTGATAACGGCTCAGGGAGTTGATGCCTTCCTGGTATTCCGATTCGCTGGACGGCAGGATCCAGCTCTTGTTGTCGAAGTTGAAGCGCGGCTCGGCCTTGGCCAGATCGGCGTCTTCAGCCGATTGCGACTGCGAACGGGCGAAGTCCTTGCGCAGGGCACGGGTCAGGTCGCGCACCTGGACCAGCACGCCGTATTCCCAGCTCGGCATGTTGTCCATCCACAGGCCCGGCGGGAAGCGGTCGTTGGAAATGTAGCCGCCCGGTTTGTTAAGCAAGGTGCCGGCGACGGTCTTGAGGGTTTCGACGGTGGTGTAGCCGACCACCATCTGCTTGCCTTCCTTCTCGGCAGCCAGCTGGGCGTTTTGCGCCACGGGGAACAGGGCCGGCTCTTCGCTCCAGTACCAGCCCAGGGCGATGGTCACCAACAGGTAAATACCGACCAGCGTGGCCAATGCACGGCTGAACAACAGGCCGCCCACATAGCTGCGGGCGGCGGATTTCGGCTCGGCGGCACGTTCGGGCGCACTGCCCGCGCGATTCTTCCAGTCCAGCATGGCGATATCCTTTCAAACTTGGGTTCAACGGTTCGACAGCAACCATACAACAACGTGCCTCGACCCGGCACCCACGATTGGGCATCGAATTGAAACAACCGGGCACTGCCGGTGAGCGAAAGGATAGACGCACGCTTCAGATGTTGAAGATCCTCATTGCAATCTGCCGGGCATCGTCCGCCATAAAAAGATGGGCAATGCCTACGGCATCGGTTCGGCGCTGGATGGGAACCCCGTCAACCGTTGCAATGTACGGCTGCTGTGCCAGGGGCTCGCCGGTCATGCTCTCGACCAGACGATAGATTCGCGGAATCCGGACTGGCTGGGGCGGAGGATTGTTCATCAGGTCGAGCACCGCCTGATCGAAGGCAACGTCGGCGACCGGCCAGTCGCCGTCCTCCGTGTCACCCGTGAGCAACAGCCATTCGCCTTGTTCGATCTGCTCCAGCACCTCGCTGTCCAGATCGACCACAAGGCCGGCCCGCAACTGATCCAGACCTTCAAGCGGTTGCCGGTCGAGCAACGCCTTGCATACCCGCTCCAGTGCCTGATCGACCGGATAAACCTGTCGGCGTTCGAGCGGGGTAACGTGTGATCGATGAATCAGCCTCATGCCTGGCCCTCGCTCTGCCATTCATCGGAGCCCATCGTCCGGCTGATCTCGTGCCGCCAGTAGATGCGTCGGTAGCTGAACTGGACCTTTTCCCGTTGCGTCAGGTGGGAAACGCCCGGGTCCTGACAATCCGGCATCAATACTTCGGCGCTGACGATCAGCGCGTCCTCCAGTTCTATCGTATAGAAGTGCTCCTGAGTGCCGTGGGCCGATGTGCGATACAACTCCACACGACACTTGCTCAGCAGCTCACCGGAACACATTGCGATCTGGATCAACGGCGAAGCCTTGTCGAGGGTTTTGGTGATGACCAGAGGCTTGTGCAGCCGTCGCCCGGCACCGGCGCCTCTGGGCACGACAATGCCATGACTCAGGGACTGAAGCATGATCTTGTCCTCGCGCCCGGTCTGATAGCTGTTGCCCACCGATGCTTCGGTGAAGGCGCCGGCGCTGATCAGGCCCTGGCGGCTGCCGTGGATGGTCATGAAGGCAGGGGTTGGCATGGGATCGCTCCTTTTTGCGGTTGAGGCGGGGGAAAGGGATGAGGTACTTCATCGACGTCTTCCATACCCTCGAATCGCCAAGGTTTGGTGAGTTCCAGGGTGATGAGATAGCGCTCCTGGTCGGGGTGTCTGGAATCGGCGAATCGTCCAATGAACAACATCACTTCGTACTGGTCGCCGGCCTTCCAGTAAGTGGTTCCAGTCCGTATCCCCGGTCTTAGATAGGCTCGCCACTCCGGGGTGTCCGCGATGGTGGGATGCAACGGGGTCCCCAGCGGCCTCCACCCTTTCGCGCACCATTGGGCTTGCAGTTCGAGAACGACCTTCAAGGCATCATCGATCAACAAGGGTTCGATCTGAGGAGACATACGAATATTACCGACCAAGTTGCCTTTGAACGTGAACGTAAAGAACCGCGCTGGCGGCGTTTCGAACCCGTACTGCGGATCGACAAATCGCAGGCGCGCATCTGTCCTGGAAGCGCCACCCCAAACGGGCCTGCCAACATGGCCCCATATAGCGAGGGGTGCGGTCGAATGGTCACGCATGTATTCATAGGTTCCACCTATGGACATGGCGATCACGGAGTCGCCCCACAATGGCTGCGTCAACTGGCGTGCGGCAGCCACGGCCAGAACACCACAAAGCATCAGCCATGCCCAACTGCGCCATCTGGACAGACAGGATCGCAAGCGCATCAAGCGTCCTCCCTGGCAGCGATTTCTCGGATGGATTGCGCCAGTGCGTCCCTGTTGTTGTCATTGAGCATTTGGTGAAAACGGTCTGCCGCCCGCAGGACAAACTCCATTCGCTGATCGATGTCGGACAGGTCCGCCATCGGGTCGCGGCCAAAATCGATGGTGCGACCGTCATCGACCCGCTGACACTGACTGGTGAGGGTCAGCTCAATGGCCTGAGCCACACCGGAAGGGAATCCAGTCACGTAGGAAAAATGGTTGCTACGCAGCAGCATTACCAATTGACGGTTTTCGTAGATGCTCGGCTGAAGAATGTTTTGCTGTTCGTGCCAGGCCAGATGCTGCACGCTTGAGGCAATTTTCCCCGCATCTATCGCTTCGAAGGCGTTCAGGATTTGCTCAAATGCTTGCCCAAAAGGAAGTGTTTCCTGGCCCACCGGCCAAATCACTGGAAACTTTGCATGCCCATGAATGCCTGCCCGTGTTTCCAAACACTTCTTCAACTCCGCCAACCCACGCACCGCATAAAACCGATGCAGCGGATAGACATCCAGAAACAACGTGGTATTGCCCATCGCCATCATGTCGTACACGTGGCGGTACTGTTGCTGCACCAACGACAGTTCTTCACCCGGTAAGCGCAGATCCAGCGCAGGCACGGGATTGCGGTTCCTTGCCTCTTCGTAGTCACTCAAGGCCTCGGTCTGCCCGGGCATTCTCGCCGGGGTCAGCAGTCCGGCCTCGCGGCGCCCGTCCCGCATTCGCTGCCGTGCCTCGTGTTCCTGACGAATCAGTTCGATGCTGTCGGCCGCATGCAGCAACCCGCAGCCCACCTGCTTCGATGCAAACGCTGCAAGACCTGCCCACTGGAATCGCGCGTCATGCAGCCACAGCCGGGCATAGGCGGAGTTGATCGCCCGGTTGCGTTGCACCGGATCGGCAATCAGCACGCCATCGGGGGCGACAACGGCTTCGGCTTCCTGCTGAAAGCGACGCCAGATGCACCGGCACGTCAGCACGGGTACCTCAGTCACCCGCCTCTTCTCGCCATACAACGTTTCTTCGTTGCATTTACAATCTGCAACCGGCCGGGTGCTGTGATTCAGACGTTGGTTATCGCTGGCGTGCTCGTTGAAACACTGGCTCATCTTCGGGGAATTTTTTGTAGGGGTTTCCCTGACCCTACCAGTCCGAAACTCTGTCGAAACCGGCCTGGAGAAAAATCAGAATGCCCTGACAGACGAAGACCGCCAGGCACAAGGAAGCCTCCTCAAAAGCCCTGGGAAACGTCCTGAAGAACCCTGTTCACGGGTAGTTGAGCGACGACAGAGTCCGAAATGAAACCAGACGGTCAGAAACTGAATAGTGACGTACCGCAGATTATTGACGTACGACACTCATGTAAGGGAAAAGAGGTGCTAGCATAGAGCCACCAGTCGATCTCAGCATGCACCCTAACTAGTAGTCAGGATATGACCGAGCCAGAAGACCCCAGCCGTGAGCGCCTCAAGCACCACTTTGCCCAGCGGGTAATTCATCAGGCACGTCAGATTCTTGAGATATGGCAGCGCCTGCAACGCAGTGAGTGGTCCACTGCCGACCTCGCCGAGCTGAGCGAGGCCAACCTGCGCCTGCTGCGTTTCGCCGAGCGCTTCGAACAGCCCGAGCACACCCAACTGGCTCACCACATCAGCCAGTCGCTGGAAGCGGTGGATGCCAATCGCGGGCGCCTGAGCAGCGGCCTGATCACCGACCTCAATCGTTTGATGCAGCGCTTGTCGCGCACTGGCCTGCGCCATGGCGATCAGCTCGACCAGACCTTTCTGCCGCCCCTGCGCAAGCCGATCTACGTGATGCTTCAGGATCACGACCGCGCCGAACGGCTGGCCAAACAACTGGAATTCTTCGGTCTCAGCGCCCAGGCGCTGGACAGCGTGTCGGCGTTTCGCTCCTCGATGGTCGAGCGTCTGCCGGCCGCCATTGTCATGGACGTGGACTTCAGCGGCGCCGGCGTTGGCCTGAAACTCGCGGCCGAAGCCCAGCAAGGTCTGGAAGAGCCATTGCCGCTGCTGTTCTTCAGCCTGCACGAAACCGACACCCCGACCCGCCTCGCCGCCGTGCGCGCCGGTGGTCAGGAATTCCTCACCGGCACCCTCGAAGCCTCGAGCCTGCTGGAAAAGATCGAAGTGCTGACCTGCGTCGCCCAGTACGAGCCTTATAAAGTGCTGATCATCGACGACTCCCGCGCCCAGGCGATGCACACCGAGCGCCTGCTCAACAGCGCAGGGATCGTCACCCGCACGCTGATCGAGCCGATTCAGGCGATGGCCGAGCTGGCGGACTTCCAGCCGGACCTGATCATTCTCGACATGTACATGCCGGCCTGCACCGGCACCGAACTGGCCAAGGTCATCCGTCACAACGACCGTTATGTCAGCGTGCCGATCATTTACCTGTCGGCCGAAGACGATCTGGACAAGCAGCTCGACGCCATGAGCGAGGGCGGTGACGACTTCCTGACCAAACCGATCAAGCCGCGCCACCTGATCACCACGGTACGCAACCGCGCGGCGCGGGCACGCAACCTCAAGGCGCGGATGGTGCGCGACAGCCTCACCGGCCTCTACAACCACACACACATCCTGCAACTGCTCGAAGACTGCTCGTTCCGCGCCCGTCGCGAAAACAAGCCGCTGAGTTTTGCGATGCTCGACATCGACCACTTCAAACGGGTCAACGACAGCCATGGCCATCCCATGGGCGACCGGGTGATCAAGAGCCTGGCGCTGTTCCTCAAGCAACGTCTGCGCAAGACCGATTTCATCGGCCGTTACGGCGGCGAAGAATTCGCCATCGTCATGCCCGACACCGATATAGAAGCTGCACACAAAGTGCTCGACGAAATCCGCCAGCGCTTCGCCGAAATCCATTACCCGGCCCAGCCGCAGGATCTGTGGTGCACGTTCAGCGCCGGGGTGGTGGAGATGCACGACGACTCCGACAGCCTGATGATGGCCAGCCAGGCCGACGAGGCGCTGTACCGCGCCAAGGGTGAAGGCCGCAATCGGGTGCAGACTGCGCGGGACTCAAAGCAAAGTGCCACTTTTTCACCGGAATCCACCGATTCGGTCATAACCCTGTAACAGAACCGCAATAAATTCAGGCGCTTACCATTACTGCCGTTGGTAGCCGTCATGCGCCTGAAGTTGCTCACCAATCTCAACACGCTGTTGCTGGTCGCCGTCTGCGTGGCCCTCGGCGCCACGCTGTGGTGGTCGCAGAAAGCCCTCGAACGCCCGTATCTGTTGATGGAGCGATACCTCGGGCTGTCCCAGCAATTTCAGAACGAAGTCGCGCGCAACGTCGAGGACTACCTCGGCAGCGGCGATGCCTTGCGTCTGAGCAGTGCCAGCCAGGCCATCGACAGCCTGCAGAAAGAACTCGGCGAGCTGCCACCGGCGCTGGCCGAAACGCTGCGCCCGAGCCTGTCGGGCCTCGAAGAATTCAGCAAGACCGACCTGCTCGCTGCCGGCAAACTGGCCGGTGATCCTCAGGCGTTGCTGCTGCAGGCGGAGCGCGAACTGAGTGCCAGCCTCGATCAGCTCAGCACTTATGCCGGCGGCAACGTGGCGTACCTGACACCGTTGCTCGCCGCCTCTCAGCACTTGGGCAAGCTGTCGCTGGCCCGGGACAAACTGGTCAGCAGCGGGCGCAGTGAACTGGCTGCCGATGTCGAACGCGAGGTCACCAACATCCGCACCCAGGCCCAGGCAATCGATGCCCTGCCCCTGCTCGGCGTGGTCACCAGCAGCGAATCCGGCAGCGACGATTTCGCCTCGATGATGGGTATCGAAAGCACTGAAAAGGCAGTCGCCGAAGACGCCGGCGTAGGCCTCAAACGCGACCTCAACAGTTTGCTCAATCGTTACCCGGCAGAGCTGGCACGCACCCGCGACCAGATCCAGAAACGCACCGACCTCAGCACAGCGACCCACCAGAAAATTGCTGCGGTGCAACAAGCCATCGCCGGACTCGAACCGGTGGTACGCGCCCAGCACGGCCAGATCCAGAGCGAAGTGCGCCTGATGCAAGGCGTGATGATCGGCCTGATCCTGTTGATCGCCCTGCTGATAGACACCCTTCAGCGACGCCTGGCCCGCACCCTGACCAACCTCGCCCCGGCGCTGTCGACCTGGGCTGAAGGCGACTTCAGCCGCGATATCCATCTGGGCAAGACCAACCGCGAATTGCACGACATCGAAGCCTCGCTCAATCGCCTGCGTGCCTATCTGGTGGATCTGGTCGGGACGATTCGCGGCAACGCCGAACAAGTGGCGGGCAGCAGCCGCACTCTGGCGGAACTGAGCAACGACTTGCACAGCGGCGCCGAACATCAGGCCGGTGATACAGCGCTGATCCGCGACTCACTCAGCGAACTGGAAGCAACCATCCAGCAAGTGGCCGGCGATGCACGTCAGGCTGCGGACGCCAGCCATCATGCGGGACAGGCTGTCGAACAGGGGCAAAAAGTCATCGGCCTGAGCCTCACCGGCCTGCATGCACTGGTAGAAGAAGTGCAAGGCAACGCGCAGATGATCGAGCATCTGGCGGAAGAGTCAGCGACCATCGGCGGCGTGTTGACGGTGATCCGTTCGATTGCCGATCAGACCAACCTGCTGGCGCTCAACGCGGCGATCGAGGCCGCCCGCGCCGGGGAAATGGGTCGTGGTTTTGCCGTGGTGGCCGAAGAAGTCCGCTCACTGGCGCAACGCACCGCCGGCGCGACAGCAGAAATCCAGACCTTGATCGCCGGCCTGCAAACCGCCGCCCGACAATCGGTCGAAGGCATGCGCGCCCAGGTCGAACACGCCGAAGCCACGGCCAATCAGGCGCAATCGGCGGACGGTGCGCTGGACAAGATCGTCGGCGCAATCCAGACCATTTCCGACACGGCAGTGCGCATTGCCGATGTCACCGCGCAGCAAAGCGGCGCGGTCAGCGAAATCCGCGATCACAGCGAACGGATTCACCAATTGGGTGGGGAAAATCTGCTGCGCATCGGTGAAGGACGCGAACAGGGGGAGAATCTGCTGGTATTGGGCGGGCAACTGCATACAGCGGTGCAGGCATTTCGCGTCTGATCGCGATTGTGCCGGGTTTGGCGGTGTGAATGACCGGATCTGATCACTCAGTCACATATTTCGCGCAAACATCGGAGATCGTGCTGGCTATTGCAGAGAACTGGACAGTCACAAAGTCTTTGCGGCATAGTCGCCGGGTTCTGACGAGGCTCACCCATAACAAGGAACACGCAGATGGCAACGCTACTGGTGCTGCACGGCCCCAACCTGAACCTGCTCGGCACCCGGGAACCCGGGACCTACGGGTCGACCACCCTGGCGCAGATCAATCAGGATCTGGAACGCCGCGCCCGCGAAGCCGGCCATCATCTGCTGCACCTGCAAAGCAATGCCGAGTACGAATTGATCGACCGCATCCATGCCGCGCGCAGCGAAGGCGTGGACTTCATTCTTATCAATCCGGCAGCTTTTACGCACACAAGTGTCGCATTACGTGACGCGCTGCTGGGAGTGAGCATCCCATTCATCGAAGTGCATTTGTCCAACGTGCACAAACGCGAACCTTTCCGCCATCACTCTTACTTCTCCGACGTAGCGGTGGGAGTGATCTGCGGCCTTGGCGCCAGCGGTTACCGACTGGCCCTGGAGGCTGCACTAGAGCAGCTTGAACAACAAGCTATACGCCCCTGACCGACCCTTGGGAGTTGATGATTCATGGATATCCGTAAAGTTAAGAAACTGATCGAATTGCTGGAAGAGTCCGGCATCGACGAGCTCGAGATCAAGGAAGGCGAAGAGTCCGTACGCATCAGCCGTAACAGCAAGACTCCGGCCCAGCAGTATTACGCACCGGCTCCAATGCAGGCTCCGGCCGCTGCACCTGCCGCCGCTGCCGCTCCGGTTGCCGCTGCAGCCGCTGCAGCCGCTGCACCAGCTGCCGCTGCTGCTCCAGCGCTGAACGGCACCGTTGCCCGTTCGCCGATGGTCGGCACCTTCTACCGCAAATCTTCGCCAACCTCGCCAGCCTTCGTTGAAGTCGGCCAGACCGTGAAGAAAGGCGACACCCTGTGCATCGTCGAAGCCATGAAGATGATGAACCACATCGAAGCTGAAACCAGCGGTGTGATCGAGTCCATCCTCGTCGAAGACGGCCAGCCGGTTGAGTACGACCAACCGCTGTTCACCATCGTTTGAACTGCGGAGAGCCTTTGATGACTGCGAAGTTGGAAAAAGTTCTGATCGCTAACCGCGGTGAGATCGCCCTGCGGATTCTGCGTGCCTGCAAAGAGATGGGCATCAAGACCGTCGCCGTTTACTCCAAGGCCGACAAAGAGCTGATGCACCTGGGTCTGGCAGACGAATCCGTCTGCATCGGCCCGGCTTCCGCTGCGCAATCCTACCTGCACATCCCGGCAATCATTGCGGCCGCTGAAGTGACTGGCGCTACCGCCATTCACCCAGGCTACGGTTTCCTCGCGGAAAACGCCGACTTTGCCGAGCAGGTCGAGAACTCCGGCTTCGCGTTCATCGGCCCGAAAGCCGAAACCATTCGCCTGATGGGCGACAAGGTATCGGCCAAGCACGCGATGATCGAAGCAGGCGTTCCAACCGTGCCTGGCTCCGACGGCCCGCTGCCGGAAGACGAAGAAACGGCGCTGCGCATCGGTCGTGAAGTCGGCTATCCGGTGATCATCAAGGCCGCCGGCGGCGGTGGTGGTCGCGGCATGCGCGTGGTGCACAAGGAAGAAGACCTGATCGCCTCGGCGAAACTGACCCGCTCCGAAGCTGGCGCGGCCTTCGGCAACCCGATGGTCTATCTGGAAAAATTCCTGACCAACCCGCGTCACGTCGAAGTGCAGGTTCTGTCCGATGGCCAGGGCAACGCCATCCATCTGGGCGACCGCGACTGCTCGCTGCAACGCCGCCACCAGAAGGTTCTCGAAGAAGCGCCGGCACCGGGCATCGACGAGAAAGCCCGCCAGGAAGTCTTCGCCCGCTGCGTTCAGGCGTGCATCGACATCGGCTACCGTGGCGCCGGCACCTTCGAGTTCCTGTACGAGAACGGTCGTTTCTACTTCATCGAAATGAACACCCGCGTTCAGGTGGAGCATCCGGTGTCGGAAATGGTCACCGGTGTCGACATCGTCAAGGAGATGCTCAGCATTGCCGCTGGCAACAAGCTGTCGATCCGTCAGGAAGACGTAGTCATCCGCGGTCACGCGCTGGAGTGCCGGATCAACGCCGAAGACCCGCGCACCTTCATGCCGAGCCCGGGCACGGTCAAGCATTTCCACGCTCCAGGCGGTAACGGCGTTCGCGTCGATTCGCACCTGTACAGCGGTTATGCGGTTCCGCCGAACTACGACTCGCTGATCGGCAAGCTGATCACTTACGGCGCCACCCGCGACGAAGCCATGGCCCGCATGCGCAATGCCCTGGACGAAATCGTGGTTGACGGGATCAAGACCAACATCCCGCTGCACCGTGATCTGACCCGCGACGAAGGCTTCTGCAAAGGGGGCGTGAACATTCACTACCTCGAGCACAAGCTGGCTGGCGACAAGCACTAAGCTCAAGCCCGCACATGACAAGGCCGCCTTCGGGCGGCCTTGTTGTTTCTGCAGGTTTCATCTGCTCACACATTCCCCGCTCCCACAAAACCGTCGCGCTCGCGTAAACTTGCGCGCTTCTCGCAGCCGCCAGGCTGCAATCAATCTTTTTCACAGGTGCCCGCCATGCCTTGGCTGCAAGTCCGTCTCGCCATCAGCCCAGAACAAGCCGAAACCTACGAAGACGCTTTCCTTGAAGTGGGCGCCGTTTCGGTGACCTTCATGGACGCCGAAGATCAGCCGATCTTCGAACCGGAACTCAATACCACCCCGCTGTGGGCGCACACCCACCTGCTGGCCCTGTTCGAGGGCGGCACCGAAGCCGCTCCGGTACTGGCCCATCTGGAACTGCTGACCGGCAGCCCGCTGCCCGAGCATCACAGCGAAGTGATCGAAGACCAGGACTGGGAACGCAGCTGGATGGACGGTTTCCAGCCGATGCAATTCGGCCAGCGCCTGTGGATCGTGCCGAGCTGGCACGCCGCGCCGCAACCTGACGCGGTCAACCTGCTGCTGGATCCGGGTCTGGCCTTCGGCACCGGCACCCACCCGACCACCGCCCTGTGCCTGGAATGGCTGGACGGTCAGGATCTGAAAGACTGCAACGTACTGGACTTCGGCTGCGGCTCGGGGATTCTGGCCATCGCCGCCCTGCTGCTCGGCGCGAAAGAAGCGGTCGGCACCGACATCGACGTGCAGGCGCTGGAAGCGTCCCGCGACAACGCCGCTCGCAACGGCATTGCCGACGAGCTGTTCCCGCTGTACCTGCCGGAGGATCTGCCACAGGTCAAAGCCGACGTGCTGGTAGCCAACATCCTGGCCGGCCCGCTGGTTTCCCTGGCACCGCAACTGTCTGGCCTGGTCAAGTCCGGCGGCCGTCTGGCGCTGTCCGGGATCCTTGCCGAACAGGGCGAAGAAGTCGCCGCCGCCTACGCGCAGGACTTCGATCTTGACCCGATCGCCAATCGCGACGGCTGGGTGCGCATCACTGGCCGTCGGCGCTAGAATGACCGCCTGCTCAATCCGGATCGCCGCATGACCGACAGCTTCGTCACCCAGTGCCCGCATTGCCAAACCAGTTTCCGCGTCAGCCACACTCAATTGAGCGTGGCCCGCGGGGTGGTTCGTTGCGGCTCCTGCCTGCAAGTGTTCAACGCAGCCAAGCAGTTGCTCGAACAACGCGCAGGCAAGGAAGCAGTCACGCCGGTAGCACCGGCCATTGTCGAACCGGCACCGGTTATCGAAGCGCCGGTCGTCGCCAGGGAACCCGAGCCAATCGAACCACCCGAACCTCGCGCCATCAGCCAGAAGCAGTGGAGCGCGGCCGAGCTCGATCTCGACAGCCTTGATCTGGACGAAGAACTGGCCCGCCTCGAGCAGCGGGAAATCCAGCCGACTACCGAATTCGGCCGCCCGCGCGAAGAATCTCTCAGCGCGCGTCGCGACAGTCACGAGCCGGAAGACGAACATTGGTCGGACAGCCTGTTCAGCGAACCGGCGGACGAGCGGACAGCCGAGCTTGAGCACGAAGCCGAAGTCGTCGACTTCGAACCGGCAAAACCGGAACGCACCGAGCCTTCGCTGTCGCTGGAACCGGTAGACCTCGATGACGAGCCTCCCATTCCGCAACTGCGCCTGCACGATCCGATCGATCCTTCTGCCCGCCATGAGCGTCTGTCGGCCAGCGAAGACATCGACGACGATCTGCCTGCAATCGAACCGCCACGCAAAAAGCGCGAACGTGACGAACCCGGCGTGCGCGTCGAGGTTCTGCAGGATCTGACCGACGATCCATTGCAACTGGACTGGCAAAAACGCCGCTCGCCCTGGGGCCGACGGCTGCTGTGGCTGGTGCTGGTATTACTGGCTGCCGCCGGCCTCGCCGGCCAGTACATCGCCTATCACTTCGACGAACTGGCCCGCCAGGACCAGTACCGCCCGTGGTTCCAGCAACTGTGCCCGCAAGTCGGCTGCAACGTGCCGTCCAAAGTCGATATCGCCAAGATCAAGAGCAGCAACCTGGTGGTGCGCAGCCACCCGGAATTCAGCGGTGCGCTGGTGGTGGACGCGATCATTTATAACCGCGCCCCGTTCTCGCAACCGTTTCCGCTGCTGGAGCTGCGCTTTGCCGACCTCAACGGTCACCTGATCGCCAGTCGCCGATTCAAACCCGGTGAATACCTCAACGGCGATCTTGAGGGTATGGCGGAAATGCCGCCGCAGACGCCCATCCACATCGCCCTCGACATCCTCGATCCAGGCCCGAAAGCGGTGAACTACAGTCTGAGTTTCCACTCCCCCGAGTGAAATACTTCACCGCTCCGGGATTGACGGCAGTTTTCTGACTTTGCCCTGCGCGACCAAACCGCAGGCAATAACGAAATGACTGTTCAGATTTTGTTCAATTCAGCCTTTATCCAGTCATCGAGAGCGGGTATCATGCCAACCCTTTTTCGAACTCTCATGATCCGGCCCCACTTCAGGGAAGTCCTATGTCGGCGGTACGCATCGGCCCATATACATTGCAGAACGGCTTGATCCTCGCCCCCATGGCGGGTGTCACCGACCAGCCCTTTCGTCAGTTGTGCAAGCGATTGGGCGCAGGGCTTGTAGTCTCGGAAATGGTCACCAGCGACATGAGCCTGTGGAACACCCGCAAGTCGCGCATGCGCATGATCCACGAAGGCGATCCCGAGCCACGCTCGGTGCAGATTGCCGGTGGCGATGCGCAGATGCTGGCGGATGCGGCCCGGGCCAACGTCGAACTGGGCGCACAGATTATCGACATCAACATGGGTTGCCCGGCGAAGAAGGTCTGCAACAAGGCCGCCGGCTCCGCGTTGTTGAAGGATGAAGCACTGGTTACCGAGATCCTGCACGCCGTAGTGGCTGCGGTTGATGTGCCGGTAACCCTGAAGATCCGCACCGGATGGGATCGCGACAACAAGAACGGCCTGACTGTGGCGAAGATCGCCGAGCAGGCCGGGATCACGGCGCTGGCGGTGCATGGCCGCACCCGCGCCGACCTGTACACCGGCGAGGCCGAGTACGACACCATTGCCGCGATCAAGCAGGCGGTGTCGATTCCGGTCTTTGCCAACGGCGACATCGTATCGCCGGAAAAGGCCCGCTACGTGCTCGACGCGACCGGTGCCGATGGCCTGTTGATCGGCCGGGCTGCCCAGGGGCGGCCGTGGATTTTTCGTGAGATCGAACACTTCCTGCGCACCGGTGAAAAACTGCCGGCGCCAGAGCTGTCCGAGGTGGAACGCATTCTGCTTGAGCATCTGGCTGCCCTCCACGCCTTTTATGGGGACGTGATGGGCGTACGCATTGCCCGAAAGCATGTGGGCTGGTATCTCGCAACCTTGCCGGGCGCCAAGGAGTTTCGCGCCCGTTTCAATCGTTTGGATGGTACGGAAACACAATGCGCCAACGTTCGGGAGTTCTTCGCCGAACGTTACAAGAGCCTGACAGGGGACGGAGAAGGGGTGGCCGCATGACGATGATGACCGAGACTTTAGTGAGTGGAACAACACCCGTGAGCGACAACGTGAATTTGAAACAGCACCTCAATACCCCGAGCGAAGAAGGCCAGACCCTTCGCGGGAGTGTCGAGAAGGCGCTGCACAATTATTTCGCCCACCTTGAGGGCGCAGCCGTCACGGACGTGTACAACCTGGTGCTCTCCGAAGTCGAGGCTCCCCTGCTCGAAAGCGTGATGAACTACGTCAAGGGCAACCAGACCAAGGCCAGCGAGCTGCTCGGACTCAACCGCGGCACGCTGCGCAAGAAACTCAAGCAGTACGATCTGCTGTAAGCATTCAATCCAACCAGAAAGGCGCCCGCGTAAAACCGGTCGCCTTTTTTGCTGACTTCCCTTGCTTTTGATGGAAATTGAGATGACCGACCAGACTACCCGCCTGCCGATCCGCCGCGCCTTGATCAGTGTTTCCGACAAGACCGGGATCCTCGAATTCGCCAGGGAGCTGGAAGCCCTGGGCGTGGAAATCCTTTCCACCGGCGGGACCTTCAAACTGCTGCAGGACAACGGCGTGGCCGCAGTGGAAGTCGCGGATTACACCGGTTTCGCAGAAATGATGGACGGTCGGGTGAAAACCCTGCACCCGAAAATCCACGGCGGGATCCTCGGTCGTCGCGGTATCGATGACGCGATCATGAACGAGCACGGCATCAAGCCGATCGATCTGGTAGCCGTCAACCTGTACCCGTTCGAAGCCACCATCAGCAAGCCAGGCTGCGACCTGCCGACCGCCATCGAGAACATCGACATCGGCGGCCCGACCATGGTCCGTTCGGCGGCGAAAAACCACAAAGATGTAGCCATCGTGGTGAATGCCAGCGATTACGCCAACGTCCTGGAAAACCTCAAGGCCGGCGGCCTGACCTACGCTCAGCGTTTCGACCTGATGCTCAAGGCGTTCGAACACACCGCTGCCTACGACGGCATGATCGCCAACTACATGGGCACCGTGAACCAGGCCGCCGAAACCCTGAGCACTGAAGGCCGCAGCGAATTCCCGCGCACCTTCAACAGCCAGTTCATCAAGGCCCAGGAAATGCGCTACGGCGAGAACCCGCACCAGAGCGCGGCGTTCTACGTGGAAGCCAAGCCCGCCGAAGTCGGTATCGCCACCGCCACCCAGCTGCAAGGCAAAGAGCTGTCGTACAACAACGTGGCCGACACCGACGCCGCGCTGGAATGCGTGAAGAGCTTCGTCAAACCGGCCTGCGTGATCGTCAAGCACGCCAACCCGTGCGGCGTGGCCGTAAGCCCGGACGCCGAAGGCGGCATCCGTCAGGCCTACGAACTGGCCTACGCCACCGACACCGAATCGGCATTCGGCGGCATCATCGCCTTCAACCGTGAGCTGGATGCCGAAACCGCCAAGGCGATCGTCGAGCGTCAGTTCGTTGAAGTGATCATCGCGCCAAGCGTCAGCGCAGAAGCCCGCGAAATCGTCGCTGCCAAGGCCAATGTGCGCCTGCTGGCCTGCGGCGAGTGGTCGGCGGATCGCGTTCCGGCCTGGGACTACAAGCGCGTCAACGGCGGTCTGTTGGTCCAGAGCCGCGACATCGGCATGATCGGCGCCGACGACCTGAAAGTGGTGACCAAGCGCGCCCCGACCGAACAGGAAATCAACGACCTGATCTTCGCCTGGAAAGTGGCCAAGTTCGTCAAATCCAACGCCATCGTCTACGCCAAGAACCGTCAGACCATCGGTGTCGGCGCCGGCCAGATGAGCCGCGTGAACTCGGCGCGTATCGCCGCGATCAAGGCTGAGCACGCCGGTCTGCAAGTGGCTGGTTCGGTGATGGCTTCGGACGCGTTCTTCCCGTTCCGCGACGGTCTGGACAATGCGGCCAAGGTCGGTATCACGGCGGTGATCCAGCCGGGTGGCTCGATGCGTGATGCTGAAGTGATTGCTGCTGCCGATGAAGCCGGCATCGCGATGGTATTCACCGGCATGCGCCACTTCCGTCACTGATACACAGATTCAAATGTGGGAGCGAGCCTGCTCGCGAATGCAATGTGCCAGCGACGTTGACGTTGACTGACACACCGTTTTCGCGAGCAGGCTCGCTCCCACATAAAGCGCTCCAGCAGCGCCTGACAGAATTTTGAGGTTTTTGAAATGAATGTTTTGATCATTGGCAGCGGTGGCCGCGAACACGCCCTGGCCTGGAAAGTGGCTCAGGATCCGCGCGTGCAGAAAGTTTTCGTCGCCCCGGGCAACGCCGGTACCGCGATTGAAGCCAAGTGCGAAAACGTCGCCATCGACGTGCTGGCCCTCGAGCAACTGGCCGACTTCGCCGAGAAGAACGTCTCCCTGACCATCGTCGGCCCGGAAGTACCGCTGGTTGCCGGCGTCGTCGACCTGTTCCGCTCCCGTGGCCTGGACTGCTTCGGTCCGACCGCCGGTGCTGCGCAGCTGGAAGGCTCTAAAGCCTTCACCAAGGACTTCCTGGCACGTCACAAGATCCCGACTGCCGACTACCAGAACTTCACCGAGATCGAGCCGGCCCTGGCTTATCTGCGTGAAAAAGGCGCGCCGATCGTGATCAAGGCCGACGGCCTGGCCGCCGGCAAAGGCGTGATCGTCGCCATGACCCTGGCCGAAGCCGAAGACGCCGTGCGCGACATGCTCGCCGGCAACGCCTTCGGCGACGCCGGTTCCCGCGTCGTGATCGAAGAGTTCCTCGACGGCGAAGAAGCCAGCTTTATCGTCATGGTCGACGGCAAGAACGTCCTGCCGATGGCCACCAGCCAGGACCACAAACGCGTCGGCGACGGCGACAGCGGCCCGAACACCGGCGGCATGGGTGCCTACTCCCCTGCCCCGGTGGTCACCGCCGACGTGCACCAGCGCGTGATGGACCAGGTGATCTGGCCGACCGTGCGCGGCATGGCCGAGGAAGGCAACGTCTACACCGGTTTCCTGTACGCCGGTCTGATGATCGACAAGGCCGGCAATCCGAAGGTCATCGAGTTCAACTGCCGTTTCGGCGATCCGGAAACCCAACCGGTAATGCTGCGCCTGCAGTCGAGCCTCGTACTGCTGGTTGAAGCGGCACTGGCCCAGGCCCTGGATAAAGTCGAAGCGCAGTGGGATCCACGTCCGAGCGTCGGCATCGTGCTGGCGGCCGGCGGTTACCCGGGCGACTACGCCAAGGGCGCGCCGATCAATGGTCTGGACGCAGCCGCCGCACTGGAAGGCAAGGTCTTCCACGCCGGCACCGCGCTCAAGGACGGCAACGTCGTGACGGCCGGTGGTCGGGTGCTCTGTGCCACCGCCATGGGCGCCAGTGTTGGCGCCGCCCAGGAGCAGGCCTACAAACTGGCCAAGGCCATCGACTGGGAAGGCTGCTTCTACCGCACCGACATCGGCTACCGTGCCATTGCCCGTGAACGCGGCGAATCTCAGTAATAAGCTACGCTGTGTTTCCGGCAAGGGCCCTTGGTCCTTGCCGGACTGTTCCGACGCTGCGCATCGTTATATTCTGGCATCAACCTTCGAAGGGATTTCGCCGTGCGCTGGCTCAGGATTGCCATAGGTTTCACCGTCACACTGTTGACCTTGCTCTGCATGCTCCCGGCCCAGGCCGCGCAAGGCAGTGGCTGGTCGGTATTGCTCGACGATCAGGGCAACCTCCAGCTGAGCGACATCCGCTCCGCCCGCTACACCAATCAATTCAGCCCCATCGAGCTTGACCGCCTCACCGCGGCCGAACCCGACGGCGCGTTGTGGCTGCGCTTCAGACTGGCCCCCGGCAAGCACGAACAAGTGCTGCGCATCTTCGCCCCCGACCTGTCGCACCTCAATCTGTACGTGCTCGACGGCGACCGGCTGATCGAACAGCGGGAAACCGGCACCACGCAGGCTCAGGTCGAACGGCCGCTGCCCAGCAGCGACTTCCTGTTGCCGTTGCCGCAAAGTGACAAGTCCCTCGACGTCTATCTGCGACTGGTCTCCGACCACCAGTTACGCCCGTACATCACCCTGCAATCGGCGGTGATGGGCGCGGCCAACCATAACCAGACGCTGATCTACGGTTTGCTGTTCGGCTGCCTCGCCATGTTGATCCTGCACAACCTGATCCGCTACGCCTACACCCGTTCGCGCAGCAGCCTGTGGCTGGCGGTGTGTGAAGGCCTGCTGAGCCTGAGCCTGTTGCTGTTGCTCAACCTCGCCGGCCCCTGGCTGCCAAACTGGCATGCGATCCAGACTCCCGGCGCCTACCTGGCCCTGCTGCTGACCGCCCCGGCCGGCCTGATGTTCGCCTACCGCTTCTTCGCCCCGCTCGGCCCGCACCCGCTGAACAAACTGCTGCTGGGCGACATTCTGTTCATCGTGATCTGCAGCCTGCTGTTGTTGTTCGTCAACACCCTGCCGCTGAACATCATCACCTACGCGCTGGTGGCGCTGGCCGGGCTGAGCATGTTGCTGGTGGCGTTCTATCACTGGCAGAAAGGTTACCGCCCTGCCCGCTTGTTCGTTGCCGCCATGGTGGTGTTCAACATCGGCACGCTGATCATCCTCCCGGCCTTGCTGGGACTGACCCTGGTGGCGCCACAAGGCCTGATCATGACCCTGATGGGTTTCATCTGCATCAGTGGCCTGCTGATGAGCATTGCCCTCGGCGAGCGCCAGCGCAGCATCACCGAAAGCCGCTTCAGCATCAGCCGCGACCTCGCCGCGAGCAACGCCGAGATCAATGCCAAGGCCGAGTTCCTGGCCAAGATCAGCCACGAGATCCGCACCCCGATGAACGGTGTGCTGGGCATGACCGAACTGCTGCTCGGCACGCCACTGTCGGTGAAACAGCGCGATTACGTGCAGACCATCCACAGTGCCGGCAACGAGCTGCTGACCCTGATCAACGAGATCCTCGACATCTCCCGCCTCGAATCCGGGCAGATCGAACTGGACGACGTGCAGTTCGACCTCAATGCGTTGATCGACGACTGCCTGAGCATCTACCGCGCCAAGGCCGAGCAGCAGAACGTCGAGCTCATCAGTTTCATCCAGCCGCAAGTGCCACGGGTCATCAGCGGTGACCCGACGCGTCTGCGCCAGACGCTGCTGAGCCTGCTGGAAAACGCCCTGAAGAAAACCGAAGAAGGCGAAGTGCTGGTGGTGGTCGCCCTCGATGAGCGCAGCAGTAAACCGCGGCTGCGCATTGCCGTGCAGGACAGCGGCCAGCCGATGGACCAGGAAGAACGCGATGCGCTGATGCATGCCGAACTGCACAGCAAGCACTTCCTGTCGGCCAACCGGTTGGGCGGCAATCTCGGGCTGGTAATCGCACGGCAACTGATTCGTCTGATGCAGGGCGAGTTCGGCATCAAGAGCGGTGCCACACAGGGCAGCACGCTGTGGCTGACCCTGCCGCTGGATCCCGACCGCCTGGAGCACCCGACCTCCGATCTCGACAGTCCGCTGCAGGGCGCGCGGGTGCTGGTGGTCGACGACAACGACACTTGCCGCAAGGTGCTGGTGCAACAGTGCAGCGCCTGGGGCCTGAACGTCAGTGCAGTACCGTCAGGCAAGGAAGCGCTGGCCCTGCTGCGCACCAAGGCACACCTGCGCGACTATTTCGACGTGGTCCTGCTGGACCAGAACATGCCTGGCATGACCGGCATGCAACTGGCGGCCAAGATCAAGGAAGACCCGAGCCTGAACCACGATATCCTGCTGATCATGCTCACCGGCATCAGCAATGCGCCGAGCAAGATCATCGCGCGCAATTCGGGGATCAAACGCATTTTGGCCAAACCGGTGGCCGGCTACACCCTCAAGACCACGCTGGCCGACGAGCTGAACCAGCGCAACCGCGGTCAGGCGGTATTCCAGCCACAACCGAGCGGCCCGGCCACGGCCGTCAAGGTCCCGAGCGATTTCCGCATTCTGGTCGCCGAAGACAACACGATTTCCACCAAAGTGATCCGCGGCATGCTCGGCAAACTCAACCTGCAACCGGACACCGCCAGTAATGGCGAAGAAGCCTTGCAGGCGATGAAAGCCCAGCGCTACGACCTGGTGCTGATGGATTGCGAGATGCCGATCCTCGACGGGTTCTCCGCCACCCAGCAACTGCGGGCCTGGGAAGTCGGCAACCAGCGCATCCGCACGCCGATCGTGGCGCTGACTGCGCACATCCTCGCCGAACACAAGGAACGCGCGCGTCAGGCCGGCATGGACGGGCACATGGCCAAACCAGTGGAACTGTCGCAACTGCGTGAGTTGATCGAGCACTGGGTGGCCCAGCGTGATCAGCAAAACCGTATAGCTTCGACATCTTGAGCAGAGGCGCGACTAAATTCGCGGTAAACCTCTGCTCAAGATAAGCCAGGTAACCTGACTACTGAATGTGGCGTTAACCCAAGGCTGCCGTTGAAGCAGGATCAATTTCCGTATCCAGTTGCACGACGTTGCCGTTGACCTTATCCCTGACTTTCGCAGCAATTGCATCTCGCACTGGCTGGTAGAGCGTTTCTGACAGACTCGCCTGTGCAGTACGGATGCAAACAGGCCCCTGGACTTCTTCGGTCTGAAAACGCGCCCATGGCGTGAAGCTGGTTTCCTGGTTAGTTTTGAACTCAAGATAGACACTGTCGAAAGTCGTTGGAGTGGGCGCCAGAATTACCAGCATGTGTACATCTTTGAGTAACCGAGGCGTCAGGGGGGGCTCAGTTTCCGAGGGTTCTTCCATGTGTTTGTGCATGACCGCCATGGCCGGCTCGGTGCGCGTGACACCTGCTGCGTGCGCCAATGCCTCAGCGAACATTTGCCCCTTTTCCAACTTCACAACGGCTTCCAGACTTGCAAGCCATTGAAGTGGCGTTTGGGTGATGCCGGCATTCACCTGCACGACTCGGCGCGCCCGCGAACTCCTGAGCCAAAAATCGTCCAGAACACTGACATACGCGTCATACCAGCCCTGCCCGGGATTCTTCTCGACTTTTTTGCTCGCCACCAGTTGCGCAAGCAATATCGAAGATACCAAATCGTCATAGGCCTGCACTTTGTGCTGCCTTGAAACAATCAATAGAGCCGAGCCAACTGCCAATAAAAAAAAGTTATCCTTCACAGCCATCTCCATTATAAAAAGAGGGGCACTATCCAGCGCCCCTCCTGAATCAATCAGATTTCGTACTCATCGATTTTTTCAACAGCGCGAGAGCCGAGTTTGTTTTTAATCGACTCACGCGTGGCGTCAGCGACCAAGGAGTTCCTGGCAAATACAGTCTCGCCGCGATACAAGTTCACATTACGAATATCAACATCGACAAACAGAACCTTGGTCGAAGTATTCTTGCGCTTGAAGCGCACCGCCCCCACCGCCATGATCGCTTCACCGGCAACTTCAGTGCATGCAGCGGCCGCCATGCCGCCAACACCGTTGTCCAGCAGATTTCGCTCATAGAGTGTCAATGCTGTATCACGCTTCTGAAGCGCCGCAACCGCATCGCCTGCGACCTTGAGCATCAATGCACTGGAAGTTCCCGGCAATGCAATGCCGGCGATAACCGAGCCGAGAATTTCCAGCACCAGCTTGTCCATACGGACTGTGTTACCTGCGACGTGCAAGTTGTTGTAGTACTTGGAAACAGGTGTCCAGCCGGAGTCGGTCATCACCTGACGAAACAGTTGGTACCACTCCTTCCCCTGATCTTCTTCGGGAAACTTTTTGTTAGCCACTAACGTCGCGAAGAGAAAGGCGTTTTGCGCATCCGACTTGTTATTGCCAGTGAGCTCACCGGTAAATGCCAGAACCCCCTCACCTACAATCGCCGCCTTGGACGGTTCTTCGACGGCCATTCCAGACATAGCGAAACTGCGAGATCGAATGTAAGTCAAATCATCCAGTTCATACTCATTGATATTTTCAACACAGGTAGCAATGTAACGATCAACAATAACTTGGCTATTCATTATAATAAATCCATAACTTGATTAATAACAAACCCCTCATGAGTTCGCAAAACAACAATAACCAAGCCAGCAAACAACTACAAACAAGAACATGTAACACCATATCAAACCAACGACAACCTCCCGCCACCCAACCGCATTCTTTCAATAAGAAAACTTCAACCAAAACATTTTTCAGACACTGTGCACAGAGAGTTCTTCAACTGATAGACTCAGACGCGACTCTCCTGTAGCGGGATATAAAGATGCTCCACGTGTTGTTCAGTGTTTACCTAAAGATGCTGGTGCTCTACAGCCCGTTCTTCGTATTGTCCTGCTTCATCAGCCTGACCCGGGGTTATTCGCGCAAGGAACAACGGCGCCTGGCCTGGAAAGTGGCGATCGCCACCCTGGTATCGAGCGTATTGCTGTATCTGTTCGGGCGGGTGATCTTCGACGTGTTCGGCATCACCGTGGATGCCTTCCGCATCGGGGCCGGCAGCGTACTGTTCATTTCGGCGCTGGGCATGGCCCAGGGCAAGTCGGCGGTTCAAGCCGACAACGTGCAGCAGGATGTGACCATCGTCCCGTTGACCATCCCGCTGACTGTCGGCCCCGGCACCATCGGTGCGCTGCTGGTGATGGGCGTCAGCCAGCCGCACTGGGATGACAAGCTGATCGCGATCATGAGCATCGCCCTGGCCAGTTTTACCGTCGGCGTGGTGTTGTATCTGTCGAATCGGATCGAGCGGATTCTTGGCGATCAGGGGTTGCAGATCGTCAGCCGACTCATGGGATTGTTTGTCTGTGCACTGGCTGCGCAGATCATCTTTACCGGGGTGAAGGGGTATCTTGGCTGACTCGCCCCCCATGAAATGAAAAAGCGGCTCCGAAGAGCCGCTTTTTTATGTCTCAGGTATTGGGTTTCTCGCCATACCAGCGTGGTGTGTACACCCAGTCACCACCGGTCGCCCGTGGAAAAGTGCAGGTTGTGGAGGATCCCACCAGCACCATGGTGCGCATGTCCACCTGTTCCGGCGTCAATGCGCCGAGTGTCGTCACCCGCAGCGCCTGCCCGGGGCGACCGATATCTCGGCCGAGCACCACCGGCGTTTGCGGCGCACGGTGCTGCGCAACGATTTCCAGCGCTCGCCCCAGTTGCCACGGACGAGCACGGGAGATCGGGTTGTAGAACGCCAGCGCCAGATCCGCTTCGGCAGCGAGATCCAGACGCTTCTCGATGATCGACCACGGTTTGAGGTTGTCCGACAGCGACATCACGCAGAAGTCGTGGCCCAGCGGTGCACCGGCCTGAGCGGCGGTGGCGAGCGAGGCGGAAACACCCGGCAGGATTTCCAGATCGACGCTGTGCCACGCCGGATCCGTCGACTCGTGCAACGCTTCGAGCACTGCCGCCGCCATGGCGAATACACCCGGATCGCCCGACGAAACCACAATCACCGAACGGCCCTGAGCGGCCAGCCTGAAAGCGTGACGGGCACGCTGCATTTCTTCGCGGTTGTCGGTGCAATGCTGCACCTGATCGTCGCGGAACGGGCCGGCCATGCGCACGTAGGTTTCGTAACCCAGCACGTCGGTGGCACGGGCCAGCTCGGCTTTCACCGCTGGCACCATCAACTCGGCCGCGCCCGGGCCAAGACCGATGACGGCCAGGCGGCCGCGCGGACGACCGACCTGCGAAACATCCAACGGCTGTTCGGCTACGGCGATGGCAAGGTCGTGTGATGTTGTGATGATTCGAGCGCCGGGGACTGCATCGCGGGCCAGTTCAACGATGTCACTCGCCGGCGCAGCAAAGCGTAACGGCACAGCCAGTTCAAGCGCTGCTTCACGCAATGCCGGGCTGGCCATCTGAACATCAGCCGCCACCAGGCAGGCAAGCGATTGAATCGCCACACCGGCCTGCTGCAACGCATCGCGAATGGTGCCCGGCAGGTCGGCTACATCGACACCGACCGACACCGCCACACTGCGTGGATAAATCAGCAACTCACTGTTGCTCGCCGCGCGGGCATCGCTGCCCACATGAATCGAGCGCTGCGCCTTTGGATCTTCCGGCAATTGCGCCTGCTCAAGCCACGGCGCAGCGCCGTCGATGCGCACGCTGTGGCCCGCGAGCAGATCGGAGACAAAGCGCTTGCCCTGCTCCAGATCGCCGAGGGCATAACCGCCGGGCGGGTTGAGCAGGCAAGTGCCGAAACGCAACTCGCCGCTGGTGGTGATCGCCGCTGCGACTTCAAGCGCAGACGCGATCTCGCGGGCCATGACATTCACCCCGCCGAGGCCACCGAGCAGCGGCACCACGGCGCTTCCGTCTTCAGCCACGGCGAGTACCGGCGGCTCAACGCCTTTTTCCAGCAGCAGCGGCGCCAGGGTGCGAATGACAATGCCGGCTGCGCATAGGGCAATGATCGGCGTGTCCTGTTGATACAGATCGCGCAGGGTCGCGCCGAACTCGCTGTACGTCAGATCAGCGCCTTCGACGCGCCCTTCTAGTCCGTGAATCTGCGCGGCCGGATAGACCTGCTGAAGGCGACGGGCCGTGGCCAGCGCGCCCTGGCCGAGAATGACGATGGCCGGTGTGGAATGGGTCATCAGCCTTGCCACCGTTCGCCGGGAACAATGATCAGCGAGAAGTACGGCGACGACATCGGCTCGACCTCATCCAGCGGCACGATCTTCTGGTTGGCCATGGTCGCGCGCTCGACGTACAGCGCACGCTCGGCCAGGCCCAGCTCTGCCAACACGTCGCGCACTTTCGGGAAGTTGCGCCCCAGCTTCATGATCACCGCCGCGTCGGCATCGGCCAGACGGCGCTTGAGCTCGTCATGAGGCAGCACGCCGGACAGCACCGACAGGCTCTGATTTCGATACACCAGCGGCGCGCCCAGTACCGACGCGCCGCCGAGCATCGAGCAGACGCCCGGCACCACTTCGGCTTCGTAACGGCTGGCGAGGCGATCGTGCAGGTACATGTAGGAGCCGTAGAAGAACGGATCACCTTCGCAGATCACCGCCACGTCGCGACCGGCATCCAGATGCGCGGCCACTTCCTCTGCCGCGTCATCGTAGAAATCGCTGATCACCTGCTCGTAGGACAGCGGCGCCGGCAGCACTTCGGTGGTCACCGGGTACACCAGTGGCAGCAGATTCTGTGCGTCCTGCAGGTGTGCTTCGATGATGCCGAACGCGTTGCCCTTCTTGCCCTTGGCCACGAAGTAGGCCACCACCGGGGATTCGCGCAGCAGGCGCAGGGCCTTGACGGTAATCAGTTCCGGATCACCGGGGCCGACGCCCAGGCCGATCAAACGTCCTTTGGCCTGCATCATTCGATCTCCGTGGCGAGGGCATTGACCGCAGCGGCGGCCATGGCACTGCCGCCGAGGCGGCCCTGCATGATCACGAACGGCACGCCACGGCTGTTGGCGGCCAGCTCGGCCTTGGATTCGGCAGCGCCGACGAAGCCCACCGGGAAGCCGAGGATCAGCGCCGGTTTCGGGGCGCCGGCGTCGAGCATTTCCAGCAGATAGAACAGCGCAGTCGGCGCGTTGCCGATCACCACCACGCTGCCTTCCAGATGCGGACGCCACAGTTCCAGTGCCGCTGCCGAGCGAGTGTTGCCCAGCTCGCGCGCCAGCTCCGGCACGCTGTCATCGCGCAGGGTGCAGATCACTTCGTTGTTGGCCGGCAGGCGCGCACGGGTCACGCCCTCGGAAACCATCCGCGCATCGCACAGAATCGGCGCGCCGGCGGCCAGCGCATCGCGCCCGGCCTTGCCGGCGCCCTCGGAGAATTGCAGCCCGTCGATGGCCTCGACCATGCCGCAGGCGTGGATCACCCGCACGGCGAGTTTTTCCAGGTCGGCCGGGATGCGAGCCAGGTTGGCCTCGCTGCGAATGATCGCGAAGGAGTTGCGATAGATCTCCTGACCGTCGCGGATGTAATCAAGCATCAAGGGGGCTCCGTGAGCGGGCGGCGAGCAGGGTCGCGGCCGCTTCGATAGTAAGGTTGTGAGCGTGCAGCGCGCCGAAACCGGGCTGTGCTGCATCGCGGAAATAGAGATCGTAGTGACCGGGAGCGACCGCCAGCAAAGTCACTGCAGCCCGGTGTGCGGCGGCGCAGGAACGCGAGCAGCCGGACAGGTGCACATCCACGGCGTGTGGCAACAGCGTAGCCAGAAGGCGGGCATCGTATTTGGTATCGGCCAGGCCTTTACCGCAGCCATTGGAGCCGGTGCAGGCGATCAGGTGTGACAGCGGATCTTCGGTCTGGGTCAGCAGGTTCAGCTTGCCCAGAGCATCGAGCAATCGAACCGCATCCGCTTCCCGTACATTGGGCAGCAACAGGCTCTGCCATGGGGTGAATCGCAGGCTGCCGTCGCCAAAGGTTCTGGTCAGTTGCGCAGCGCCACGCAGCATGTCGGGATCGAGACGACCGAGCGCCGGTGCGGCACCGACATACACCTGACCGGGCGATTGCTGGGAATGGATGCCGAGATGCAAACCTTCTGGTCCGGCTTCGCGCTGCCAGTCAGCGGCGGCTTTCAGATTGATCCGCTGACCGAGTTTTTCCAGGAACACCGGCGCCGGGCATTCATCCAGCAGATGGCGCATTCGCGTCTGCTCCGGCCGGGCCAGTTCGAGGAACAGTTCCAGCACCGCCACCACCAGCGCATGTCCGTCCGCAAGCGCCACGGCAGCCAGCGGTCGGTCCGTCGGACAACCCGCCAGGCCGAACGCCAGCAGCGTGTCGCCGCAATCATCGAATGCCGACAGCCACAGATCGTGGGGATGTTCGAGCATCGCCAGCGCCTCGCCGCCATCCAGTTGCACGGCGAATTTGGCGCTCAGCTCGTGGAAGCGCGGATGGCTTTGCAGGGTTTCGAGGATCTGACCGGCCAATGGGCGGGCATCGAAACGCATCTGCTGATCGATACCGGCAGCCGGGCTGAGCATCAGGTTGCGCACATCGTCGCCGGCAGTGCTGCGCGGCCCCAGACCGGCGGCCAGCAGGCTTTCAATCAGCGCTGCGGAATGCTCACCGATTCCACGAATCTGCAGATTGGCGCGGTTAGTCGCCTCGATCACGCCCCCGGCATATCGATCGGCCGCATCCGCCACTGCGTCGGCCTGATCAGCGGTAATCGTCCCGCCATCAAGCTTGATCCGACAGATCCCGCCATCCAGTGCCTGGACAATACGCAACAACCCCGGACAAGCCGAGGGGCGCAAGACGGATGAATTCGGCTGTTCGTTCAAGGTGTGACCGGTTGGCTGGACGCACGGGGCGGGCGAAAGGTCGCCATTATGCCTGCTTTGCCCGAGATCATGAAAAGCCTCCCGGTCGGAATCAGCAATTGGATTACTGAAGTTCGGGCCGCAGCGGGCCAGAACCGTTCAGATCGGATATTGCTCGATTTTTGTGGATTGCTTTCTGAGTGCGGCTTCAACACTGGGCCGGCGCGCTTCAATGACTCGCGGGCTGATGACGACTCGTCGCGCCCGGATGTCCAGCTGGGTCATGGATTGTGAAATGTTCCAGAACAGATACTGGGAATTAAGACTCGACTTGATGAATCGGACATGGGTAATGACCATTTCCATTTCGCCGTTAACGTTGTAGCTGACGGGCACTATTTTGAGATCGAAGACCTTGTCACTGACACCTTTGATTTTTTGCAACAGGTCGACTTGTTTTTCCAGACTGACGAGCCCGGCTTCGACACCTGCAACTTGCTCTGCGGGGAGAATACCGTTTGCCAGGTTCGACCAGGCCTGTTGAACACTTCCCGAAAAGTTCGACTTGACGTATTCAACACCAGGCTGATCACGATTCCAGCCGTGCGACCACAAAACATCGGCGTAATAGTCAATCCAGCGTCCCGGCTTGGTATCGCTGTTATAAATTTTGTCTGCCTGCTCCAGCGCCAACAGGTTACAACTCAATGCAAATTGGTAATCCTCGGCACGCAGCCCTTCTATTCCCGTCAGCAGAATATTACCGAACAGTGTGGCCTGATGTTTTGAATCTGTTAATACTTTCATACCTTCCATTCCCTTATGCGCAATTCGCGCTTACTCCATCGATTGATTTAGCAATACAACAATTTACAACCACACTAACAAAACTTATTTTTAATAAAACACCGATTCAACAACATTAAATTTCCAAATCCCGAAAGAGGCTTGCGACAATCGAACCGCGTCAGCTTATTGAAGCCGCGGTATCATGCCGTCCGTGTAGAGCGTGAACATTCGGATAAGGAACGGCATGACACCCTGGCTGACAGTTGTAGGAATCGGTGAAGACGGCTTCAAGGGCCTGGGCAAGAATGCCCGGCGCGCCCTGATGGACGCCTCGCGGATTGTCGGTGGCCAACGCCAGCTGGATCTGTTGCCAGTGTGCATCCGTGGCGAGCGCCAGTTGTGGCCGAGCCCGTTTTCGCTGGCCCCGGTTCTTGAGCGTCGCGGTGAAGCCGTGTGCGTGCTGGCCAGCGGTGATCCGATGTTCTATGGCGTCGGCGCGAGCCTGGCGCGTCAGGTTCCGGACGCCGAGATGCTGGTTCTGCCAGCGCCGTCTTCGTGCTCGCTGGCAGCAGCCCGACTGGGCTGGCCGCTGCAGGATGTCAGCGTGCTTTCGCTGGTGGCTCGCCCGCTTGCGGCCCTCAACGCGCAACTGTTTAGCGGCGTGCGCCTGTTGCTGCTGAGCAATGACGGTCAAAGCCCGGCGGCAGTTACGGCATTGCTGCGTGAGCGCGGGTTCGGCGCCAGTCGCCTGAGTGTTCTGGAACACCTGGGCGGCAGCGCCGAGCGCCGGATCAATGGCACCGCCAACGACTGGAACGATCCGCTCATTGCCGACCTCAACGTGATCGCCATCGAATGTCTGGGCGATCCAGATACACCACGCCTTTCCCGACTCGCCGGCCTGCCGGACTCGGCCTTCCGGCACGACGGGCAACTGACCAAACGCGACGTGCGCGCCATCACCCTCGCCCGCCTCGCCCCGACACCGGGCGAATTGCTGTGGGACGTCGGTGCCGGCAGCGGCTCGATCGGCATCGAATGGATGCGCGCTCACCCGAGTTGCCGTGCCCTCGCCATCGAGGCCGACGACGGCCGGCAGCAATTGATCGAACACAACCGCGATGCGCTGGGTGTTCCAGGCCTGCAACTGATTCGCGGCAGTGCCCCGCAGGCCCTCGCCGGGCTGGAACGTCCGGACGCGATTTTCATCGGCGGCGGCGTGACCCGCGAAGGCGTGCTGGAAACCTGCTGGGAACAACTCAAACCCGGTGGCCGACTGGTCGCCAACGCCGTGACCCTGCAAAGCGAAATGACCTTGATGAGCTGGCGCGAACGCCACGGCGGCGAACTGACCCGCATCCACATTGCTCAGGCGCAGCCGCTGGGCGAGTTCGACACCTGGCGCCAGGCGCTGCCGATCACCCTGCTCGATCTGGTCAAACCCCTCGATGCGTGACGAAACCGCCGAACAACCTGCGCCCCTGCGCAGCGGCCTGACCACCGGTAGTTGCGCTACGGCCACCAGCCTCGCCGCTGCTCGTCTGCTGCTCGGCGCAGTGGTAGCGGACGCCGTACAGATCGTGTTGCCCAAGGGCAAACAGGTGCAGATGCGCCTGGAGTTCTGTCGACTGACTGATGACGGCGCTGAAGCCGGGACGATCAAAGATGCGGGCGATGATCCGGACGTGACGCACGGCGCCCTGCTCTACTCCAGCGTGCAGCTGATCGACGAGCCGGGAATCCGTTTCATTGCCGGCAAAGGCGTCGGCACCGTCACCCGCCCGGGGCTGGTGCTGGCCGTCGGCGAACCCGCGATCAACCCGGTACCACGCAAGATGATCAGCGATCACCTGACCCTGCTCGCCGAAGAAACCGGCTATCGCGGCGGCTTCGAAGTAACGGTCAACGTCGAGGGCGGCGAAGCCCTGGCACTGAAAACCATGAACCCGCGCCTGGGCATTCTCGGTGGCCTGTCGATCCTCGGCACCAGCGGCATCGTCCGGCCGTTTTCCTGCGCGGCGTACATCGCCTCGATCCATCAAGGCATCGACGTGGCGAAAACCAACGGCTACCTGCACATCGCCGCCTGCACCGGCAACGCCAGCGAGGACACCATGCGCCGGGTCTACAACCTGCCGGAAATCGCCCTGATCGAAATGGGCGACTTTGTCGGCGCCGTGCTCAAACACCTGCGCAAAGTGCCTGTGGAAAAGCTCAGCCTTTGCGGCGGCTTCGGCAAGATCAGCAAACTGGCGGCCGGGCATATGGATTTGCACTCGCGCCATTCGAGCATCGACCTGCCGCAACTGGCCGAATGGGCGGCGGCGATCGGCGCCGACGACGCCTTGCAGCAAGCCATTCGTGGGGCGAACACCAGTCAGCAGGCACTGGCGATGGCCAGTGCGGCGGGTGTTGCCCTGGGTAATGAAGTTTGCCGTCATGCCCTGGAATTCGCCCGCAGCGTGGTGCCGGCGCAGGTGCAGGTCGAGGTGTTTGCGATTGATCGTCAGGGTGGCATCGTCGGCCATGCGGGGGCTTTTGCATGAAACGGATTCTGTTGCTGGGCGGCGTGACTGAAGCGTTGGCCATCGCGCGCACGTTGGGGCCGGAACACATTTACAGCCTGGCCGGCGTCGGCCGGGTGCCGACCGATCTAACGTGTCAGGTGCGCGTCGGCGGTTATGGCGGTGCCGAGGGGCTGGCGCAGTTCATTCGCGATGAAGGCATCGATCTGCTGCTCGACGCGACCCATCCGTATGCCGCACAAATCAGCCACAACGCCGCCACAGCCGCGCAACTCACCGGCATCCCCTGCTGGGCCCTGCGCCGCCCGGCATGGCAACCACAGCCTGGTGATGACTGGCGCGAAGTCGCCGACTGGACGGAACTGATCACCGCCCTCGAACCCTTTCACCGCCCACTGTTCACCCTTGGCCGCGAACCGCTGCAACATCTCGACGAAATCCCCGCGCACCAGTTCTGGACCCTGCGCGCCCTCGACCTCTACCCCGGCAACGAACGCTGCGAAGTCATCGGCGCCCGAGGGCCGTTTCTGCTGGAGGATGAGCGGACACTGTTCGAACGGAGGCAGATCGACGTGCTGATCAGCAAGAACAGCGGCAACACCGCGACCGAGCCGAAGCTGGAAGTGGCGCGGGAACTTGGGGTGCCGGTGATTGTTTTGAGGCGACCGGTGTTGGCGGAGGTTGATCGGGAGTTTTCGACGGTTGCTGAAGCCATCGCTGCCCTCGTGGCCGGAGTCCGACCGTGAAAAACAAAAAGCTCAAGTCCTACTGAGTGCTAGGACACTGCCCACAAGAACTTAAAGAATCGCTGACTATCTGCACGAGCGGCCCAGGCTTACGTTTAGCGTTTCATCGAATTTGTGAGCACGTTCCAATGACCGGAAAATTCACCCGCTTCGACATCAAGGACTTTCTCCACACGCCTGCTGAACTGGTGCACTACGTCAAGGCATGTTCGGAACTGGACTCAGGCGATGGACGATTCAACCGCGTGGCGCTCCGAGACTATAAGCAGACCATCCGATTGAGAATTCAATCTGATCCGGATTTCGCACAGGCATTGCGAATCGAAGCCGCTACACTCTTTCATAACGGCGAGACGGAACTGGCAAGCATGCTACTCGCACAATTGCATGTAGCGCTGCGACACCAAACCGCACGACGCTTTTTTACTTATCGGCCCTGATCAGGCTAAATAGCCGCGCCTGATCGCCCACCCTACGGACCTGTCCCATGAACCGACACCGGCTCGCATTTGCCTGGATCGCCTGCTTTGCAGTGCTGTTCAACATGCTCGCCATGCCGTTGACGGGAGCGATGGCGCAGGCGGCGCAGACGCCGGCCGAGCAGTTGCTGTGGAGCAGTTTCTGCACTGGCAGCGGGACGAAGATGGTGGCGATCGACATCGGCGGCCTCGATCAGAAAGCGCCGCAGAGCGGTGACAATCATTCGACCATGCAGCATTGCTGGTGCTGTTCCGGATCGGCGCCGGTGGTGGCGTTGCCGGGGCATTCGCCGCAGCTGTATTTCGCCCGATACGAAAGCAATCGCAGTGTGGCGCCCGCCCTGCTGCAGACCCCGACACCGCGCCAGCAATGGCCGAGCCTCAATCCCCGCGCCTCTCCTCTGGTTTGATTTGTTCCCGCATTTGACCTGCGTTTCAAATCGTTCTGGAGAACTGCCATGTTGAACAAATTCATCGTCATCGCTGCGCTGTTGCTGCCTGCGTGCTTCGCCCATGCCCACGAATACAAGGTCGGCGAGCTGGAAATCGCCCACCCGTGGTCGCAGGAACTGCCGCCGAATGCACCGACCGTTGCCGCGTATTTCATCATTCACAACGGTGGCAAAACCGCTGACCGCCTGCTCAGTGTCGATTCGCCCATCGCCCCGACAGCGGAACTGCACGAACACGTGATGCAGGGCGATCTGATGAAGATGCAACAGGTGCCGAACGTGGCCATCCCGGCCGGTGGAAACGTGACCTTCGCGCCGATGGCCTATCACGTGATGCTGATGAATCCGACCGACCGCAGCCTGTTGGTCGACGGCAAGCGCTTCCCGCTGACGATGCATTTCGAAAAGGCCGGTAACGTAACGGTCGAAGTCGCCGTGCAGAAGAAACCACCGCAGGACATGCCGGAACACTCGCACGCCCAATAACCGTTCCGGCAGACTCCGCCCGTGCGCTCGCGCAGCGCCAGGGCATCCATGCAACGCCGTCAGACCGAACGCCTGACACGCGGCAGCTGGATCGCCCTGTTCGCCATGTTGATGATCTTCATCGGCCCGCTGATTTCTCAGTCGATGCCGATGGATCAGCACGCCTCGACATCCATGCAAATGAGCATGGACATGTCGATGGCCATGCCAGGCATGGATCATTCCGCCCATGACGCGAAACCCTTGGCCGAGCACTGTCCGCCGCAATCCTCGCACCATGTGCTGTGGGAAAAATGCGGTTATTGCAGCCTGCTGTTCAACTGCCCGGCACTGACCGGCGGCAGCAGTTTCGCCACGTTCAGCATTCCCCACGTCAACACCTTCACCCCATCCTCCCCACATCTGGGCCATGCCCGGCAGACCTTCTTCCCTGGCGCCCGCAGCCGCGCCCCGCCCGTCGCAGCGTAAACACCCACTTCTGATTGCACACGGTTGAGAAGACAGCTTCAGGCTGCCGGCCGTGTCGTTTACGACTGTTTGATGGAAATTGTCATGTCCAGGTTTTCTGCTGTCCCACGCTCGGGTTCTGCCCCGGCGTCCTTCGCCCTGAACGAATCGCGCATCCGTTTCAGGCACGCTACCGCCGTCCTTTGCGGCGTCCTGCTGTCCCCGCTGGTCCACGCAGATGAACATGCCGGCCACACTGAAGAACTGAGCCCGACGGTGATCACCGCCATCGCCCCGAGCTCGCCGCTGACCATCGTCACCAACCCGAAAGACCCGCGCCAACCGGTGCCGGCCAGCGACGGTGGCGACTATCTGAAGACCATTCCCGGTTTCGCCCTGGTGCGCAACGGCGGCACCAACGGCGATCCGGTGCTGCGCGGGATGTTCGGTTCGCGCCTGAACATCCTCACCAACGGCAGCATGATGCTCGGCGCCTGCCCCGGCCGGATGGACGCGCCGACTTCGTACATCTCGCCCGAGACCTACGACAAACTCACCGTGATCAAAGGACCGCAAACCGTGCTCTACGGACCGGGCGCATCCGCCGGCACGATCCTCTTCGACCGCGAGCCGGAAAGCTTCGGCGAACTCGGCACACGGGTGAATGCCAGCGTGCTGGCGGGTTCCAACGGGCGCTTCGACAAAGTCGTCGATGCCGCTGTCGGTGGACCATTGGGTTACGTGCGGGTGATCGGCAACACCGCACATTCCGACGACTACCGCGACGGCAACAACGACACCGTTGCCTCACGCTACGACAAGTGGAACGGCGACGTGGCGCTGGGCTGGACCCCGGACGCCGACACCTTGATCGAACTCACCGCCGGCAAGGGCGACGGCGAAGCACGCTACGCCGGACGCGGCATGGACGGCTCACAGTTCCTGCGCGAAAGCCTCGGCCTGCGTTTCGAGAAATCCAACATTACCGACGTGCTGGAGAAGCTCGAAGCGCAGGTCTACTACAACTACGCCGACCACGTGATGGACAACTACACCCTGCGCACGCCGTCCGGCACCGGGATGATGGCAGGTCCCATGGCGTCCAACGTCGACCGCCGCACCCTCGGCGCGCGGATCAAGGCTACCTGGCGCTGGGCCGATATCCAGCTGATCACCGGCCTCGATGCGCAGACCAACGAACACCGTCAGCGCAGCGGCATGGGCATCGATACCTACAAGGATCAGCCGTACACCAAGGACGCCGACTTCCATAACTACGGCGTGTTCAGCGAAATGACCTGGTACGCCGCCGACCGCGACCGGCTGATCACCGGAGCCCGGGTCGACCGCGCCTCGGCCAGGGATTTCCGGCAGACCACCGGTTCGGGAATGATGTCCCGGCCGAATCCGACCGCCGGCGATACCCGCGCCGACACCCTGCCGAGCGGTTTCGTGCGTTACGAGCATGACCTGGCCGACACCCCGACCACGCTCTACGCCGGCCTCGGCCACGCGCAACGGTTCCCGGATTACTGGGAGCTGTTTTCGCCCAAGTCCGGCCCGGCAGGTTCGGTCAACGCGTTCGATTCGATCAAACCGGAAAAGACCACCCAGCTCGACTTCGGCGTGAACTACAAGGACGCCGACCTCGAAGCCTGGGCCTCGGGCTACATCGGCGTGGTGCGCGACTACATCCTGTTCGACTACACCCCGACGATGATGGGCATGAGCACCTCCCGCGCCGAGAACATCGACGCGCGGATCATGGGCGGTGAACTCGGTGCAGCCTACAAGCTCACCGACAACTGGAAAGCCGATGCGACCCTGGCCTACGCCTGGGGCAAGAACAGCAGCGACGGCAAGGCCCTGCCGCAGATGCCGCCGCTGGATGCACGTTTCGGCCTCACCTACAGCGAAGACAACTGGAGCGCCGGAGCACTGTGGAGGGTGGTTGCCGCGCAAAACCGTATCGACCAGAACAAGGGCAACGTGGTCGGCAAGGATTACGACAAGAGTTCGGGCTTCGGCGTGTTCTCGCTCAACGGTGCCTACCGGATCAATAAGAACTGGAAGGTCAGTACCGGCGTCGACAACCTGTTCGGCAAGGCTTACGCCGAACACCTGAACCTGGCGGGCAACGCCGGTTTCGGCTATCCGGCCAACGACCCGCAAGCCATCAATGAGCCGGGGCGCACGCTCTGGACCAAGGTGGACATGAGTTTCTAAAAGCATCGCCAGCAGGCTGGCTCCCACATGGATCGAGTTGTACCTGTGGGAGCTAGCCCTGCTAGCGATAGGTTGCGCAGCAACCGCAACAGACAACTAGAAGATCCAAGCCAAGCGGAGCACTCGTGATGAAACAGCCCAAACCGAATTTCTACAACCTGGCCTGGCGTTGGCATTTCTATGCCGGATTGTTCGTCGCGCCTTTCATGGTGATGCTGGCCCTGACCGGCATCATTTACCTGTTCAAACCGCAGCTCGATTCGCTGATGTACAGCAGCCTGCTGAACGTCCCGGCCGGGCATCACACCGTACCGGCCGATGACCTGCTGCAAAAGGTCAAAAGCGCTTATCCACAAGGCCAGGTCACCCAGTACCTGCCACCCGCGAACGCCGAACGCAGCGCGCAATTCGTGGTGAAAAATGCCGGCCATGAGCTGAACGTGTTCGTCGATCCGTACCACGGCGACATCCTCGGCGAGCAGGATGCCAAGCAGAACCTGCAGGCGCTCGCCCGGGCCATCCACGGCGAACTGATGATCGGCACCGTCGGTGACCGACTGATCGAACTCGCCGCCGGCTGGGGCGTGGTGCTGGTGGTGTCCGGGGTTTTCCTGTGGTGGCCGCGCGGTCAGGCCGCGGGGATTCTGTGGCCACGGCTGAACAGTCGCGGTCGCGTTCTGTGGCGTGACCTGCATGCCGTCACCGGTTTCTGGGGCGCCGCATTGCTGCTGGTGATGCTGCTCAGCGGCATGACCTGGACCGGCTTCTGGGGCAAGCAATACGCCCAGGTGTGGAACGTGTTCCCGGCGGCAATGTGGAACAACGTACCGACCTCCGACGTCGAGGCTGGCAGCCTCAACAACGCCGCCCGCCAGACCGTACCGTGGGCCATGGAAAATACGCCGATGCCGATGTCCGGCGACCACGCCGAACACATGGCCCACGGCGGCATGCAACACGGCCCCGCCGCACCGATCATCAGCCTGCAGGACGTGCAGAACATCGCCGTCGACCGCAAGGTCGAGCCCGGCTACAGCATCACGATGCCGACCACCGCCACCGGCGTGTTCACCATCGCGGTGTTCGCCGACGACCCGCGCAACGATGCAACCCTGCACGTCGACCAGTACACCGGCAAGGTGTTGGCCGATGTGCGATTCGAGCACTACGGTGCCGTGGCCCGGGCCACGGAAATCGGCGTGATGCTCCACGAAGGCAAGATGTTCGGCACCTTCAACCAGATCATCGTGCTGCTGATCTGCCTGATGATCCTGCTCAGCGCCGTCAGCGGCGTGGTGATCTGGTGGAAGCGCCGGCCACAGGGCAAGTTCGGCGTACCGCCGCTGCGCCACGATCTGCCGAAATGGAAAACCGGGGTGGCGATCATGCTGGTGCTGGCGGTGGTGTTTCCGCTGGTAGGCGCTTCGCTGGTGGTGGTGTGGTTGCTGGACCGACTGCTGCTGTCGCGTCTGGGCCGGCAAACTGAATCTGCCTCAACTTCATCATGAAACAGGCGAGATGCGCGACCTAGACAGATCTTTAAACTGCCGGGGCTTAAACTCCGGCAATTTTTAGTGTTACTGTATAACGCTAATTGCTGCTCTGCCCGCAGTCATGCATTGTCATGAGCCTGCGGGCTTTTCATTTGAAGAAGTGATTCACCGCCCGATGAACAAGTTCCTCTTGTCCAGCCTCTGCCTGTTCGCCCTGAACAACAGCGCCCATGCCGACAGCGCGCCGCTGACGTTGCCCACCGGCACCATTACCGCGCTCGCCAATGACGACCAGAACGTCAGCCTGACCACGCCGACCAGCGCCGGCTCGCGCCTGAACCTCACGGCCATGGAAACCCCGGCCAGCGTCGAAAGTCTGAGCGGCGAGCAGGTCCGCGCCCGTGGTGATCGCAGCGTGCAGGACGCGGTGTCGCGCAGCACCGGCATCAGCCGCACCGGCACGCCGGGCGATGGCGGCACTTCGTTGCAGGCCCGGGGATTTACCGGACAGAGTTCGGTGATGCAGTTGTATGACGGCAACCGCATGTACACCGGCATGGGCACCGTGACGTTCCCGGTCGACACCTGGTCGGTGGAGCGCGTCGACGTGCTGCGCGGCCCGGCCTCGGTACTGTACGGCGAAGGCGCGACCGGCGCGGTGGTCAACGTGATCCCGAAGAAGCCGTTCGAAGGCGAAATCGAAAACCACGTGCGCGTCGGCTACGGCTCGTTCGACCTCCAGCAGCAGGCGTTCGACAGCGGCGGTTCGCTGACCGACACCCTGAGCTATCGCCTCAACCTCAATCGCCTGCGCAGCAACGGTTGGATCGATCGTGGCGACTCGTCCAGCGACTTCATCAGCGTCGCCCTGCGCTGGCAGGCCACCGATGATCTGGCCTTCACCCTCGCCCACGATTACGGCGATCAGCGCCCGCAGAACTACTTCGGCACGCCGCTGATCAACGGCCAGTTGAAGGACAGCCTGCGCAACAAGAACTACAACGTGCGCGACGACAAGCAGCACTACAACGATCAATGGACGCGCCTGACCACGGACTGGCAGCTCAACGATGCGGTCAGCGCCAGCAACGAGCTGTACTACCTCAAGGCCCAGCGCCGCTGGCAGAACGCCGAGAACTACAACTTCGACACCGGCAGCCAGCAACTCAGCCGCAGCGGCTACTTCGGCATCGGCCATAAACAGGAACAGGTCGGCGATCGCCAGACCTTCACTTTCAAGCATTCGCTGTTCGGCCTCGACAGCCAGACCGTGACCGGCGTTGATTACAACCGCATCCGCTTCCAGCTCGACAGCAACTCGCCGTTCAATGACGTGTTGCCGAACGGCCAGCCGCTGGATCTGTATCACCCGCAACCTGGCTATTTCGAGAGCGCGAACCCGTACCGCGATCAATTCGACAGCACCACAAAGCAGATGTCGGTGTTCGCCGAAAACCGCACGCAACTGAGCGAGCGCTGGTCGCTGGTGACCGGTGTACGACGCGACTACGTGCACGTGGATCGCACCAATCTGGTCGACGACAGCCAGAGCGACAAGACCCTGACCGGCAACAACTGGAAGGCCGGCCTGGTGTTCGCGCTGACCCAGGACACCTCGTTCTACGGCCAGGTCGCCACCAGCACCGATGGCATCGGCGGGCTGATTTCCCTGAGCCCGAGCCAGCAGCAATATGACCTGTCCACCGCGCGGCAGACCGAGATCGGCCTGAAGCAGCTGTTCTGGGATCAGCGCGGCGAGTTCACCCTGGCGGCGTATCGCATCGTGAAGAAGAAGCTGCTGACCGACGATCCGGGCAACCCGACGCTCAAGCAACAGGTCGGCCAGCAATCGTCGAACGGCCTGGAAGCCAGCCTCGATCTGCAACTACCGAACGCCTGGCAACTGCAAGCCAACGCCGCCATCGTCAAAGCCAAGTACGACGATTTCGAAGAGGTGGTCGGCGGCGTGCCGGTGTCGCGCAACGGCAATCGTCCGGTGGACGTGCCACGCCGCACCGCCAACCTGTGGCTGAGCAAAGCGCTGACCGATGACCTGAAGGCCGGTGCCGGTGTGCGTTATGTCGATGCACGTTATGCCGACATGGCCAACCACAACGAGCTGCCGAGCTACACCGTGGTCGATGCGACGCTGTCGTGGAAAGCCCTGCGCAACACCACGCTGGGCTTGCAGGTGAACAATCTGTTTGACCGGACCTATGCGCAAAGCCAATACAATGAGGGCCAGCAGTGGATTCTGGGTGAGCCTCGTTCGTTCTTTGTCACGGCTGATTACCAGTTTTAAATCGTGTTGTCCCTATCGCGAGCAGGCTCGCTCCCACATTTGGAATGGGTTCATTTGTGGGAGCGAGCCTGCTCGCGATGAGGCCATAAGATGCACCGAAGCTCTCAAGAGAAATGCATGACTTCACTGTCCCTGACGAACCTCGCGTGGTCCCCCTTGGGCCACAACCACTGCCATCACCAGTTCCAGCTGCGTGACGCTTCGTTGCAAGTGGCCGCCGGTGAGTTCGTCGGGCTGATCGGGCCCAACGGCAGCGGCAAGACCAGCCTGTTGCGCTGCGCCTATCGCTTCAGTCAGCCGGAGCACGGTGAGGTCAGACTCGGGCACCACAACGTCTGGAAACAATCCTCACGCTGGTGCGCGCAACGCATCGCCGTGGTGCTGCAGGAATTCCCCGACGCCTTCGGCCTGACCGTCGAAGAAGTGGTCGCCATGGGCCGCACACCGCACAAAGGCCTGTTCGATGGCGACACGCTGGAAGACCGCCAGCTCGCCACTCAGGCACTGAAATCCGTGGGCCTCGACGGCTTCGAAGATCACGCGTTCGCCACGCTGTCCGGCGGTGAAAAACAGCGTGTCATCCTCGCCCGCGCCCTGACCCAGCAACCGCAACTGCTGATCCTCGACGAGCCGACCAACCACCTCGACCCGCGTTATCAGCTGGAACTGCTGCAATTGGTCAAGTGTTTGCAGATCGGCACCCTGGCGAGCATCCACGACCTGAACCTGGCCGCCGCGTTCTGCGACCGGTTGTATGTGATCAACCACGGTCGCATCGTCGCCAGCGGCACACCGCAAGAAGTGCTCACTGTTGAATTGCTGCGCGACGTGTTCGGCGTCGAAGCATTGATCGATCCACACCCCCTCCACGGCTACCCGCGAATCACCTGGATAACCCGACCATGACTGTGCGCTCCCTGCTTTGCCTTGCTCTGCTGCTGGGCACCACCCATGCCTTCGCCGAGGCCACGAAGTACCCGCTGACGATCCACAGCTGCAACCGCGAAGTGACTTTCAAGGAAGCGCCGAAACATGCGGTCAGCCACGACATCAACATGACCCAGATGATGCTCGCCCTCGGCCTCAAGTCGAAGATGGCCGGCTACAGCGGCGTCAGTGGCTGGAAGTCGGTGACACCGGAAATGCAGAGCCTGCTCGACGGTTTGCCGGAGCTGGCAGCCAAGTACCCGTCAGTGGAAACGTTGCTCAACGCCAACGTCGATTTCTTCTTCGCCGGCTGGGACTATGGCATGCGCGTCGGTGGTGACCTCACGCCACAAACCCTGCAACCGCTGGGCATCAACGTTTATGAGCTGACCGAATCCTGCGCCTTCGTGATGAAGCGCCCGGCCGCCACGCTGGAAGACACCTACAACGACCTGCGCAACCTCGGAAAGATCTTCGACGTGCAGGACCGCGCCAACGCGCTGATCGCCGACATGCAAAGCCAGGTCGCGGAAATCCGCAAAGACCTGCCCGCCGAAAAACCGCGAGTGTTCCTGTACGACAGCGGCGAGGACCGCGCCATGACTTCCGGCCGCCTCGGCATGCCGCAGGCGCTGATCGACGCCGCTGGCGGGCGCAACGTTCTCGATGACGTCGAAGCGAGCTGGACCCGGGTCAACTGGGAAACCGTGGTCGAGCGCAATCCGCAGGTGATCGTGATCGTCGACTACAGCGAAATCACCGCCGAACAGAAGATTGAATTCCTTCTGAAGAACAAGGCGCTGCAATCGGTGGATGCGATCAAGAACCAGCGCTTCATCGTCATCCCTTACGTGCAGGCCACGCCAGGGATCGACAACGTGCTGGCCGTTGAAACCCTGGCCAAAGGTTTCCACGGAGAATGATCAATCGTCGTTACGCCTGGCTGCTGATCGCCCTCGGCGCGGTACTGCTGGTGTCGTGCGTGGTGTCGCTGGGCTTCGGACCGGCGCGGGTGCCGGTGGACGTGGTGTGGCGGATTCTGCTGCACAAGTTGTTCGGCCTCGGCGTGCCGGACTGGAGCGCCGGCCAGGAACACATCGTCTGGCTGATCCGCGTGCCGCGCATGTTGCTCGGTGCATTGGTCGGCGCCGGGCTGGCATTGATCGGCGCGGTGCTGCAAGCGGTGACGCGCAACCCGCTGGCCGATCCTCATCTGCTCGGTGTCACCTCCGGCGCCACCCTCGGCGCAGTGATCGTGGTGCTGCACGTCGGTGAAATTGTCGGTCTGCTGACCTTGCCGATTGCCGCATTCATCGGCGCGCTGTTGAGCATGTTTCTGGTGCTGGGCATCGCCAACCGACAGGGTCGGCTGGACAGTGATCGTCTGCTGTTGTGCGGCGTGGCGGTGTCGTTCGTGATGATGGCGGTCGCCAACCTGCTGCTGTTCATGGGCGATCACCGGGCGAGCTCGGCGGTTATGTTCTGGATGCTCGGCGGCCTCGGTCTGGCGCGCTGGGAATTGCTCGCGGTGCCGGCGCTCAGCGTCCTGCTCGGGCTGATTCTGCTGATCGGCATGGCCCGTCCGCTGAACGCATTGATGGCCGGCGAACAGACTGCCGTCACCCTCGGCCTGAATGCGCGGGCGGTGCGGCTGCGAGTGTTCGTGATCGCCTCGCTGATGACCGGGGTGCTGGTATCGATCAGTGGTTCCATCGGTTTTGTCGGGCTGATGGTGCCGCACATCGCCCGGCGCCTGATCGGGGCAGAACATCGACGCCTGCTGCCGGTGTGCGTGTTGCTCGGCAGTGTGTTTCTGGTGTGGGTCGATGTCGCCGCACGCACGCTGATCGCTCCCGAAGACCTGCCCATCGGCGTCGCCACCGCGGCCCTCGGCGGCCTCTTCTTCATCGGGCTGATGCGCCGCCGCTGAGCCTGCCTTAAACTGCGCGCCCGATTTTTTCTCAGGATGAGCGTCATGTTGAAAGCAGCTGTTGTCGCGTTGCTGTTTGTGGGATCCAGCTCGGTGCTGGCCGATACGACCGTCGATGTCTCGAAGATCTACGGCAAGATCAAATTCGTCGACAGCTTCCCCGATTACAAGGTGAAGGTCGTGGACTCGTTTCCCGACCTCAAAGTGAAGAAAGTCGACTCGTTCCCGGATTCGGCCGGCAAATGGAAAACCGTCGACAGCTTTCCCGACTACAAAATCCAGATCGTTGATTCCTTCCCTGATTTCACCATCAAGTACGTCGATTCGTTCCCCGGTGTGAACTGAGTTCCACCCGACACCGCTGCCGCCTCGCGGCAGCACCACTATGAAGCACTTCCCTGCACCATACCCTGCCGCCTGTCCCCTCCTGGTGCGCTGTCTCTGCGCGCAACCGCTCTAAACCGACCTTTTGCTGCCCGATCCCGACCGGGCACAGCCCTTGCAAAACAGCCTTCAGTCGTTCGCATCTGCCAACCATAAAAAACTTTAACGTTCGTGGAGATCGCACAATGAAGCGTCGCAGTTTGATCAAGGCTTTCACACTCACGGCATCCATTGCCGCGATGGGCATGACCTGGACCGTACAGGCCGCCGATACCATCAAGGTCGGGATTCTGCATTCATTGTCCGGCACCATGGCGATCTCCGAAACGTCGCTCAAGGACATGGCGTTGATGACCATCGACGAGATCAACGCCAAGGGCGGGGTGAACGGCAAGATGCTCGAACCGGTGGTGGTCGACCCGGCGTCGAACTGGCCACTGTTCGCAGAAAAGGGCCGGCAGTTGCTGACTCAGGACAAGGTGGCGGTGGTGTTCGGTTGCTGGACCTCCGTGTCGCGCAAATCGGTGCTGCCTGTGTTCGAAGAACTCAACGGTCTGCTGTTCTACCCGGTGCAATATGAAGGCGAAGAAATGTCGCCGAACGTGTTCTACACCGGCGCCGCGCCGAACCAGCAAGCGATCCCGGCGGTTGAATATCTGATGAGCGAAGAAGGCGGCAGCGCCAAGCGCTATTTCCTGCTCGGCACCGACTACGTGTACCCGCGCACCACCAACAAGATCCTGCGTTCGTTCCTGCACTCAAAAGGCGTAGCGGACAAGGACATCGAAGAGGTCTACACCCCGTTCGGTCATAGCGACTATCAAACCATCGTCGCCAACATCAAAAAATTCTCGGCCGGCGGCAAGACCGCTGTGATCTCCACCGTCAACGGCGACTCCAACGTGCCGTTCTACAAAGAGCTGGCCAACCAGGGCCTGAAGGCCACCGACGTACCGGTGGTGGCGTTCTCGGTGGGCGAAGAAGAACTGCGCGGCATCGACACCAAACCGCTGGTGGGCAACCTCGCGGCGTGGAACTACTTCGAGTCGGTGGAGAATCCGGTGAACAAGAAGTTCGTCGATGACTGGAAAGCCTACGCGAAGAAACACAACCTGCCGGGCGCCGACAAAGCCGTGACCAACGACCCGATGGAAGCCACTTACGTCGGTATCCACATGTGGGCGCAGGCGGCGGAGAAAGCCAAGTCCACCGACGTCGACAAGGTCCGCGAAGCCCTCGGTGGCCAGACCTTCGCTGCGCCGTCCGGCTACACCCTGACCATGGACAAGACCAATCACCACCTGCACAAACCGGTGATGATCGGCGAGATCCAGGCCGACGGTCAGTTCAACGTGGTGTGGCAGACCGAAGGGCCGATTCGTGCGCAGCCGTGGAGCCCGTTCATTCCGGGTAACGACAAGAAGCCGGAGTATGCGGTGAAGAGCAACTGAGCCATTGGATGCCCGCCTCGATACTTGAGGCGGGTACAAATCCCTGTGGGAGCGACGGTTCGACCTGCTCGCGATGACGGCAGCACATTCAACATCACTGTGACTGAACCACCGCTATCGCGAGCAGGCTCGCTCCCACAATAGTCCGAGCAAGGCGCCTCTCTATGCCCACTGCCCTTTATCGCTTGATCCTGGCCATCGCACTGCTGCTGCCGATGGCCGCCCACGCCGGGGATGCCGAAGACTTCGTCGCCGCCAACCCCACGCAACAGGCCAGACTGCTGGAAGCCTGGGCCGCGCAGCCCGACCCGGCCCGTGTCGAACTGATCAACGCCCTGCAACAAGGCGAACTGACTGTCGACGGCCAACCCAAGACCCTGCGCCTGAACAACCGCCTGCGGGGTCTGATCGACACCGCTCTGGCCAGCCACCAATTGCTCGCCGCCGACGCCAAAACCCGTCTGACCGCCGCCCGGCAATTGCAGAAAAGCGCCAAACCGGCGCAGCTGAAATTCCTCGACCGGCAACTGGCTGGCGAAAAAGATGAAAACGTCCATGCCGCCCTGAGCCTGGCGCTGGCCAACCTGCAACTGGTCGACGCGGACCCGGCGGTGCGTCTGGCGGCCGTGCGTCTGCTCGGTGAAACCGGCGACCCGCTGGCCCGCACTCGCCTCGAAGGCCTGCTCGAACCCGGCGTCGAAACCGATGCCAATGTGCGCACCGCCGCCGAAACCAGCCTCGCCCAGGTCAAACGCAAACTGCTGATCGGCGAACTGCTCGGTCAGGCCTTCAGCGGCATGTCCCTCGGTTCGATTCTGCTGCTCGCGGCACTGGGCCTGGCGATCACCTTCGGCTTGCTGGGTGTAATCAACATGGCCCACGGCGAGATGCTGATGCTCGGTGCCTACTCTACTTATGTGGTGCAGTTGATGTTCCAGCGCTACGCACCGCAGGCCATCGAGTTCTATCCGTTGATTGCACTGCCGGTGGCGTTCTTCGTCACCGCCGCCATCGGTATGGCCCTGGAGCGCACGGTGATTCGTCACCTCTACGGCCGGCCGCTGGAAACCCTGCTCGCCACCTGGGGCATCAGCCTGATGCTGATTCAGCTGGTGCGTCTGGTGTTCGGCGCGCAGAACGTTGAAGTGGCGAATCCGGCCTGGCTGTCCGGCGGGATTCAGGTGCTGCCGAATCTGGTGCTGCCCTACAACCGCATCGTGATCATCGCGTTTGCGTTGTTCGTAGTGGTGCTGACCTGGCTGCTGCTGAACAAGACTCGCCTCGGTCTGAACGTGCGCGCCGTCACCCAGAACCGCAACATGGCCGCCTGCTGCGGCGTGCCCACCGGGCGTGTCGACATGCTCGCCTTCGGCCTCGGCTCGGGCATCGCCGGACTCGGTGGCGTGGCCCTGAGCCAGATCGGCAACGTCGGCCCGGACCTCGGCCAGAGCTACATCATCGACTCGTTCCTGGTGGTGGTGCTCGGCGGCGTCGGGCAACTGGCCGGCAGCGTGTTCGCCGCCTTCGGCCTGGGCATCGCCAACAAGATTCTCGAACCGCAGATCGGTGCGGTGCTCGGCAAGATCCTGATCCTCGCGCTGATCATTCTGTTCATCCAGAAACGTCCGCAAGGCCTCTTCGCACTGAAAGGACGGGTGATCGATTGATGAACCAGCCATTGATGCTTACGGCCACGCAAAAGGCCGGCCCCAAAGTCACCCTCGCTGTCGGTGCTGTCGTTCTCGCGCTACTGATCGCCCTGCCGCTGCTGTCGCTGTTGCCTTCGGACAGTGCGCTGCACGTCTCGGCCTATACTCTGACGCTGGTCGGCAAGATTCTCTGCTACGCCATCGTCGCCCTGGCGCTGGATCTGGTCTGGGGTTACGCAGGTCTTTTGTCGCTGGGCCACGGTCTGTTCTTCGCCCTCGGTGGTTATGCGATGGGCATGTACCTGATGCGTCAGGCCGCCGGTGATGGCTTGCCGGCGTTCATGACCTTCCTGTCGTGGACCGAGTTGCCGTGGTACTGGAGCGGCACCGGCAACTTCCTCTGGGCCATGTGCCTGGTGGTGCTGGCGCCGGGGCTGCTGGCGCTGGTGTTCGGTTTCTTCGCCTTCCGTTCACGGATCAAGGGTGTGTATTTCTCGATCATGACCCAGGCCCTGACCTTCGCCGGGATGCTGCTGTTTTTCCGCAACGAGACCGGCTTCGGCGGCAACAACGGCTTCACCAATTTCCGCACGATTCTCGGTTTCGGCATCACCGAACCCGGCACTCGCGCGGTGCTGTTTCTGGCGACGGTGCTGTTGCTGGTGGCGAGCCTGTTCATCGGCTGGCGCCTGGCCCGCAGCAAGTTCGGCCGGGTGCTGACCGCGCTGCGCGATGCGGAAAACCGTTTGATGTTCTGCGGCTACGATCCGCGCGGTTTCAAGTTGTTCGTCTGGGTGTTGAGCGCGGTGTTGTGTGGTCTGGCCGGTGCGCTCTATGTGCCGCAAGTGGGGATCATCAACCCGAGCGAAATGTCGCCGACCAACTCGATCGAAGCCGCCGTCTGGGTAGCCCTTGGCGGGCGCGGCACCCTGATCGGTCCGCTGCTCGGCGCCGGCGTGGTCAACGGCATGAAGAGCTGGTTCACCGTGGCCTTCCCCGAATACTGGCTGTTCTTCCTCGGGGCGCTGTTCATCGTCGTGACGTTGTACCTGCCCAAAGGCGTGATCGGTCTGCTGAAGAAACGAGGTGAATCATGAGAGTCACGGCGAGCGCTGAATTCATGCTGGAACCGGCCTTCTTCCCGGTGGAGCCCAACAAGGACGAGGGCACCAGCCGCGACTCGATCGGCCTCGGACAACGCGTCGGTCCGGGCCTCGACACCCGTCACGGCACGATCCTGACCCTGGAGGACATCAGCGTCAGCTTCGACGGTTTCCGCGCGCTGAACGCTCTGAACCTGTACATCGGCGTCGGTGAACTGCGCTGCATCATCGGCCCCAACGGCGCGGGCAAGACCACGCTGATGGACGTGATCACCGGCAAGACCCGCCCGAGCCACGGCAAGGCGTGGTTCGGCGAAACCCTCGACCTGACGCAGATGAGCGAAGTGCAGATCGCCCAGGCCGGCATCGGTCGCAAGTTCCAGAAACCGACGGTGTTCGAAGCGCTGAGCGTGTTCGAGAACCTGGAGCTGGCGCAGAAAACCGACAAGTCGGTGTGGGCCAGTCTGCGGGCGAAGTTGAGCGGCGAGCAAAAAGACCGGATCAGCGAAGTGCTCGACACCATTCGCCTGACCACCTCGGTCAATCGCCCGGCGGGGCTGCTGTCCCACGGGCAGAAACAGTTTCTGGAAATCGGCATGTTGCTGATGCAGGACCCGCAACTGCTGCTGCTCGATGAACCGGTGGCGGGCATGACCGACGCCGAAACCGAGTTCACCGCCGAGCTGTTCAAGTCGCTCGCCGGCAAGCATTCGCTGATGGTGGTGGAACACGACATGGGCTTCGTCGGCTCGATTGCCGACCACGTCACCGTGTTGCACCAGGGCAGCGTGCTGGCCGAAGGCTCGCTGGAACAGGTGCAGGACAACGAGCGCGTGATCGAGGTTTACCTCGGCCGTTAGCCTGTCAATACACACCCCATGTGGGAGCGAGCCTGCTCGCGATAGCGATTTATCCAACAACACATCTGCTGCCTGATCTACCGTCATCGCGAGCAGGCTCGCTCCCACGGGGGATTTGAGGAGAGGCTGAACATGCTGCAAGTCGACAAACTGCACCAGTACTACGGCGGAAGCCACATCCTGCGCGGCCTGAGCTTTGACGTGAAGGTCGGCGAAGTCACCTGCCTGCTCGGCCGTAACGGCGTGGGCAAGACCACGCTGCTCAAATGCCTGATGGGCCTGTTGCCGGCCAAGGAAGGCGCGGTGAACTGGGAAGGCCAACCGATCACCACGTACAAGCCGCATCAGCGGGTGCACGCCGGGATCGCCTATGTGCCGCAGGGTCGGGAGATCTTCGGCCGGCTGACCGTGGAAGAAAACCTGCTGATGGGCCTGTCGCGCTTCCCCGGCAGCGAAGCCAAAGAGGTTCCGGCGTTCATCTACGAGCTGTTTCCGGTGCTGCTGCAAATGAAACAGCGGCGCGGCGGCGACCTGTCCGGCGGTCAGCAACAACAACTCGCCATCGGTCGTGCATTGGCCAGCCGCCCGCGTCTGCTGATCCTCGACGAGCCCACCGAGGGCATCCAGCCGTCGGTGATCAAAGAAATCGGAGCAGTGATCAAGAAGCTCGCGGCCCGGGGCGACATGGCGATTCTGCTGGTGGAGCAGTTCTACGATTTCGCCGCCGAACTGGCCGATCAGTACCTGGTGATGTCCCGGGGCGAGATCGTGCAGCAGGGCCGTGGCGAAAATATGGAAGCCGAAGGTGTGCGCGGGCTGGTGACTATTTGAAGTTACGGTCTAATCTGTAGCGTCCTAACGATAATCAGAAAACATGAACTTACCTTTAGCGACTGCCCTGTTTACCCCGAGCTGGCATGCCGAGCTTGAGCTGGCCTACGCCCGCTTCGGCGATTGCACGCGCCCGACCCGACGCCGGCACCTCGGCCCGCTGCGGGTGCAAAAGCATCTGTACGCCGAAGGGCCCGAGGTCTGCCAGCACATCATCGTCCACCCGCCGGGCGGCATTGCCGGCGGTGACCGGCTGAACATCAGCGCCCGCGTTGAACAGGATGCCTGGGCACAGATCACCAGCCCCGGCGCGGCCAAGTGGTATCGCGCGGCGGGCCCCGCTTATCAGTCGCTGAACCTGCATGTCGCCGCCGGCGCGACACTGGAGTGGCTGCCTCAGGAAACCATCGTCTACAGCGCCGCCCAGGCGCAACTCTCGACCTCGATCGACCTTGAAGGCGATGCGCGGCTGTTCTACTGGGACGTGGTGGCACTCGGGCGCCCGGCCAGTGGCGAGCGTTTCGACCTCGGGCATTTCCAGGCCCATCTGGATATTTGCCGCGATGGCCGGTTGCTCTGGCATGAGCGCCAGCGCATCGTCGGCGCTGACGGTTTGCTTGATTCACCGATCGGGCTGGATGGTAATCCGGTTTTTGCGACCTTGCTGGTGACCGGCGAAATCGATGCCGAACTGCTGGAGCGCTGCCGCTCGCTGGGGCATGAAGTGCGCGGGGATCTGACGCAATTGCCCGGTCTTTTGGTCGCCCGTTGCCTGGCCAGTGAAGCGTTGCTGGCGCGAGCGTGGCTTATCGAACTCTGGCGATTGCTCAGGCCTGCGCTGCTTGGCCGCGAAGCCCTGCCTCCCCGAATCTGGAACACCTGAAATGCAATTGAAACTGTGGGAGCGAGCCTGCTCGCGATGGCGTCGACACATTCAACATTTGAGTTGCCTGACATTCCGCAATCGCGAGCAGGCTCGCTCCCACAGGCCCTGTGCATATAACTCTTACTGCCCAAATGGATTTCTACGATGGACCTGACCCCACGCGAAAAAGACAAGCTGCTGATCTTCACCGCCGGCCTGGTTGCCGAGCGGCGACTGGCCCGTGGCGTGAAGCTCAACTACCCGGAAGCCATGGCCTATATCTCGGCGGCGCTGCTCGAAGGCGCCCGGGACGGCCAGACCGTGGCCGAGCTGATGCACTACGGCACCACCCTGCTGACCCGCGATCAGGTGATGGAAGGCATTCCGGAAATGATCCCGGAGATCCAGGTCGAAGCGACGTTTCCCGACGGCACCAAACTGGTGACCGTCCACCAACCGATCGTCTGAGGCCGCGCCATGACTTACACCATCCGCGATGCCCTGCACGCCGACTTGCCGGCGATCCGCGACATCTACAACGACGCCGTGCTCAACACCACGGCGATCTGGAATGAATCCGCCGTCGATCTCGGCAACCGTCAGGCGTGGTTCAGCGCGCGCCAGGCCCAGGGTTATCCGATCCTGGTGATCGTCGACGCCGACAACACCACCCTCGGCTACGCTTCGTTCGGTGACTGGCGGCCGTTCGACGGTTTCCGCCACACGGTCGAACACTCGGTTTACGTGCGCAGCGACCAGCGCGGCAACGGCCTCGGCCCGCAATTGATGAGCGCGCTGATCGAACGCGCGAAAACCTGCGGCAAGCACGTCATGGTCGCCGCCATCGAAAGCGGTAACGCGGCATCAATCCGCCTGCACGAACGCGCCGGTTTCATCACCACCGGGCAAATGCCGCAGGTCGGCACCAAGTTCGGCCGCTGGCTCGACCTGACGTTCATGCAACTGACCCTCAATCCTGGCGCGGAGCCGCCGCCCGCCAACAAGGAGTGACACCGATGAACCCCGCCCAACTGCGACGCGTCAATGCCGAAAGTTTTGCCCACTATCGTCAGGGCCTGATCGAGCTGCTGCTGGATGCTGTGGGTTATGGCGCCAGCGTCGGCTTCATGGCCGATCTCGATGCCGCGCAGGCCCGCGCCTATTTCGATGAAGTGCAGGACAACCTGAACAAGGGCAACGTCTTGCTGTGGGTGGTGGTCAAGGACGAACAGGTGCAGGCCAGCGTGCAGCTGGGCCTGTGCCAGAAGGCCAACGGTCTGAACCGCGCCGAGGTGCAGAAACTGCTGGTGCGCGAACAGGCCCGGCGACGCGGCCTCGGCCAGCAGTTGATGGAAGCACTGGAACTGACGGCCCGCCAGTACAAGCGCGGCATGCTCTACCTCGACACCGAGGCCGGCTCCCCGGCCGAAGATTTCTACAAGGCCCTGGGTTACACCCGCGCCGGGGAAATCCCCGACTACGCCTGCGACCCGAACGGCACCTATCGCCCGACGGCCCTCTATTACAAAGTCCTGCAAGGAGCGAACTGATGATTCCCGGCGAATACCGGATCCAGCCCGGCGATATCGAACTCAACGTCGGTCGCCGCACGATCAGCCTGAAAGTGGCGAACAGCGGCGACCGGCCGATCCAGGTCGGCTCGCACTACCACTTTTTCGAAACCAACGACGCCCTGACCTTCGACCGCGCCGCCAGCCGTGGCATGCGCCTGAACATTCCGGCGGGCACGGCCGTGCGCTTCGAGCCGGGACAAAGCCGCGAGGTGGAACTGGTGGAATACGCCGGGCACCGGCGGGTGTTCGGGTTTGCCGGGCGGGTCATGGGTGACCTCTGAATTTTGCGGTGCCTCCATCGCGAGCAGGCTCGCTCCCACATTAAACCGAGTTCCTCCAGCTGGAGTCCGCCCCCCTGTGGGAGCGAGTCTGCTCGCGAAAGTGAGCGCAGCGAACGATCTCAAAACCAATTGAATTCCAAGGCGAACACATGAAGATCTCGCGTCAAGCCTACGCCGACATGTTCGGCCCCACCGTCGGCGACAAGGTGCGCCTGGCCGACACCGAGCTGTGGATCGAGGTCGAACAGGACTTCACCAGCTACGGCGAAGAAGTGAAATTCGGCGGCGGCAAAGTGATCCGCGACGGCCAGGGCCAGAGCCAGTTGCTGGCCGCTGAAGTGGTCGACACCGTCATCACCAACGCGTTGATCATCGACCACTGGGGCATCGTCAAGGCTGACGTCGGCCTCAAGGACGGGCGCATCGCCGCCATCGGCAAGGCCGGCAACCCGGACGTGCAGCCCGGCGTGACCATCGCCATCGGCGCCAGCAGCGAAGTGATTGCCGGCGAAGGCATGATCCTCACTGCCGGCGGCATCGACACCCACATCCACTTCATCTGCCCGCAGCAGATCGAAGAAGCGCTGATGAGCGGCGTCACCACCATGATCGGCGGCGGCACCGGGCCGGCCACCGGCACCAACGCCACCACTTGCACTTCGGGGCCGTGGCACCTGGCGCGGATGCTTCAGGCGGCGGACGCATTCCCGATGAACATCGGCCTCACCGGCAAGGGCAACGCCAGCCTGCCGGAGCCGCTGATCGAACAGGTCAAGGCCGGCGCCATCGGCCTCAAGCTGCACGAAGACTGGGGCACCACCCCGGCGAGCATCGACAACTGCCTGAGCGTCGCCGACCAGTACGACGTGCAAGTGGCAATTCATACCGACACCCTCAACGAGTCCGGTTTCGTCGAAACCACCCTCGGCGCGTTCAAGGGCCGGACCATCCACACCTACCACACCGAAGGGGCCGGCGGCGGCCATGCACCGGACATCATCAAGGCCTGCGGTTTCGCCAACGTGCTGCCGAGCTCGACCAACCCGACCCGGCCGTTCACCCGCAATACCATCGACGAACACCTCGACATGCTGATGGTCTGCCACCATCTCGACCCGAGCATCGCCGAAGACGTGGCGTTCGCCGAGAGCCGCATCCGCCGTGAAACCATTGCCGCCGAAGACATCCTCCACGACCTCGGCGCGTTCTCGATGATCAGCTCCGACAGCCAGGCCATGGGCCGCGTCGGTGAAGTCATCACGCGCACCTGGCAGACCGCCGACAAGATGAAAAAGCAGCGCGGCCCGCTGCCTCAGGATGGCGAAGGCAACGACAACTTCCGCGCCAAACGCTACATCGCCAAGTACACGATCAACCCGGCGATCACCCATGGCATCAGCCATGAAGTGGGTTCGGTGGAAGTCGGAAAATGGGCGGATCTGGTGCTGTGGCGCCCGGCGTTCTTCGGCGTGAAACCGACGCTGATCCTCAAGGGCGGCGCCATTGCCGCGAGCCTGATGGGCGACGCCAACGCCTCGATCCCGACTCCGCAACCGGTGCATTACCGTCCGATGTTCGCCAGTTACGGCGGCTCGTTGCACGCCACCAGCCTGACGTTCATCAGCCAGGCGGCGCAGGAATCCGGGCTGCCCGAAGCGTTGGGCTTGAAGAAAAAAATCGCCGTGGTCAAAGGTTGTCGCGACGTGCAGAAAACCGACCTGATCCACAACGATTACCTGCCGCAGATCGACGTCGACCCGCAGACCTATCAGGTCAAGGCCGACGGCGTGCTGCTCTGGTGTGAACCGGCCGAGACTCTGCCGATGGCCCAGCGTTACTTTCTGTTCTAGGTTCACCGACACACGGAAAAGGCCTCGGGCTCGCGCATGACGCGCGGACCGAGGCCTTTTCCGTGTCGATCGATTGTCTGAGGATGGCGGAACTCTCGAACGGTCGTGTGATTCTCGCCAGACGGACTACGCTTCGAGACGCACACTGCAATTCCCGTTCAGGTAATCCTTCATGCGTCTTTCCGGATTCATCGAAACTCATGTTGATGCAATCGTCGGTGAATGGGAAAAATTCGCCCGGACCATCACCCCCGCAGCCGACTTTCTCGACGGCCCGGCCCTGCGCGACCATGCCCGGTCGATCCTGCTGGCCGCTGCGCGCGACATGAGTAAACCCCAGACGCCCCGCGAGCAGGTGGCCAAGGCCAAAGGCGAAGGTCCGGAGAAGACTCCCAGCCTGGACAAGGCGGGTGCCAGCCACGGTGAACTGCGCCACACGGTGGGCTTTGATCTGGTCCAGATGACGTCCGAATTTCGGCATCTGCGTGCCTGTGTGATCCGGCTGTGGATCACTCATCTGAAATCACCGGACATGGCCGCTTTCCAGGACATGATCCGTTTCAACGAAGCCATCGATGAAGCCTTGGCGGAATCGACTGCGGCGTACGCAGAACAGGTCAATCGCTCCCGGGACATATTCCTTGCCATCCTTGGCCACGACCTGCGCGCACCGTTGCAGGCCGTCAGCATGTCCGTCGAACTGCTGATGCGCAAAACGACGCTGCAGGATGAAGCCCTGCTCTGCGCACAGAACATCAGGCAGGGTTCGCGGCACATGGCGGCGATGGTCAGCGATCTGCTGGAGCTGGTGCGCAGTCGTCTGGGCAAGAGCCTGCCGATCGAGCCGGTGCCCATGGATCTGGCCGATACGGCGCGGGCTGCGATTGCAGAAGCCTGCGCCGGCAACCCGCAAAGCGATCCGACGCTGATCATCGAAGGTGATACACGGGGTGTCTGGGATTCAGGTCGACTGGCACAACTGCTGCAAAATCTGATCGGCAACGCCTTGCAGCATGGAACGCACCCGAGAGATCTGATCGTGACACTCAGAGGGCAGGCCGACACCGTCAGCCTGACGGTGCACAACCATGGCGAGCCGATTTCCGAGGAGGCGATCGGCACGATTTTCGATCCGTTGGTGCGCAGCTCCGATGAAGAACTCGGTCAGGCCTCGACCAGCCTCGGGCTCGGCCTGTTCATCGTCAAGGAAGTGGTGACCGCCCATGGCGGGACGATCGAAGTCAGTTCCAGCGAAGCCGACGGAACACTGTTCAGCGTGACGCTGCCCAGACAGGCCTGAGACGCTACTCGACCACCAACCGCCCCAACCGCTGACGCAGCATGCGGTTCTCGGCCCGCAGTTCCTGCACTTCTTCCAGCAGGTCCAGCGCCAGGGCGACGCCTTCCCATTCCAGCTCCAGGTCGCGCCGCAGCTTCGCGGCGCGTTTGGCCAGGGCCAGTTCGTAGTCGGTGAAGCGCCATTCCCGGGGCTGCGCGCCCTGAGGTTCGAGGATGCCGTGTTCGACGATTTCGATCACGTAGACGTCCGACAGATCGGCCGCCTCACAGAATTCTGCCATGTCCAGTTGAACGATCAGGGGGCTGCTCATGATGGGCTACTCCGTCGTCAGTATCAGAAGTTCTCTCGCGGATTGAAGGCGGCCTTCTTCGCCAGTTCCTGCCACAGCGCCTTGACGTCATCGCCGGCGGCCTTCGGCATCACGGCCTTGAGCTGGACGAACAGGTAACCGCGTTCGCCAGCCTTGTTCTGCAGACCGTGGCCCTTGGCGCGCATGCGCTGACCGTTCTGGCTGCCGGCCGGCACCTTGAGGTTGATCTTGCCGGTCAGGGTCGGCACCGCCACTTCGGTACCCAGCGCCAGTTCCCAAGGGGCCAGCGGCAAGGTGATGATCAGGTTTTCGCCTTCGACGTCGAATTTCGGGTGCGGCGCGAAACGAATCGTCAGGTACAGATCGCCGTTGGCGCCGCCACCAATGCCCGGCGCGCCCTGACCCTTGAGGCGGATGCGCTCGCCGTCGGTCACGCCCGCCGGGATCTTCACGTTCAGGCTCTTGCTGGTGTTGCTGACGTGCTGGCCGCTGGCGTTGTATTGCGGTACCTGGAAGCTGATCTTTTTCGATTCGTTCGACAGGGTTTCTTCCAGGAAAATCGGCAGTTCCAGTTCCACGTCTTGCCCTCGGCGCCCGGCGCTGCGGGATTGCCGGCCAGCGCTGCCACCGAAACCGGGGCCGCGATTGCCAAAGATCGAACTGAAGAAGTCCGAGAAATCACCCGTTTCGCCACCACCGCCACCGAAGCCGCCACGGCTCTGCCAGCCCGGCGGGCCCTGGAACGGCTGACCGTGCTGGCCGTAGCGACGCAGGTCGTCGTATTCGGCGCGCTTGTCGGCGCTTTTCAGTGCTTCATAGGCTTCCGAGGCGTCCTTGAACTTGGCCTCGGCGTCTTTTTCCTTGCTGACATCGGGGTGGTATTTACGCGCGAGCTTGCGATAGGCAGCCTTGATTGCCTTGTCGTCAGCCGTCGGCTCCACACCGAGTATCTTGTAATAGTCTTTGAAGTCCATCGAAGGAATCACCATCCGTTATCGATTTCGCGCCGTTGCCAGCATGCGCCGATTCGCGCAAGGCCGGTTGACCGATCTCAAGGTTGTGACCGGGTGGCGCAGCAGAAGTTTATCGGCAGTGGACGGCGGTTCTTGCGACCGCCGGTATGTCTGCCGGCCCATGCCAGCAAGTTTGGGGCAAAGCGCCGACTTTCAAGCAAGCTTAGACGCTAAATAGCGGATGACCGGCCTTCGAATCTGTCGCGCACTGACATACACTGCGCGGCCGTTTTTTTGACCGGAACCGAAAGACATGAAAGACGCCTCTCCAGCCCGTGCCTGCGGCATCGACTTCGGCACGTCCAACTCCACCGTCGGCTGGCTGCGCCCCGGCATGGAAACGATGATCGCGCTGGAAGACGACAAGATCACCCTGCCGTCGGTGGTCTTCTTCAACATCGAAGAACGCCGCCCGGTCTACGGTCGCCTGGCGCTGCACGAATACCTGGAAGGCTACGAAGGCCGACTGATGCGCTCGCTCAAGAGCCTGCTCGGTTCCAAGCTGATCAAGCACGACACCAGCGTTCTCGGGACCGCGATGCCGTTCAAGGACCTGCTCGGGCTGTTCATCGGCCAGCTCAAGAGCCGTGCCGAAGCCGCCGCCGGTCGTGAGTTCGAGCAGGTGGTGCTGGGCCGCCCGGTGTTCTTCGTCGACGACGATCCGCTGGCCGACCAGGAAGCCGAAGACACCCTGGTGGAAGTGGCGCGCAAGCTCGGTTTCAAGGACGTTTCGTTCCAGTACGAGCCGATCGCTGCGGCCTTCGACTACGAGTCGACCATCGAAAAGGAAGAGCTGGTACTGATCGTCGACATCGGCGGTGGTACGTCGGACTTCTCGCTGGTGCGCCTGTCGCCCGAGCGTCGGGGCATGGATAACCGTCACGACGACATTCTCGCCACCGGCGGCGTGCACATCGGCGGGACCGATTTCGACAAGCAATTGAGCCTGCAGGGCCTGATGCCGCTGTTCGGCTACGGCAGCCGCATGAAGAGCGGCGCGTTCATGCCGACCAGCCATCACATGAACCTGGCGACCTGGCACACCATCAACTCGGTGTATTCGCAGAAATCGACCCTGGCCCTGGGCAGCATGCGCTACGACATCGAGGACACCGGCGGCATCGACCGTCTGTTCAAGCTGATCGAACAGCGTGCCGGGCACTGGCTGGCGATGGAAGTGGAAGAAACCAAGATTCATCTGACCCACAACGACAGCCGCCATGTTGCGCTGGACCGGATCGAATCCGGGCTGAACGTCGAGTTGACCCGCGCCCTGTTCGAATCGGCCATCGATTCGCAGCTTGAGCGCGTGCGTGGCAGCGTCACGCAATTGCTGGCGGACGCCAATGTGGCGGTGGGTCAGGTCGATACGGTGTTCTTCACTGGCGGTTCCAGCGGCATCCCGGCGCTGCGCAACAGCGTTTCGGCGATGTTGCCGAACGCGCGGCATGTGGAAGGCAATATCTTCGGCAGCATCGGCAGCGGTCTGGCGATTGAAGCCATGAAGCGTTACGGCTCGATGAACTGACACCACGATGATTGTTCCCACGCTCTGCGTGGGAACAATCTGACAAGGATCTTCGCAGTCCTTAAACCATCCCGCCCAGCTTCAACTCACTCTTCAGATACGCGTAATAAATCGGCCCCGCCACCACCCCCGGCAGGCCGAACGCGGCCTCGAACACCAGCATCGCCAGCAGCAACTCCCAGGACTTGGCACTGATCTGCCCGCCGACGATGCGCGCGTTGAGGAAGTATTCGAGCTTGTGGATAAAGATCAGATAACCCAGCGCGGCAACCGCCACCCAGATCGACAGCGACAGGCCGACGATGGTGATCAGCGTGTTCGACATCAGGTTGCCGATCACCGGCAACAGACCGAGCAGGAACGTCAGCACAATCAAGGTCTTGGTCAGCGGCAGCTTGATCCCGAACAGCGGCAGGATCACCGCCAGGAAGATCCCGGTGAAGAAGGTGTTGAGCAGGGAAATCTTGATCTGCGCGAAGACAATGTTGCGAAACGCCTGAACCAGCAGGTGCAGACGGTCGAACAGTGCGGCCGCCAGCGGCTTGCGTTTGGTGACATCCGGCACGCGCTGCAGGGCGATGATCGCGCCGAGCACCATGCCGATCAGCAGGGTCACGAACATGTGCGCCGCGTCCTTGCCCACCAGTTGCAGCTCGGACAGATGCTTGCTCGCCCATTCACCGATGGCCACACGGAACTCGGCGGCGCTGGCGGGCAGGTAGCTGTCGAGAAACGGCGGCAGTTGCCCGCGCGCACGGTCAACCACACCCATGAATTTGTCGAGGGAAGCCCCGGGATTTTCCGCCTCGTGCAGCAGGAAGCTGATGGCCCCGGCAAAGATCAGCGCCAGCACACTCACCACCAGCGTGCCCAGTAATGCCACCGCCAGCCACCGTGCGCGACGGCCTTCGATCAGCCGTTGCAGTTGCGGGGTGAGCATGTTAACCAGCTCGAACACCAGCAGACCGGCCAGCAGACTGGGCAACAGGCGTAGCGGCAACACCAGCAGCAAACCGCCGAAAATGATGATGCAACTGACCCAGAACACAACTTGACGCTCAGAAAACGTTGGCATACAGCCTCAAAACGAACGGCGTAAAAGGATTGGCAGTCTGCCAGCGATCCGGCGCCGAAGCGAGCGGATGCCCTGCCGCTCGCTGCGATTTGTCGATCTTATTTTTTCTTCAGACAATCACTCATGAACGCCTTGCGCGCATCGCCCGTCAGGGCCTTGGTCTTGGCGTCGGCATTACAGGTTTTCATCTTTTCCTGCTGCGGGGTCAGGGTCTTGGCGTCATTGGCCGCCGGCGCTGCCTTCAGGCAAGTACTCATGAAGGCTTTGCGCTCGTCGCCTTTCAGGCTCTTGGCCGTGGCGTCGGCGTTGCAGGTGGTCATCTTGTTCTGTTGCGCCGTGGCGGCAAAACCCTGGGAGCACAGCAGCAGACCGATCATCAACAAAGGGACACGCAGCATCTTCATGGAGTTTTCTCCTTGTCGCCGCATCGATGGATACGGCCTCCGGCTGAGTGTAGTCAAAGCTTGTTACACCTTCCTGCTCTCCAGGTGACTGCGCCGGTATTGCTCCGGCGTACACCCGGCCTGGCGGGCGAACATGGCGATGAACGCCGAGCCGCTGCTGTAACCGAGATCGAAGGCGATTTCCTGCACGCTGCGCGAACTCTCCAGCGCCTCGATGGCGGCGAGATAGCGTAGGCGCTGGCGCCACTCGCCGAAACTCATCCCCAACTCCCGCACGAATTGCCGGGCCAGGGTGCGTTCGCTGACATGCACCTGCGCCGCCCAGTGCGCCAGCGGCTCGTTGTTGCCGGGCTCGGCCTGCAAGGTTTCGAGGATGGTCAGCAGCCCGGGGCTGCTGGCGTACGGCAGATAACACTGATGAACCGGCGCCTGGCGCAGTTGATCCACCAGCACCTGGGCCAGGCGCTGGTCGGCGTCGAACGCGGGGATCTTCACATCCCGGGCGGCGAAGTCCTTGAGAATGGCCTTGAGAATGTCGCTGATCGCCAGCGTGCAAGCCTGCGCCGGCAAATCCGCGCACACCTCGGGCGCCAGGCACACTGCTCGATAGTTGACCGGTTGATGGCTGTAGAAACTGTGTTCGACCTGCGGAGGCACCCACACCGCGTATTGCGGCGGCGACATGAAGCGGCTGCCGTCGACATCCATGTGCAGCACGCCGTGGGCCGCGTACTCCAGCGTGCCCCACGGGTGGCGATGCGGTGCGGCGTATTCATGGGCGTTGAAGTCGGCGTAGCGGAAGTACACCGCCGACGGCAGTTCGCTGAAATCCAGCAGATCGATGTGTTTACTGTTCATGCTGTCCGGAATCAGGGGCGGGTTGTCCGGTTCGCAGTATAGGCCTGCATCCAGACAGGGGATAATCACCGTTCATCAACGTACTGGTTTCTCCTCCCATGCAATACGCGTTTCCCCTGCTGGCAATTTTCATCTGGGCCGGCAACACCGTGATCAACAAGCTGGCTGTCGGCGCGATATTCCCCGCCGAGATCGGCTTCTACCGCTGGCTGCTCGCCGGCCTGCTGTTCACCCCGTTCATGCTCAAGAAGGTAATTGAACACTGGCCGCAGATCCGCCCGAACCTGGGCAAGATCTTCATCCTCGGCGTGCTGGGCATGGCGGTCTATCAGAGCCTGGCCTACTTCGCGGCGACCATGACCAGCGCCACCAACATGGGCATCATCCTGTCGCTGATGCCGTTGATGTCGCTGGCCATGGCGATCATCAGTCTCGGCCAGCGTCTGACCGCCGGCGCGCTGGTCGGTGCGGTGCTGTCATTCGCCGGGGTGCTGGTGGTGGTGTCGTCCGGCAGCCTCGGCGCGCTGCTGCAACACGGGGTAAACCTGGGTGACGCGATGATGCTGATCGCCACCCTCGCCTATGCGATCTACAGCACCCTGCTGAAAAAATGGCAGCTGCGCCTACCGCCGTTGGTGTTGCTGTACTTGCAGGTGCTGGTGGCGGTGGTGGTGCTTTTCCCGCTGTACGCCATGTCGCCGAAAACCGGCCTGACCCTGCAGAACATTCCGCTGGTGCTGTACGCGTGCCTGCTGGCCTCGATGCTTGCGCCGCTGGCGTGGATGCAGGCCGTGCAGCGTCTGGGGCCGAGCCGGACCACGCTGTTCTTCAACCTGTTGCCATTGATCACCGCGCTGATTGCAGCGGTGGTACTGAAGGAACAACTGGCGATGTATCACCTGGTCGGTGGCTTGCTGACGCTGGGCGGGGTGATTCTTTCCGAGCGCTGGACCACCGTCCTCGGTCGCTCCCGCACTCCGAGCGCGGCCTAAACCCCGGCGGCCTTCAACCGCGCCGCGTGCTCGACGAACAGCCGCACCGGGTCCGCGCCTTTGCCGACCAGTCCCAGCGACTGGTTGACGATGTCGAAGTGATCCATCGGGTAGTCATCGCCGATGACCGTGCCGAGATGCGAGCTGTAGCGTCCGACCATGCCGTCGCACTGCCCCGGTTCGCGCACGAAGGTTTTGGCGAACAACCGGCAACTGCGATTGGTGCCGTCGAACAGGTTGCCGCCACGGTCAGTCTTGCCCGGCTGCAAGGTGCCAGACCACGAGTAATAGCGCACGCCGTTGACCTCTTCCGGCCCGTGCCCGCCCCACGTTTCCGGCAGGCCCTGTGGATAACGCTGGTTGAACAGCGCCACGCCTTCAGTAGTCAGGGAGTTGTGCGAGGCGTGGATATCCACCGGCAGTTTCGGCCCGTGGTAGCCGGTTTCCATAAGTGCCATCAGCCAGCCGACAAACCGCAGCAGCGCCTCGAGGATGCGGCCCCGGGCGCTGTCCGCCGGATAGTGTTTCGCCAGATAGTCGGCCAGCTCCGAACCATGATTGGGCCCGGCCACCGAGGTCACCGAGGCCACCAGATCCGGGCGTTTGGCCGCCGCATAACGCGCCGTCAGCGAGCCCTGGCTATGGCCGAACAGATTGACCTTCGCTGCACCGGTCTCGCGCAGGATTTCATCGATCCGCGCCAGCAGCTGCTCGCCGCGCACCTCGGTGGAATTGAGCGGCGACACCTGCACCGCAATCACTGTCGCCCCACCCCGACGCAACGCTTTGATGATCCCGTACCAGTACGGGTACAGCACCAGACGGATGAAACCGAGCATTCCCGGCACCAGCACCAGTGGATAACGTGTGGCCGATTCCTGCGACATGGGCAGACATCCCTGTGGTCGGTGGGTGGATGCATGACGTGCAAAACGCCCGCCAAGCATCCTCCTCGATGATGACAACTCCACGACCAGCCTACTTCAGCCCCACCACCCCCGCCACAATCAGCCCCACCGACAGCAGTTTCATCAGCGTCAGGCTTTCGCCCAGCAGCGCGAAACCGAGAAACACCGTGCCGAGCGAGCCGATGGCAGTCCAGATCGGGTAGGCGATGCTCACCGGCAGCTCGCGCATGGCCAGGGTCAGGAAATAAATTCCACCTACCGCCGCAACCACGGTAATCAGAGACGGCCACAGCCGGGTGAAACCCTCGGCGTATTTCATGCCCATGGCGAAAGTGACTTCGAATCCGGCCGCGATCAGCAGAAACAGCCAGGCCACCTAGAACTCCCGGGCCAGGTCGAGCAAGCGCTGCTCGGCCTCGGCCACTGACACCGCAAAGGTGCGTTCGGCGGATTCTTCGCCCTCGGCCGCGACCACCGTGACGTCGTTGATGCCGATGAACCCCAGCGCCGTGCGCAGCCACGGATCGGCGTGGTTCAGCGCCTCCAGCTCGCCGCCCGGGCCGAAACCGAAGCCACCGCGACTGGTGACAATCAGCGCTCTCTTGCCCTTCAGCAGCGGCGTGTACTGGGCCACGCCGTTGTCCAGGGTGTGGTCGAACGTCAGGCCCAACCGCACGATCTGATCGACCCAGGCCTTGAGGCCGCTGGGCACGTTGAAGTTGTACATCGGCGTGGAAATCAGCAGCAGGTCGTGATCGAACAGCTCTCCCACCAGTTGATCGCTGAGGGCCAGATCGGCCTGCATCGACAGCGGCCGGGCCTCGGGCTCCGGATAAAACGCTGCGGCGACAAACGCCTCGTTGACCGCCGGGATCAGTGCCCTGCCCACTTCGCGGCGGGTGACTTGCGCCTGCGGATGACGGACTTGCCAGGCACTGAGAAAACTTTCCGCCAGGCGCCGTGAATGGGAACGCTCACCGCGTGGGCTGGCATGGATCGCAAGAATCTTGCTCATCTGAAACTCCTTGGGGCTAGACTTGAGTGACTGTGTGGCGCCAGATTGCAGGCATCACTTCTTCACCTCAAATGAGCAAAAATCAGTCTGGATGAATTGATTTCATCCGTGGAGTTTTCCATGTTCGCTTCACTGCCACTGACCGCCCTGCGCGCGTTCGAATCCGCTTCGCGCCTGTTGAGCTTCAAGGCAGCCGCCGAAGAACTGGCGGTGACGCCGACGGCGATTTCCCATCAGATTCGTTCGCTGGAAGACTGGCTCGGCGTGGCGCTGTTCGAACGCCTGCCGCGTCAGGTGCGCCTGACCGAGGGCGGTGAGCGGCTGTTTCGCAGCCTGCACGGCGCATTACTGGAGGTGGCACAAAGCGTCGACACCCTGCGCCCGCAACGCAGCGGCAGCAGCCTGACGCTGTCGACCACAGCGGCGTTCGCCGCGCTGTGGCTGGTGCCGCGACTGGGGCGGTTTTACGCGAAGCATCCGAACACCAATGTGCGGCTGGACACCCACTGCGAAGTGATCGACCTGCACCAGGACGCCAGCGTCGATCTGGTGCTGCGCTACAGCCTCGACGATTACCCGAACCTCTACGGGTTGTGCCTGTTCGATGAATCGTTCGGCGTGTACGGCTCGCCGGAGCAGGTGGCGCTGGCCGCTCGTCGCACACCGGCGCTGATCAGCGTGCACTGGCATAACTCGAAGCTGTATGCCCATGGCTGGGAAGCGTGGTGCGCGCAGTCAGGCGAAAACTGGCTCAATCAGCATCCGGTCATCCGTGAATACGACGAAGAGCACTACGCCCTGCAAGCCGCGATCGCCGGGCAAGGGCTGGTGCTGGCGAGCAATATTCTGGTGTCGGAAAGCGTCGCCAGCGGCTTGCTGGTGCCGTACAAGGGCGAGGTGCAGGTCGATGGGGCGGGTTACAGCGCACTGTGCGTGCCGGGGCGCGAGCGGCATCCGCCGGTGCGGGCATTCTTCGCTTGGCTGCAGGAAGAAGCGCAGTTGTCCGGACTGTCGCCGAGATCGCCGAAAAATACATAAAACTTTTTGCAGCGCGCATCACTCACAACCTGGGTAGCGATCACGTCGGCAGAACGTGGCGCCAATCGGATTAGCCTCCAGGAGACTGAAATGAGTGACCTGCATTTGTCTGATGTTCAAACCCTGCGCGAGCGCGCACGCCAGCACGTCGAAAACGGCGCAGTGACCGAAAGCTACAGCGCCAATCGAGAAGAAGTGCTGCGTCTGCTCAACGAATCGCTGGCCACGGAACTGGTCTGCGTCTTGCGCTACAAGCGCCACTACTTCATGGCCAACGGCTTGAAGGCCAACGTCGCCGCCGATGAATTTCTCGAGCACGCCACTCAGGAAGCGGCTCACGCCGACCGCCTCGCCGAGCGCATCGTGCAACTGGGCGGCGAGCCCGAGTTCAACCCGGATCTGCTGTCGAAGATGTCCCACGCACAATACGTGGCGGGCAAAACCCTGAAGGAAATGGTCTACGAAGATCTGGTGGCCGAGCGGATCGCCATCGACAGTTATCGCGAGATCATCCAGTACATCGGCGAAAAGGATCCGACCACGCGCCGGATCTTCGAAGACATCCTGGCTCAGGAAGAAGAGCATGCGGATGACATGGCGGACATCCTCAAAGACCTCTGATTCCTCCAGATCCAATCGCGGGCAAGCCCGCTCCCACAGGGTTTTCACTGAACCTGTGGGAGCGGGCTTGCCCGCGATAGCTTTCTGATAAACGCTAGAGAATCATTTAGTGGGTTTGACGGTCACGGGCGCCTTGCCCGCCTTCATCTGCTCCAGCAACGGCGCGCACTGATTAGGTTCGCCACCGCTCGGCGCCACCAGCGCCAGCAACCCCGCCGCCGGCGCGGCGATCACGCCCAGCGCTACCATGCCGGCACCGCGCAGCATCAGCGGCACCGCTTTGACCCCGGCGTCCGGCTTGATGAACTTGCCGCGCACGTACAACGGCGAACGCAGGGAGATCAGACGCCAGCCCTTGGATTCCGGTGTCACGGTCAGGTCCAGTTGCTCGGTGGCCATGTTCGCCGTGCCGTCGATGTAGATGATCGCGTTCTCGGTATCGAACACGAACAGCCGCGTGGTCGCCAGACCGGTCTTGATATCGAAATCCGCCGCCGCGCAATTGATCTTCACTTCCTTGTCGCCAAATACCTTGCCGACCACGTAGTTGCCGACGTTGAGGCCCGCCAGCTCCATCAGCTCACGACTGATCGCGCCGTCGTTGATCAGCATCTTCAGGTTGCCGTTGGCACCACCCAGAAGCTTGGCCACCGAGTTGCCGCGACCGCTGATGTCGGCATCGCCGTTGAGCTCGCCGAAACTGGTCTTCATCGGCTCGAAGGTCGGGAACAGCTGCTTGAGTTTGAACTTGCGCGCGGTCAGTTTCGCCCGGCCTTCCAGTGGCTCGGTGCGACCATTGAGGCGGATCTGCGCATCGAGGTTGCCGCCGGCCACGCCGAAGCGCAGCGGTTCCAGGCTCAGTTCGCCGTCGTTGAGCTTGAGGTGGGTATAAAGATCGGTGAACGGCAGCTTCTCACTGTGGACGATGCGTTTGCCGGTAAATTCGACGTCGGCGTCCATCGCCCGCCAACGATCAGTCTTGAACTCTTCCACCGGCAACACCTTGTCCGCCGGTTGCTTGCTCTCGCCACCACGGGCCTTCTGCTTGTCGTTGGAGTCGGCACCAATCAGCGGTGCAAGGTCGGCGAACAGCAGTTGATTGGACAGCAACGCTCCGCTGAGTTTGGGCCGTGGCTGGCTGGCGACGTAGGCCAGGTCGCCGTGAATGTCGCTGCCGCCGATCTTGCCGTTGAACTGCTCGTAGCGGAACTGCGCGCCGTCCGGCTCATGGAGTTTGGCGATCAGATGACCGTCAGTGGAATACGGCGGCGTGTCCGGCAGGGTCACGCCGGTCAGCGGATAGAGATTGCCGAGGCTGGCACCCGCCAGTTTCAGGCGCAGGTCGAGGGCGCCGAGGTTCAGCGGATCAGTCAGGGTGCCGGCGAGTTCGATACTGGTGTCGCCGATCTTCGTCTGGGCCTGCAACGGGAACGGTTTGGCCGCATCCTGCAGGGCCAGCAGGCCGCCGACCTTGCCTTGTCCGGTGAGTTTCTGACCGTGATACTGGCCGGTGACTTTCAGTGCAAAAGCGTAATCCTGCGGGGCGCCGCCCTTTTCCAGCGCGGTTTTCGCCGCTTTGTCGCCGACGATTTCGCTGAAGGGAATCGGCTTGCCTAGCGGATCGATCAACAGATCGAGATTGGTCTTGAGGGTCTGGTCGTCCAGGGTGACGTGCCCCTTGTCGAAACCGATGGCGCCGATGTCCACCACCCAGTTCGAGGGTTCGGCGTTCGGGTCCTTGGGATCGAATTTGAACGTCCAGTTGGCGCGGCCATCGGCCAGGCGCTGCAATTGGGCGTTGGGTTCGGTCAGGTCGATGCGCGGGATCGTCACCCGTTGCGCCAGCAAGGCCAGCGGCGAAATGCGCAATTCGACCTTTTTGAGGGTGACCATCTGCGGCTGCTTCGACCAGTCCGGGTTGCCCAGGGTCAGGTCTTCGGCCACCACATGGGGCCACGGCACCCAGGCGCGCCAGCCGCCCTCGTCCGGCTCGCGCTGCCAGACTACGGCGAGGTTACCGTTGATGGCGAACGGTCGGTGCAATTCTTCCGAAACTTTGGCGTTGAGCGGCGGTTTGATCCGGTTCCAGTCGAAGAACACGATGATCAGGACCAGCACCGCCAGCAACAGCACGAGGGTGGCGAAGGTCCAGACGAAGATTTTACGGGTGCGCGTCATGCACAAAACTCCTGAAAACGACTGCGGATCGACGCCGCTGATACAACGGGCCTTGCAAGGCCCTCATGAAGTCTACGACTGACAAACCGCCCGCAGGTTTAATCGAAAGCCCCATCGGGGCCAAAAAACGGTGGCCATTCTGACCGATCGGTCGAATCGGCGTTACCGGCCCCGCACTTTTGCGGGGCGCAAGTGGGTGGAAAATACCCACCGCAGTGCAAAACCGCCCGCCTGAAACGCCCGAGCTAGAGCCTCCCAAGCGAACAATCAATTCTGTTGATTATTACCATTGTGTTTATGAACTTTTATATCGACTTATCGAGAGTAGCATTGGCTTCGTACCCACTTTATCGCCCTCCCAAGGAGCAACCCATCATGAAACGCCAACTTCTGTTCAGTCTTACCCTCTCGATGCTGGCCAGCACCGCTTTCGCTCTGCCAGCTGCCGACCAGGCTACCCCGCAAGTGAAATCCAGCCACTCGGTGTTCAGCCAGACTGTCGCTGCTGACGGTTCGGACCGCACTCCACAAGGCCAGACCCTGGCTGAAAACGGCCGTAACCGCCTGGAAGAAAAAGGTCTGGTTCAAGATGGCTATGACAAAACCCCACAAGGCCAAACCTTAGCCGAAGGCGGCCGTGATCGTCTGGAAGAGAAAGGTCTGGTTCAGGACGGTTACGACAAGACTCCACAAGGTCAGACCCTGGCTTCCGATGGCTACGACAAGACCCCACAAGGTCAGACTCTCGCCTCCGACGGTTATGACAAGACCCCACAAGGTCAGACTCTGGCCGAAGGTGGTGGTGACCGTGTGATCGAACGCAACAGCGCTTTGAGCTAAGCCCGTGGCGGCCTGGAAAAAAAGCCCAATCCCCGGATTGGGCTTTTGACTTTTCAGAGGCCGGCATAAAAGAAGTCGAGATTTCACTGCTCCCTCTCCCCCGCTGCCGTTCGACGCCGACAAAGCCTATTTGCTAGAGTGCGGCGCTTGTCTTGCCTAAGAACACACCCTTGCGATGCTGCCCCGCGCCGAACAGAAACAACAGACCCGCAACGCCCTGATGGACGCTGCCCGCCACTTGATGGAAAGCGGCCGAGGATTCGGCAGCCTGAGCCTGCGTGAAGTGACGAAAACCGCCGGCATCGTGCCCACCGGTTTCTACCGGCATTTCGCCGACATGGACGAACTCGGTCTGGTACTGGTCAGCGAAGTCGGCCAGACCTTTCGCGAAACCATCCGCCTGGTGCGCCACAACGAATTCGTCATGGGCGGCATCATCGATGCCTCGGTGAGGATCTTCCTCGACGTGGTCAGTGCCAACCGTTCGCAGTTTCTGTTCCTGGCCCGCGAGCAGTACGGCGGATCGCTGCCGGTACGTCAGGCGATTGGCCGTTTGCGGGAGGACATCAGCTCCGACCTGGCGGCGGACCTGGCCCTGATGCCCAAGCTCCAGCACCTCAATCACGAGGGACTGAGCGTGATGGCCGACCTGATCGTCAAATCGGTGTTCGCCACCCTGCCGGACATCATCGACCCGCCGGCCGAAGCCCTGCCCGAACATCTGACGCCCCAGGCGAAGATCACCCAGCAGTTGCGCTTCATCTTCATCGGGTTGAAGCACTGGCAAGGGCTCGGCAGTACCGAGTAATCCTCCAGCCCCCCAATCACCCTGTGGGAGCGAGCCTGCTCGCGATAGCGGTGTATCAGTCACCTCGATGCTGACTGAGCGCACGCTATCGCGAGCAGGCTCGCTCCCACACTGGCTCCTGTTTGGTGCATGTAAAAAACTTCATGCACCAAAACACCTCACAACCCTGCAACATCTTGAAACATCCGCTAGTCTCCGACAGGGTTTTCCTACGTCTCGTCCGATTGGCAAGCCCCTTGCTCTAGCCTGAGCATTGTTCTTAGCAGGAAGCTTTCCGATGCTGGTGATTCATCGCAGAATCGACCCCCAACCCGTCTGGGCCGCCGAGTTGCACCTGACCTTCGAGGCCAGGAGCAAAAGCCGTCTGCGCTGTTTCAGTGCCGACGGTGAAGACGTCGGACTGTTTCTGGAGCGCGGCCAGCCGCCGCTGCATGATGGCGAATACCTGCAAGCCGAAGATGGCCGGATCGTCCGGGTCTGCGCCCGCCCCGAGCAACTGTTGCACGTCACCTGCGCCAACGCCTTCGAACTGACCCGCGCGGCCTATCACCTGGGCAATCGCCACGTTGCGCTGCAAGTCGGTGACGGCTGGTTGCGCCTGCTTGACGACTACGTGCTCAAAGCCATGCTCGAACAACTGGGTGCGCAGGTCGAATCCATCGAAGCCCCGTTCCAGCCGGAACACGGCGCCTACGGTGGTGGCCACCACCATTCGCGGCACGGTGAAGAAGACTTCAACTACGCGCCGAAACTCCACCAGTTCGGCGTCCGTTTGTGAACCCGGCCTGGGCGCTGCTGCGCCTGGCCAGTCCGCAACTGCCGATTGGCGGCTACAGCTATTCCCAGGGTCTGGAGATGGCTGTGGATAACGGCCGCGTCGACAGCCCGGAAAGCGCCCGACGCTGGATCAGCGATCAATTGCTGCTCAACCTCGCGCGATTCGAAGCGCCGCTGCTGCTCGCCCATTGCCAGGCGGCGGCGAACGAACACTGGGATGAATTGCGCAAGCTCTGCGAAAGCCACCGCGCCAGCCGCGAAACCCGCGAGCTGCATCTGGAGAGCCGGCAGATGGGCTACTCGTTGCAGCAATTGCTTAACGGCTTGCCCGAACTCGATCAGGCCGCGCGGGACTTTCTCGAACACTGCGCCGAACCGCACCTGGCCCTGTGCTGGGCGCTGGCGGCCCGCGCCTGGCAAATCAGCCCGCAGGACGCCCTCGCCGCCTGGCTGTGGAGCTGGCTGGAAAACCAGCTCGCGGTGCTGATGAAAACCCTGCCGCTGGGCCAGCAAGCCGCCCAGCGCCTGACCAGCGAACTGCTGCCGCTGCTGCAACAGGCCCAGCAGGACGCCACCCGAATCAATCCCGAACACCTCGGCAGCGCCGCGTTCGGTCTGTCCCTGGCGTGCATGGCCCATGAGCGCCAGTACAGCCGCCTGTTCCGTTCCTAGGGCCTTTCAGTCTGGAGAATCACATGAACACACAACCCCTGCGCGTCGGCATCGGCGGCCCGGTCGGTTCCGGCAAAACCGCGTTGACCCTGGCCCTGTGCCTGGCGCTACGCGAGCGCTACAACCTGGCCGTGGTCACCAACGACATCTACACCCGCGAAGACGCCGACTTTCTGGTACGCAACGAAGCGCTGGCACCGGAACGCATCATCGGCGTGGAAACCGGCGGCTGCCCGCACACGGCGATCCGCGAAGACGCCTCGATCAACCTCGAAGCGGTGGATCAACTGAACCGGCGCTTTCCGGGGCTGGACCTGATTCTGGTGGAGTCCGGTGGCGACAACCTTTCCGCGACCTTCAGCCCGGAACTGTCCGACCTGACCATCTACGTGATCGACGTTTCTGCCGGCGACAAGCTGCCGCGCAAGGGCGGGCCCGGCATCTGCAAGTCCGACCTGCTGGTGATCAACAAGATCGACCTCGCGCCGCTGGTCGGCGCCTCGCTGGAGATGATGAACAGCGACACCCAACGCATGCGCAACGGCAAGCCGTTCGTGTTCAGCAACCAGAAAACCGGTCAGGGCCTGGAAGACATCATTGCCTTCATCGAACGCCAGGGCCTGCTGACTGCAGCCTGATTCACTGATCAACAAGGAAGCTTCTCCATGACACTCAAACGCATTCTCGGCGCCGTCGCACTCCTGCTGACACCGGCACTGGCCTTCGCTCACCCTGGCCACGGCGACTCTGGCCTGGTGGCCGGTATCAGCCACCCGATCGGCGGCCTCGACCATTTGCTGGCGATGGTGGCCGTCGGACTGTGGGCGGCGCAGCAGCAAGGCGCGGCACGCTGGGCGCTGCCGTGCACCTTCGTCGGCACCATGCTGATCGGCGGCCTGCTCGGCTTTGAAGGGCTGGAGTTGCCGGCGCTGGAAAGCGGTATTGCCGCTTCAGTACTGGCGCTGGGCCTGGCGGTTGCGCTGGCGGTGCGTCCGCCGCTGGTGATGGCCGTGGCGGCGACGGCGCTGTTTGCGCTGTTCCATGGCGTGGCCCATGGTCTGGAGTTGCCGGACATGTCGAGCCCGTGGGCGTATGCCGCCGGTTTCGTGGTCGCGACGGCTGCGTTGCACGCGGCGGGTTATGCGGTCGTGCGTTTTCTGCCTCAGGCGGCTGCGCCGCTGGTGCGCCTGGCCGGAGCCGCTTCGGCGGTGACCGGCGCGTGGTTGCTGGCCGGCTGAATTGCACCTCTGATCGTTCCCGGGCATGGCGCGGGAACGATCGATCGCCACTCTCTGCTACCATGTCGCGCAATCGCCCCTGCCGTGACGACGTCCGCCCATGCCCCACGCTTCCCGCTCTGCCTCCCTGCCTGAATTGACCACCCTGTTCGGTGAAGTGCAACAGCACTTTCTGGACGTGATCGTGCCCCTCTGGCAGGGACCGGGCTGGAACGCTGACATGGCGCTGCCTTACGAGGCGCTGGACGCCGCGCATCAGCCGCTGCCACCGCAGCGCTATCGGGCCATGGCCTGTGCACGGCAGCTGTACCTGTTTTCCAGCCTGATCGGGGTTGTGGATAACGCCGAAGTCCGCGCGGCCGCGTTGTTCCGCTCCCTGCAACGGCACTTCCACGATGCCGAGTTCGGCGGCTGGTTCTACAGCATCGATCCCCAGGGCAAACCGCTGGATCAGCGCAAGGATCTCTACACCCACGCCTTCATCCTGTTCGCCTGCGCGCATTACTGGGAAAAGTCCCGCGAGCCCTTGGTCGAATCGACCCTGAACGCTGCGCTGGAAGTCATCGGCCGGCGTTTCGCCACCGGTGACGGCCTCTATGAAGCCTGCCTCGACCGCGACTGGATCACCCTGGAAACCGGCCCGCTGCAAAATCCGCTGATGCACCTGGCCGAAGCCTTCCTGGCTACTCTGGCCGTGCGCGAAGATCCCCAGACCCAGCAGGCGTTGAGCGAGTTATGCACAGCCATGCACAAGCACTTCGTCGATCCGCAGGCCGGTGTGCTGATGGAGAAACCGCTGGGGGCTGTGGATAACTGGTATGAGCCGGGCCATCAGTTCGAGTGGTATTTCCTGCTGGAGTCTTCGCCCCTGCTGCGCGGCTCGAAACTGCATGCCGCGCTGGACCGGGCCTTTGCCTTCACCGAGCAGTACGGCGTGGTGCAATCGTCCGGTGCCGTGCGGGCCATGCTCGATCTGAATATGGACGGGCGGCCGAAAGATTCGACCCAGCGCATCTGGGCCCAGGCCGAATACCTGCGCGCCCTGACCTTGCGCCCGGGCAGCGAAGCCGTCGTGCTGCGCCAGTTGCAGGCGTTGCAGCAGCGCTTCCTGCATGCCGGTGGCTGGCATGAATGCCGCGACGAGCAGGGCGAGGTCAGCCGCAAGGACATGCCGTCGACCACGCCGTATCACTTGGCGACCTGCTATGCCGGTCTTGCTGAGTATCTACGCTAACTGACAATCCGCTATCGCCAGCAGGCTGGCTCCCACAGGATTTGCATTGCAATGTGGGGCCAGCCTGCTGGCGATTGGTCCTCAGGCAATCCACTTCCTGTCGCCGGTGAAGCTGATGGTCAGCCAGCGCGCCGCGTCCGGTTTGCCCAGCTTCGCGGAAATCTGCTCGCGCAGCACATCCAGCTCGCCGACGCTCTGCAACCGGTAATCCGCCGGCAACACCACATGAATCTCGATGAACCGCGCCCGCCCGTGCTTCTGCACGTAGGACACGTAATCGTCGAAACCATGCTCGACCTTCGCCGCCTCCATCACCTCGCGCACCTGCTCATCCAGCGTGTCCGGCGCCATGCCGAGCACATCACGCAGCGCCGGGCCGAGGATCTTGAAGGCCGGCGGCAACATGGTCAGGGCCAGCACGATCAGGATCAGCGGATCGACGAACTTCGCCCACTCGCCATAGCCCTGGGACTTGAGCAGCAGCGCCGCCAGGAAGCTGATCAACAGGCCTACGGAGAGCATCGCGTCCACCAGCCAGCTGATGTTGTCGAACTGGATCAGGCTCGACTTGAGCTTGCGATTGCGGTGGCGCACGTAGAAAAAGTAGGCGAACTCGACAACGGTAAACACCGCCGCGTAGATGATCACCAGACCCAGTTCGATCTCACGACCGCCATTGATGATGCCGAACACACCATTGAGAAACGCGTAGATCGCAATCAGCAGCAGGAAGCTGCCCTCGATCAACAGCACCATCGGCTCCAGATGCCAGAAGCCGAACTGAAAACGCTGGTTGCTTTGCTTGGCGATCAGCTTCGCGGTGATCAGCATCAGGACTTTGATGAAGGTTGCAATCAGCGAAAAAAAGCCATCGAACAGGATGGACTGGGAACCCGAAATAAAACCGGTGGCGATCCCGGCGATCGACACGGCGAACATCAGGATGGTCGATTGTTTGAGCAGCGACTGCTCACCTCGGTTACTCACTTTGACTCCTCGAAAAACCTTGAAAACCGCAGGGTGCGGTGGGGTTGTTGAGGGATGAGTCTACCTTACTGCCAGATTCTGGCCGATTTGCCCTCTTCGCCAGCAGGCTGGCTCCCACATTAAAATGCAATCAATGTGGGAGCCAGCCTGCTGGCGATGGGCCGTTAAGCGGTCTTAAACCTTGTTGCGCTCGATGGCAAAACCCGCCCAGGTCTGGCTCACCGGCATCAGTTCCAGGCTGTTGATGTTGATGTGCGCCGGCGCATTCAGCACCCAGAAAATCGTTTCGGCGATGTCCTGCGGCTGGATCGGCTCGGCACCGGCGTAGGTCGCGTCGTAACGCGCCTGGTCACCGGCGAAACGCACCAGCGAGAACTCGCTCTCGCACAGGCCCGGCTCGATGTTGCTGACGCGCACACCGGTGCCCTGCAAGTCGCAACGCAGGTTCAGCGAGAACTGCTTCACGAACGCCTTGGTCGCGCCGTAAACGTGGCTGCCCGGGTACGGGTAGTTACCGGCGATGGAACCGAGGTTGACGATGCCGGCGCCGCGACCGTGGGCGATCAGGCGTGGCAGCAACAGGCGAGTGCTGTACATCAGGCCTTTGACGTTGGTGTCGACCATGGTGTCCCAATCGTCGAGGTCGCACTTGGGGGCAGGGTCCACGCCCAGCGCCAGCCCGGCGTTATTGATCAGGCCGCGCAGTTTGGCGAAGGACGGCGGCAGGTTGGCAATCGCCTCCTCCATCGCCTTGCGATCACGCACGTCCAGCACCAGGCCATGCACTTCGGTCAGCTTCGACAGCTCGGCGCACAACGCGTTGAGGCGTTCTTCACGACGACCGGTCAGCACCAGTTTCCAGCCGGCCTCGGCAAAACGACGGGCGCAGGCTTCACCAAAACCGGACGTCGCGCCGGTGATAAACAGGGTGTTGGACATCGTGTTCTCCTTGCTTCGGCCACCCGGGGCAGCCATTGGAATAGAAAATCAGCAGGCAGCATGCCCGGCCCGGCATTCACGAGCAACCACCGGCTGGCGTGCATTTCTGCTCATAAATTGATCAACCCTCGCAACGCCTTGAATAGCGTGGCCTGTAGCCACATGCACGCATGTTATCCACAAGCCCTTCCACAGTTTCCGGGGGCAAGTGGAAACGCGCAGAGCCGCGCCACACAAGGCTTTGCGCGGCAAAAGCAAAGTTTTTCGCTTGACCCTGATCCGCCGATTGTGCCGGGCAAGGCATTCTGCACGACCGGCCAGTCATCGCCGTGATTGCGCAGGGCCAGTAATCACGGCCCTTGGCGCAGTCTTTCCAGAGTTTAATCACAGACTTATCCACAGGCTTGCCCACATGCATTCGCCTGTTTTGCCATGGTCATAAAAAGGTTGACAAACAGGTCTTCAGCAACCGGGAAACGCCCTGATCAAAAAACAACCGCACGCCTGCAAGCCACGGTTTTAAAGGTTCTCAGCCAGCTACTCCCACGTTATTCACAGCCGGCTCCACAGCAAACGGGGACAAGTCAAAACTGTGAAAAAACAGCGATTTGCAGCGTCTATATGTCGCGCTTTGGCAGGTTGGGGATTTTGTTTTCCACAATTTCGGGAATGGCGTGGATCGTGATCGATTCTGGATACAAAAAAGCCCCGGGACTCGCGTCTCGGGGCTCTGTATCGCTGTGGAAAACCTGAGAACTCAGTGCCCGCCAAGATAGGCGTTACGCACCTCCTCGTTCACCAGCAGTTCCTTGCCGGTGCCCGTCAGGCGGATCTCGCCGTTGACCATCACGTAGGCCCGGTCGGACAGTTTCAACGCGTGGTTGGCGTTCTGCTCGACGAGGAAAATGGTCATGCCGGTTTTCGCCAGTTCCCGCAGGGTGGCGAAGATCTGTTTCACCACGATCGGCGCCAGTCCCAGGCTCGGCTCATCCAGCAGCAACAGCTTGGGACGGCTCATCAGCGCCCGGGCGATGGCCAGCATCTGCTGCTCGCCGCCGGACATGGTCATTGCGCGCTGGTTACGGCGCTCTTCGAGCCGCGGGAACAGCTCGAACATGCGCTGCATGTCTTCCTTGGCGTACTTGTCGCCAATCGGGATGGTGCCCATCAGCAGGTTTTCCTCGACGGTCATGTCGGGGAACACCCGCCGCCCTTCCGGCGACTGCGCAATGCCGTTGGAGGCAATGTAATGCGATGACTTATGGGTAATGTCCACGCCCTGATAGAGGATCTGCCCGCCCGCCGCCCGTGGCTGGCCGAAGATAGACATCAGCAGCGTCGACTTGCCCGCACCGTTGGAGCCGATCAGGCTGACGGTTTCCCCTTCGTTGATCTGCAGCGAGACGCCTTTGAGGGCCTGGATCGGGCCGTAGAACACGTCCAGATCCTTGAGTTCGAGGATGGGTTGCGTCATACGACTTCCTCTTCGTCGGCACCCAGGTAAGCCGCAATCACCTTCGGATCGTGGCGGATATCGTCCGGACCGCCTTCGGCGATGACGATGCCGTGGTCCAGCACCACGATGTGATCGGAAATGCTCATTACCATGCCCATGTCGTGTTCGATCAGCACCACGGTCAGATCGTGCTCGTCGCGCAGCAGCCGGATCATCGCGCTCAGCGCTTCGGTTTCCTGAGGGTTGAGGCCGGCGGCCGGCTCGTCGAGGCAGATGATCTGCGGCCGCGTGCACATGGCCCGGGCGATTTCCAGACGGCGTTGCTGGCCGTAGGACAGTTCACCGGCCAGACGGTTGGCGCAGTCCACCAGATCCACCACTTCCAGCCAGTAGAACGCGCAGTCCAGCGCATCGCTTTCGGCCTTGCGATAGCCCTTGGTGTTGAGGATGCCGGCCAGCATGTTGCGGTTGACCCACATGTGCTGGGCCACCAGCAGGTTTTCCAGCACCGACATTTCCTTGAACAGGCGAATGTTCTGGAACGTCCGGGCCAGGCCCGCGCGGTTCACCAGATGGGTGCCGCCGAACATCTTGTAGTACAGGCGACTGGCGAAGTTTTTCGGCGAGACGAAGTCGGTCGGTTTGAACGACTCGCCCAGCAGCTTGATGACGTTGGTCTGCTTGCCGCGCACGTTGAGTTCGATCTTGCCGCCGGAAGCCTTGTAGAACCCGGTCAGGCAGTTGAACACCGTGGTCTTGCCGGCGCCGTTCGGGCCGATCAGGGCGAAGATCGAGTTGCGTTTGACCTTCAGGCTGACGTCGCTCAAGGCCTTGATGCCACCGAAGTGCATCATCAGTTTTTCAACAGAGAGTACGACTTCACTCATGGCGCAGTCCTCTCATAGTGAATGGCACCTTTGCGTGGAGTGACCCCGGTACGGCTGATGCGGATCAGCCCACGAGGTCGCCAGATCATCATCAATACCATCAGGATCCCGAACAGCAGCACGCGGTATTCGGCGAAGCCGCGCAGCAGTTCCGGGGCGACGGTCAGCACGAACGCTGCGATCACCACACCGATGGTCGAACCCATGCCGCCGAGCACGACGATGGCGAGGATCAATGCCGATTCGAAGAAGGTGAACGAGGTCGGGTTGACGAAGCCTTGGTAAGTGGCGAAGAACACACCCGCCAGACCCGCCGTGGACGCACCGATGGTGAACGCCGAGAGCTTGACCAGCACGTGGTTGAGGCCCATCGAGCGGCAGGCGATTTCGTCTTCACGCAGGGCTTCCCAGGCGCGGCCGACCGGCATCTTCACCAGACGGTGCTTGATGTACAGTACGGCCAGCACCACCAGGAACAGCACCGCGTAGATGAAGTAATACTTCACGTCCGGGTTGTAGGCGATGCCGAAGAACTCGTGGAACGGAACCCCGCCATCCTTCGCCCGCTTGCCGAATTCCAGACCGAAGAACGTCGGCAGAGGTGCCGGCATGCCGTTCGGACCGCCAGTCAGGGACAGCCAGTTGTTGAGGATCAGACGGATGATTTCACCGAAACCGAGGGTCACGATCGCCAGATAGTCACCGTGCAGGCGCAGCACCGGGAAACCCAGGATGCAACCGGCAAGGCCAGCGGTGATCGCCGCCAGCGGTAGCACCGTCCAGAAGCCCAGGCCGAGGTACTGATAACCGAGCGCCAGACCGTAGGCGCCGATGGCGTAGAACGCCACGTAACCCAGGTCGAGCAGGCCGGCCAGACCGACCACGATATTCAGCCCCAGCCCCAGCAGCACGTAGATCAGTCCGAGGATGACCACGCCCAGCAGGTAGGAGTTGGAAACGAATGGCACGATCACGGCCAGCACGATCAGCAGCGGGATGATCCAGCGCAGCCTGGACTTGTGGTCGGCAGGCAGCACATGCACGCCGGAACCGGTGCTTTCGAATCCTTCGAGGATTTTCAGGCCCTTGGGGGTTTGCAGGAACAGGCTGAGGGCAAAGCGGCCAGCCATGACGATGGCAATGATCCACGCCACGCGGGTCGCTTCGAGGTTGAAGCTGTAGCCGTCGAGTACCACACCGACAATCGGCCCGAACACGATCAGGGCGATCAGACCGGCGAGAATCGCCTCAACCAGGCTTTTTTTGACATCAATGGATTTTGTAGTGGTTGAAGACATCGCTTACACCTTCGACACAAGAGGACGGCCCAGCAGGCCCTGAGGCCGGAAGACCAGAACAAGTACGAGCAGCGAGAAGCTGAACACGTCTTTGTAGTCGGAGTTGACCAGGCCCGAGAACAGCGACTCGGAGATCCCGAGGATGATCCCGCCCAACATGGCGCCAGGCAGCGAGCCGATCCCGCCGAGCACCGCAGCGGTGAACGCCTTGATGCCGATGACGAAGCCTGCGTAGAAGTCGAACGTTCCGTAGTTCATGGTGATCAGCACGCCGGCCAGGGCCGCCATCGCTGCACCGATGATGAACACATAGGAAATCACCCGGTCGGTGTTGATCCCCAGGATCGAAGCCATCTTGCGGTCTTGCTGGGTGGCGCGGCACATGCGGCCGAGCTTGGTGTACTTGATCACGTAGGTCAGCAGGCCCATCCCGACGAATGCCGCGACGAGAATGAAGATCTTGGTGTAGGTCAGCTGGACGAAGCCCGAACCGACGTCGATGCGCCAGGCACCGGTGAGCAGCGTCGGAACACCCTGTTGACGGGCGCCCTGGCTGATCTGGGCATAGTTTTGCAGGATCAGGGAGATACCGATGGCGCTGATCAGCGGAGCCAGTCGGGTGGAGTTGCGCAGTGGTTTGTAGGCGATGCGTTCGATGACCCAGCCATACACCCCCGTGACGACGATGGTGAAGACCAGTGTGCCGAGCATCAGCAGCGGGAAGGATTCGATACCGAAGTAAGCCAGCAGAGCCAGACTGATTGCCGCAAGGTAAGCGGAAATCATGTAAACCTCGCCGTGGGCGAAGTTGATCATGCCGATGATGCCGTAGACCATTGTGTAGCCGATGGCGATCAGGCCATAGACCGACCCGAGGGTCAGGCCGTTGACCAGTTGCTGCAGGAAAATACCATCCATAACGCAATCTCACGCAGTGAGAACCTGCACACCCGGGGGCGCGCGGTTCTTCTAGGAAAAATACAGATTTACGTCGGAGCAGTGTCAGCCACGACCGGACTGCCCCCACAGAAGTTCTGTGGAGGTCAGCCGATCGCGTCAGCCCTTACTTCTGTTTTTCCAGCTGGTGATATTTGCCGGTCGCGTCCCACTGGTAGACCACGTAGTCGGAGACTTTCAGGTCGCCCTTGGCGTCCCAGGTCTTCTCGCCCATCACGGTTTTCACAGGGTTGGCTTTCAGCCACTTGGCAGCGTCTTCGCCCTTGTTGGACTTGGCACCGTTGAAGCCGGCGGCCAGGGCCTGGATCGAGGCGTAGGCGTACAGGGTGTAGCCTTCAGGCTCGGTACCGGCCTTGCGGAAGGCATCCACGACAGTTTTGCTTTCCGGCAGCAGGCGCGGGTCGGCGCCGAAGGTCATCAGCACGCCGTCAACGTATTGCGGGCCGCCGGCGGTGGTGACCAGTTCGTCGGTCACGATGCCGTCGTCAGACATGAACTTCACGTCTTTCAGGCCTTCGGTACGCAGTTGCTTGACCAGTGGACCGGCTTCCGGGTGCAGGCCACCGAAGTAGACCACGTCGGCACCGGCCGCGCGGATCTTGGTGACCACGGCGCTGAAGTCTTTCTCGCCACGGGTCAGGCCTTCGTACAGCACCGGCTTCACGCCGCGTTTTTCCAGCTGTGCCTTGGTCGCATCGGCCAGGCCCTGACCGTAGGTGTCCTTGTCGTGCAGCACGGCCACTTTCTTGCCCTTGAGCACGTCGACGATGTAGTCGCCGGCAACGATGCCTTGCTGGTCGTCACGGCCGCACATACGGAACATGGCGCTCAGGCCGCGCTCGGTCACTTGCGGGTTGGTGGAACCCGGGGTGATCGCGATGATGCCGGCTTCGTCGTAGATCTCCGACGCAGGAATGGTGGAAGACGAGCAGAAGTGGCCGACCACACCGGCGACTTTCTGGTTGGTGAGGTCCTTGGCGACCGTCACCGCCTGTTTCGGTTCGCAGGCGTCATCGCCTTTGACCAGAACGATTTTCTCCCCGTTGACGCCGCCCGCCGCGTTGACCGCATCGGCCGCCGCTTGTGCCCCCTTCATGTACTGCTCGCCAAATGCCGCGTTGGCGCCAGTCATGGGGCCCGCCACACCGATTTTCACATCAGCTTGTGCAAACGCAGAAACACCCAGCGCAGTAGCCACTGCGAGGGCCAGAAAGCCTTTCTTGTAAAACGTCTGGGACATGAGGTGGTGCTCCAAGGTTTTTTTTAGTTGGCACTGCGACTTCACTGGATTGCTCAGAGCAAGGGCCGTGCCATCGGTTTTTTATTCTTCAAAAAGTCGCTGCTTTCTTGTTTTTTCGACTGTTTCGTTCCCATTTTCATTGGGCGTGCAACCGTCTAAACCGCGGAAGGTGAAACCATTTGTTTTTTCAGGCGCAACCCGCACGCGCCATCATTGCAACCGCGGCGCCAAACGACGTGCAACCAGCCTGTAACAGCCCGCGTCACCGAACTGCACACTGCTGGTGCGGGACTGCTACAACCCGCACCATTACAGGCTAGTCGCTACATCGAAAAGCGCCGCTTCCGGCAACATATTTCAACACTCAGATGACGATGCGCAGGCACTGGCCCGCGTGATACAGCGAGAACCCGGCCTCGTACAGGCAACTGCGCAGGCCAACGCCTGTCAGGGGCTGCATCGGTGCAAAGGGAATCGGCAAGGCCTGAGGATTTCCGTTACACAGGTAGTCGGCGAAGGCCTTGCCGACCACGGTGCCGGTGGTTACGCCACGGCCGTTGTAACCGGTGACGGCCACCAATCCGGGGGCTGGCTCGAACAGGCGCATCAAGTGATCGGGAGTGAAAGCGATGCGCCCGGTCCAGGTGCATTCCCATTCGACGGGCTTGAGGTTGGGGAAGTAATGCTGCTGCACCCGGTCGGCCCAGGCCTTGAGGAACCAGGTCGGTTTCTGATTGCCGTTACCGAGGCTGCCCAGCAACAAGCGGCCATCCTTGTCGCGGCGGATGCTGCTCAGCACCTGGCGGGTATCCCACGAGCCCTGCCCGCCCGGCAGGATTTCCTGAGCCGCATCTTCGGTGAGCGGCACCGAAGCGACCTGATAGTAGTAACCGGGAAAGAAATTGCGTTTGAGTTCGGTCCAGTCGCCTTCGGTGTAAGCGTTGGAGGCAATGACCACTTGCTCGGCTTGGACCGAGCCCTGACCGGTCTGCACCGACCATTGCTGGCCCTGACGCTCAAGGCGGGTGACCGGGGAATGATCGAACATCTGCCCGCCGAGCCCCGCCACGGCTTTCGCCAGGCCGGTGACATACGCCATCGGATTGAGCGTGCCGGCACGTCGATCCAGCAGCGCGGCGGCAATCTTCTGCGTGCCGGTCGCCTGTTCACAGGCCTTGCCGGTCAGCAGTTCAACCGGCGCACCGCGGCGTTTCCACTGCTCTTCGCGACTGCGCAGATCCGCCTCACCCTTGGCGTTGTGCGCCATGTGCAGGGTGCCTTCGCGGCGCAACTGGCAATCGATGTCGTATTTATCCACAAGGCTGAACACCAGCGCCGGCGCCGCACCGAGCATGCGGTTGAGCTGGCTGCCGACCGCCTCGCCGAAGCCGGCCTCGATCTCGTCCGGCGGGATCCACATCCCGGCGTTGACCAGCCCGACATTGCGCCCGGAGCCACCCTGCCCGGCGCGATGGGCTTCAAGCACGCAGACGCTTTTGCCTTTCTCCAACAGATGCAGCGCCGCCGACAGCCCGGTAAACCCGGCGCCGATCACGCAGACATCGACTTTGACCTCGCCCCTGAGCGCCGGGTTATCCGGTCGTTGCGGCGTGAGTTTTTCCCACAGACATTCTTCGCGTAACGGCATTGCCAGACTCCAACAGAAACCTAACAAACACACAGTTCAATAATGTGGGAGCGAGCCTGCTCCGGACGACGCTCCGACGAAAGCGGCGTTTCAGCCAACTTTAATGTCGACTGAACCACCGCATTCGCGGGCAAGCCCGCTCCCACAAGGGGATCTCCATTTGACCGAAGGGATCAGTCGAATGTGATGCCCTGCGCCAGCGGCAACTCCAGCGAGTAGTTCACGGTGTTGGTCTGGCGGCGCATGTAGGCGCGCCAAGCATCCGAGCCCGACTCGCGACCGCCACCGGTTTCCTTTTCACCGCCAAACGCGCCGCCGATTTCCGCGCCACTCGGGCCGATGTTGACGTTGGCGATGCCGCAGTCGCTGCCGACTGCCGACATGAATTTCTCGGCCTCGCGCACATCAGTGGTGAAGATGCACGACGACAGGCCTTGCGGCACGGCATTGTTCAGGCGCAGCGCCTCGTCGAAATCGCTGTAGCCGACCACGTACAGGATCGGTGCGAAGGTTTCGCTGCACACCACATCGCTCTGCTCCGGCATTTCAACGATGGCCGGCGACACGTAGTAGGCGTTGGGGAACTGGTCTTCCAGTTGGCGCTTGCCACCGAACACCCGGCCGCCCTCGCTCAGCGCTTGTTCCAGCGCGTCCTGCATGTTTTCGAAGCTGTGTTTGTCGATCAGCGGGCCGATCAGGGTGCCTTCCAGCGGATGGCCAATACGGACTTTGGAGTACGCGGCTTTCAGGCGGGTGACGATTTCTTCTTTCACCGATTCATGGGCGATCAGGCGACGCAACGTGGTGCAACGCTGACCGGCAGTGCCGACGGCGCTGAACAGAATGGCGCGCACCGCCATGTCCAGATCGGCGCTCGGGCCGAGGATCATGGCGTTGTTGCCGCCCAGTTCAAGGATGCTGCGGGCGAAGCGCGCGGCGACTTTCGGCGCCACTTCGCGGCCCATGCGGGTGCTGCCGGTGGCGCTGATCAGCGCGACACGCGGGTCATCCACCAGCGCTTCGCCGGCATCGCGGCCGCCGATGATCACCTGGCTCAGATGCGCCGGGGCATCGCTGAAATTCTTCAGTACGCGCTCGAACAGCGCCTGACAGGCCAGTGCGGTCAGCGGAGTCTTTTCCGACGGTTTCCACACCACCGGGTTGCCGCAGACCAGCGCCAGCGTGGTGTTCCACGCCCATACCGCGACCGGGAAGTTGAACGCACTGATCACGCCGACCACGCCCAGCGGGTGCCAGGTTTCACGCATGTGGTGGCCCGGACGCTCGGAAGCGATGGTCAAACCGTACAACTGACGGGACAGGCCGACGGCGAAGTCGCAGATGTCGATCATCTCCTGCACTTCACCGAGGCCTTCCTGGGTGATCTTGCCCGCCTCCCACGACACCAGCTCGCCGAGGTCGGCCTTGTATTCCCGCAGCACTTCGCCGAACTGACGCACCAGTTCGCCGCGACGGGGGGCCGGCACCTTGCGCCATTGTTCGAACGCATGATCTGCGCGACTGATGTGCTGCTCGACTTCGGCCGGGCCTTCCCAGTTCACGGCGCCGATGCGGCTGCCGTCGACGGGCGAATGCACCGGCACTTTGCCGTTCTGGTACAGGGCCGGGTTCACACCAAGACGATCAAGCAATGCGGCAACCATGGGTCACTCCTCAAGCAAAAAACTGAATGTGTGCGGTCGCGCCTTCACGACCGGGCAGGCCTTTAGTTGTAGCTTCAGGAAGGCCATGCAACAAACGACCTTTACGCGAGATATCATTCCGTTTATTCATGCTGCGCAGAAAGACAAGAAAAGGATCGCCCATGCTGAACAAACGCCACTTGCCGTCGATCACCGCGCTGCAGTGCTTCGAGGCCGTGACCCGGCACCTGAGTTTCACCCGGGCCGCCGAGGAACTGAACCTGACCCAGAGCGCTGTCAGCAAGCAGGTGGCGCAGCTCGAAGAATTGCTGCAGCACTTGTTGTTCCGTCGGGTACGCCGCCGTTTGCAGATGACCCCGGCCGGCGATCTGTACCTGGTGGAAGTCAGAAAAATCCTGACCCAGGTCGAGATGTCGACCCATTACCTGCGTTCCTACGGCGGCGAGACCGAAGTCCTGCGCGTCTCCACACCCTCGACCTTCGGCGCCCGCTGGCTGGTGCCGCGCCTCAAGGGCTGGCGCCTGCGCCATCCGTCGATTCATCTGGACCTGTGCAACGAGCAGGAGGCCGATGACTTGCTGCAAGGGCGCAGCGACCTGGCGTTCTATTTCGGCCAGGGTTCACGCCCCGGCACCGAGTGCCTGAAGCTGTTCGGCGAAGAGCTGGTTCCGGTGTGCGCGCCCGGCAGCCTGCCGGACACGCCGTTGACTGATCCAACGCAACTCACCGATCTGGTGCTGCTGCAGAATGCTTCGCGCCCGCAAGCGTGGCACGACTGGTTCGACAGCCAGGGCCATCAGACCGAGCACAGCTACCACGGCCCGCGCTTCGAAACCTTTTATATGTGCATCCGCGCGGCGCAGGTCGGCTGCGGCGTAGCGTTGCTGCCGAGGTTTCTGGTGGAAGAGGAATTGGCCGACGGCAAACTGGTCATTCCCTGGCAGCATGCAATGCCCAGCACCGACGCGTATTACCTGGCCTACCCGGAACACGCGGCGGAAGTGCCCAAGGTGCGGGATTTCGTGAAGTGGATGCTGGAGCAGATCGACAGTCCTGACGCGGTCTGAGGGCCGGTGCCGGGATAAAAATCGCTGGCAATCCACACCCCGGATATGCGCCACTAGCGCCATTGATTGATACCGCGCCAACGCGCGGCCCGCCTGGAGACCCCGTTATGAGCGAGAGTGTGTTTGCCGATCGCATCGTGCAGAACCTGCTCGACACCGACTTCTACAAACTGACGATGATGCAGGCGGTGCTGCACAACTACCCCAACGTCGAAGTCGAATGGGAGTTCCGTTGCCGTAACAGTGAAGATCTGCGCCCGTATCTGGCGGAGATCCGCTTTCAGGTCGAGCGTCTGGCCGAGTTGAGCCTGAGCGCCGATCAGTTGAGCTTTCTCGAGCGCATCTCGTTCCTCAAGCCGGATTTCCTGCGGTTCCTCGGTCTGTTCCGCTTCAACCTGCGTTACCTGCACACCGGCATCGAGAACGGCGAGCTGTTCATCCGCCTGCGCGGGCCGTGGCTGCATGTGATTCTGTTCGAAGTGCCGTTGCTGGCGATCGTCAGCGAAGTGCGCAACCGCTATCGCTACCGTGAAACCGTGCTGGAACAGGCCCGCGAGCAGCTGTACCGCAAGTTCGACTGGCTGACCGCCAACGCTTCGGCCGAAGAATTGTCGCAGTTGCAGGTCGCCGATTTCGGCACACGCCGCCGGTTTTCCTACCGTGTGCAGGAAGAAGTGGTGAACGTGCTCAAGCACGACTTCCCCGGACGTTTCGTCGGCACCAGCAACGTGCACCTGTCCCGCGAACTGGACATGAAACCCCTGGGCACCATGGCTCACGAGTGGATAATGGCGCACCAGCAACTCGGCCCACGGCTGATCGACAGCCAGATCGCCGCCCTCGATTGCTGGGTCCGCGAGTACCGTGGCTTGCTGGGGATCGCCCTGACCGACTGCATCACCACCGACGCGTTCCTCGGCGATTTCGATCTGTTCTTCGCCAAGCTGTTCGACGGTTTGCGCCATGACTCCGGGGATCCGGTGCAGTGGGGCGAAAAATGCATCGCTCACTATCACAAGCTCGGCATCGACCCGATGAGCAAGACCCTGGTGTTCTCCGACAGCCTGACGCTGCCCAAGTCGCTGGAGATCTTCCGGGCGTTGCGGGGGCGGATCAATGTCAGCTTCGGCATCGGCACCAACCTGACCTGTGACATTCCGGGTGTCGAACCGATGAGCATCGTGCTTAAAATGACCGCTTGCAACGGCCAACCGGTGGCAAAGATCTCCGACGAGCCGGGCAAGACCCACTGCAAAGACCCGAATTTCGTCGCCTATTTGCGACACGTTTTCCAGGTTCCTGCCGTTTCCAGCCTTTCTAGCAAGGAGTGAATTCATGCAAGCCGTACAGCGTGAGATTGCTGAACAGCTCAACGTTCAGCCGCCGTTCGCCGATTACCAGGCCCTTGAAGCGGAAGTCGCCCGACGCATCACCTTCATCCAGGATTGCCTGACCAGTTCCGGGCTCAAGACCCTGGTGCTGGGCATCAGCGGCGGTGTCGATTCGCTGACCGCAGGCCTTTTGGCCCAGCGCGCCATGCGTGAACTGCGCGAGCGCACCGGAGACGAGGCCTACAAGTTCATCGCCGTGCGCCTGCCGTACGACGTGCAGTTCGATGAACACGACGCCCAGGCCTCGGTGGACTTCATCGCCCCGGACGAGCGTCACACCGTCAACATCGGCCCGGCAGTGAAATCCCTGGCCGGCGAAGTCGCAGCCTTCGAAGGCAAGCACGCGGTGTCGGTGGATTTCGTGCTCGGCAACACCAAGGCGCGGATGCGCATGGTCGCCCAGTACACCATCGCCGGCGCGGCCCATGGTCTGGTGATCGGTACCGACCACGCGGCGGAAGCGGTGATGGGTTTCTTCACCAAGTTCGGTGACGGCGCCTGCGATCTGGCACCACTGAGCGGTCTGGTGAAAAACCAGGTCCGGGCCATCGCCCGCAGCTTCGGTGCACCGGAATCGCTGGTGGAAAAAGTGCCGACGGCGGATCTGGAAGACCTGTCGCCGGGCAAGCCGGACGAAGCGTCCCACGGCGTGACTTACGCCGAGATCGACGCGTTCCTGCATGGCGAGCCGGTGCGTCAGGAAGCGTTCGACATCATCGTCAACACCTACAAGAAGACCCATCACAAGCGGGTCATGCCGTTTGCGCCTTGAATTTCAGGCATGAAAAAAGCGTCCCTCGGGACGCTTTTTTTGGACTGCGGTTTTCTTACTTCACAACCACTGTGCCTTTCATCATCGAGATGTGGCCAGGGAACGAGCAGAAGAAGCCGTAATCGGTGCCGGCTGCCAGTTTCGATACATCGATGGTCAGCGAATCTTTTTCGCCGGCGCCGATGATCTTGGTGTGGGCGATGACGCGCTCGTCACCGTCCTTCAGGTAGTTCTTGTCGATACCGGCGGCCAGGCCGTCGGTGGCGATCGGCTGCATGTCAGCAGTCTTGCTGACTACCAGATTATGGCCCATGACGTTTTTCGGCAGGCTGCCGGAGTGGGTCAGTTCGACAGTGAAGGTCTTGCAGCTCTTGTCGATCACGATCTCCTTGGTGTTGAAGGACATCTGGTCGGTGGAGTCGACGGTGGTTTTGCACTCGGCAGCCATCAATTGGCTGCTGGCCAGCGCCAGCAGGGATACCGCAACAACTTTGGAAAACATGGTGAATCTCCAAGGCAGGGTTAACAAAAACACGAATGGTGGAAAGACTGCCTGAAATCTTCGCAAGTTCCTATGACTTGAGTCAAAAATTGTATACAACTTTCAGGCTATGACACTCATCGAAACAATCTAACAGCCAGACGTTTGGCCGGGACGTATCTTCAGGGCTCAACTCAACTGGAGCATCAGTCATGTCCTTCAACAGCCTGTTGTGCAGTGTGCTCGCCGCTTACGCCTGTGGCGCCAGCGGCACCTGTGAAACCCCGAAACGCGAAGTCTAGCCCTTGGATCGAGGCGTGCCAGCCATTACCCTGTGACCGATTGACCCAGGAGGAAGGCATGTCTCTCACATCCGTTTGTGTATTTTGCGGTGCCAACGCCGGCACCACCCCGGCGTACACCGAAGCCGCCATCGCCCTCGGCACCGCCATTGCCGAGCGCAAGCTGAAGCTGGTCTACGGCGGTGGCGCCGTGGGTTTGATGGGGATTGTCGCGGACGCCGCGCTGGCGGCCGGCGGCGAAGTGATCGGCATCATTCCGCAGAGCCTGATGGACAAGGAAATCGGTCACAAGAACCTGACGCGCCTGGAAGTGGTCGACGGCATGCACGCGCGCAAGGCCCGCATGGCCGAACTCAGCGATGCGTTCATCGCCCTGCCCGGCGGCCTCGGCACCCTGGAAGAACTATTCGAAGTCTGGACCTGGGGCCAGCTCGGTTACCACGGCAAGCCGCTGGGCCTGCTGGAAGTGAATGGTTTCTACAGCAAACTCACGGCATTTCTCGATCACATCGTCGGCGAAGGCTTCGTTCGCGCACCGCACCGTGACATGCTGCAAGTGAGTGAATCGCCGCAATCGTTGCTCGATGCCCTCGACCAGTGGCAGCCGACCGTCACGCCAAAGTGGGTCGACCAGAAACCCGGTTAACCCCCGGGCACCGATACAGGGCAGAATACGCGCCGCTCAACCTCACCTTCGACCCCAGAGGATCGCCCATGGCCAAACCCAATTACTCCTTCGCCAAGCGTCAACGTGACCTGGCCAAGGAACAGAAGAAAGAGGAAAAGCTTCAGCGCAAGAAACAGATGGCTGAAGAAGCGGCACTGAACCCTGACGGTGAAGTGGCGACCGATGATGATGTCGAGGCACCGAAAGACCCGGCGCCCGACGCCTGAGCAACACCGCAGGGCCACTGAACACAACCCCGTGGGAGCGAGCCTGCTCGCGATTGCAATGGGTCAGTCGCATCCATTTCAGATGTGACACCCTAATCGCCAGCAGGCTGGCTCCCACATTTGTTTTTATTCCTCCAACGGCATCACCGTGACCCGCACCTCGGGATCATGGCTCCCCCCTCCCAGAATCACCCCGCGCAACGGCGACACATCGGAGAAATCCCGGCCCCAGGCCAGGGTGATGTGCTCCAGTGCCGGTTGCACATTGTTGGTCGGATCGAAATCCACCCAGCCAAGCACCGGACAAAACACCGAAACCCAGGCATGGGACGCATCGGCGCCGATCAGTCGCGGTTGCCCCGGTGGCGGCCGTGTCAGCAGATAACCGCTGATGTAGCGCGCCGCCAGCCCTCGGGAACGCACGCAGGCCAGCATCAGGTGGGCGAAGTCCTGACAGACCCCGCGCCGGCGCTCCAGCACCTCGACCAGCGGCGTCGCGACCTGCGTGGCCTCGGCATCGAAGGTGAATTCGTCGAAGATCTTTTCCATCAACGCCTGCACGCCCAGCAGCAACGGTCGCCCGGGTGGAAAACAGCTTTCGGAGAACTCGACGAAGCTGCGCTTCAAGTGAACGTAGGGTGACTGAAACCGGTAACGGCAGGCCTCCAGCAATTCGGCGGACAACGGCTGACTGCTGTAGGTCAGAGCATTGCGGGTCTGCTCCCAGGCCGGGGACAGATTGAAATCCAGCGCCGGCCGCGCCAGCACCTCGACCGTCAGCCGTGCGTTGACCTGCAATTCATCGTGAGGCCGTTCAAACGCCAGCCGCGTCAGCGGATTGCCGAACACGTCCTGCTCGTCACGACGCGTGGTCGGATCCGGGCTGATCAGCAATTGCTGTTCAGTGCAGCGCTGCCAGGCGCATTCGCGAGGCCACAGATGCGCAAGCTGCTGTGCCAGGGAGACCGGGCTGTCGTAGTGATAGCAGGTGTCGTGAAGGATCTGGTAATGGGCATTCATCAGACGGACACCGTGCGCTGGCTGACATCATCGACATGGGCGAAATGGCGCAGGGCCAGACGATCGGAGACCTGGCCGCTGGCGTCGGCGATGTCTTGCAGCAGATCCGCCAGCCCTTCGAGCGCGGCACGCACGCTGGATTCGCCGAACAATGGATTTTCCAGACACCCCAGATCGAAGCGCGCCAGACGTTCGACCAGTGCTGGCAACCCGGCCTCCCTCGGCACACCAAAATCATCGTTCAGACGCTTGAGGGTGCGCGTCACCAGTTTCAACTGGAACAGCACCGCATGGGGGTTCTGCTCGTCCAGCAACAACAGGTCGAGCACCGGGATCAATTGCGCCACCGCCAGATAACGCGAGCGATAGGTGATGCTGCTGTTGCCCAGTTCCAGCAACCATTCCAGCCCCGCTTGATCGAACGCCCCGGCGCCACGCAGGAAACCGGCGAGGCTGCTGCTGAGAAATTGCAGGCGTTCGATCCGCCGGCCAATCATCAGAAAGCGCCAGCCTTCGTCGCGAGTCATGTCGTCAAGAGCAAAGCCGGACAACGCTGCCAGCGACATCACCAGCCGGTTGAGAAAATCCAGCAACTCGCCGAAGTCCGGCTCGTCGGTATCCAGCTCCGTCGCTTCGCGCTGCAATTCCACAAGCGCCTGCCAGTTTTCCCGCGAGAGCTTGCCGCGCACCTGCGACGCCGCCCACTGCAAGCGTTGCAGGTTGGAACGCAGGCTGAACGACCAGTCCTCACCGAGCAGGGCCGCGAGCAAGCGCTCCGGCAGCTCGCCTTCGTCCGGCAGCAGCATCAGCCGCTCGCCGAGCGCTACCGCCGCTTGCAGGGCCTGCGGATCATCACCGTCGACGTAGCGCGCCAGCATGATCCGCAGCAGCCGCGCGCTGTCGTCGCAACGCTCGCAGTAACGGCCGAACCAGAACAGGTTTTCCACCACCCGCGACGGCAGGTACGGATCGCGGCGTACCAGATCGTGCACGCCGATATTGCGCTGGGTCTTCCATTGCTCGCCGCTTGGCGGTCGGTCGCCCAGCACCCAGGTGTCCTTGCTCGCGCCACCGCGCTGCATCGATACCACTTCGGCATCGGCCTCGGCCGCCACCCGGGTCAGGCCGCCGGGCAACACCCGATAACCGTCATGACTGGCCACCGCATACATGCGCATGCCGATGGCTCGCGGTTGCAACTGGCCGTCCTCGGGTTGCCAGATCGGCGCGTGGGACAGTTGAGCGAGTTCTTGCGCGACATAGGCATAAGGCCGGGCCTGCATGCGCTCGGCGAGACTCTGGCGCTGTTTTTCGCTCAGATCACGCCCGAAAACGGGGGCGAAGCTCTGAGATGGAAAGGCCGGTTTGATCAGCAACTCCGGCAACTTCTCCAACGCCTGCGCCAGCACCGGCGCCTCACCGCACCACCAGGTAGCGATGGAAGGCAGGATCAGCTCTTCACCGAACAGGTACTGATTGATCTTCGGCAAAAAGCCCAGCAGCCCCGGCGACTCCAGCACGCCGCTGCCCAGCGCATTGGCCACCAGCACCCGGCCCTGACGCACGGCCTCGAGCAGCCCGGGAACGCCCAGCGCCGAATCCGTACGCAGCTCCAGCGGATCGCAGAAGTCATCGTCGAGCCGACGCATGATCGCGTGGACCCGGCGCAGGCCACTGAGGGTTTTCAGGTAGACCGTGGCATCACGCACCGTCAGGTCGCCGCCCTCCACCAGCGGATAACCGAGCTGGCGCGCCAGATAGAGATGCTCGAAATAGCTTTCGTTGAAACGCCCCGGGGTCAGCAACACCACCAGCGGCGCGTCATCATCGCAAGGTGCCTGACGGGCCAGGGTTTCCTGCAAGGTGCGGAAGAATCCGGCCAGATGCTGCACTTTCAAGTCCCGGTACAGCTCGGGGAAGGCCCGGGACACGATGGTGCGGTTTTCCAACGCATAACCGGCGCCCGACGGTGCCTGGGTACGATCCGCCGTCACCCACCAGCGGCCGTCCGGCGTGCGCGCCAGATCCACGGCATACAGATGCAGAAAGGCCCCGTCCGGGGGCGCAATGCCCTGACAGGGCCAGAGGAAGTTGTTGTGACCGAATACCAGTTCCGCCGGCAGCAGCCCTTCGCTGATCAGCCGCTGCGGCCCGTACAGATCCGCCAGCACCGCATTGAGCAACCGCGCACGCTGGGCGATCCCGGCCGACAGTTGTTGCCACTCGTCGGCGGCGATCACATGGGGCAGCAGATCCAGCTCCCACGGACGATCCGCGCCCTTGGGGTCGGCATAGACGTTGTAGGTGACACCGTTTTCCTGAATCTGCCGGGTCAGCAGCGCCTGACGCTGCACCAGTTGCGCCGGGGTGCTGCGCTGCAATTGGTCGAACAGTCGCTGCCAGTGCGGACGCACCGCTCCGCTGTCGTCGAGCAGTTCGTGATAGGTGCCCGCCGTCAGCGGGTAGCGGTCAAGCAGGTCAGGCATGGAAAGCTCGGCAGCCGGCAAGGAACGGTCAGACTAACGCAGGCACATGACGCCCGGATATACGAAAAATCCGGGGGTCGTGTACGAATCAAAAACGTCGTAAATCGAGTGTTATCGGGAACTCGTCGGAGATTGTCAGGTTCGGTATCGGAAGTTTCCCCGGCGTGTGTCCGACGCGGAAGAAACGCGCCATGCGCCGGCTCTCCGCTTCATTGGCATTGACCGGCAACGTCTCGTAATTACGCCCGCCCGGATGGGCGACGTGGTACTGGCAGCCGCCCAGCGAGCGCTGCATCCAGGTGTCGAGCAGGTCGAACACCAGCGGCGCGTGCACCGGGATCGTCGGTTGCAGACAGTTGGCCGGTTGCCAGGCACGGAAACGCACTCCGGCGACAAACTCGCCGACCCGCCCGGTCGATTGCAGCGGCACCGGGATGCCATTGCAGGTCAGCAGATAACGCTGCGGCGGCAACCCTGTGAGTTTGACCTGCAAACGCTCCAGCGATGAGTCGACGTAGCGCACCGTACCGCCCGCCGTGCCCTCCTCGCCCAGCACATGCCAGGGTTCAAGGGCCTGACGCAGTTCCAGCTCGATGCCGTTGACGGCGTAATCGCCGACCTTGGGAAAGCGAAACTCCAGATGCGCCGCAAACCATTCGGCACGCAGCGGATAGCCGGCATTGTTGAGCTCGACGATGACGTCGGCAAAGTCCTGCTCGATGAAGTGCGGCAGCAGGAAACGGTCATGCAGTTCGGTGCCCCAGCGCGCCAGTTTCGGCGGCGCATAAGGCTCGCGCCAGAACCGCGCCACCAGTGCCCGCAGCAACAACTGCTGAGCCAGGCTCATGCGCGCATGGGGCGGCATTTCGAACGCACGCAACTCCAACAGACCGAGGCGCCCGGTGGCGCCATCCGGTGAATACAGCTTGTCGATGCAGAACTCGGCGCGATGGGTGTTGCCGGTGACGTCGATCAGCAGATTGCGCAGCAGCCGGTCCACCCGCCATGGCGGACATTCTTCTCCCGGCGCCGGCATTTGCGCGAAGGCGATTTCCAGCTCATACAGCGCATCGTTGCGCGCTTCATCGACGCGTGGCGCCTGAGAAGTCGGGCCGATGAACAGACCGGAAAACAGGTAGGACAACGAGGGATGGTTGTGCCAATAGCTGATCAGACTGCGCAGCAGATCCGGGCGTCGCAGGAACGGGGAGTCCGCCGGCGTTGCTCCGCCGAGTACGAAATGGTTACCGCCACCGGTGCCGGTGTGTCGCCCGTCGATCATGAATTTCTCGGTGGACAGTCGGGTCTGGCGCGCCTCCTCGTACAGGAACTCGGTGCGCTCGACCAACTCATCCCACGTTGCGGACGGCTGGACGTTGACCTCGATCACGCCGGGATCCGGCGTAATACGGAAGTTGCTCAGACGCGGATCGCTCGGCGGCTCGTAGCCTTCCAGCAGCACCGGACAGTGCAGTTCCTCGGCGGTGGCTTCGATGGCGGCCACCAGCTCCAGATAATCCTCGACCCGCTCCAGCGGCGGCATGAACAGATACAACCGTCCTTCCCGAGCCTCGGCGCAGAACGCGGTGCGGGTCAGCCAGTCGGCGGACTCGTCGATCTTCGGCACCCGTTCATCCGCCGCAGCCGGCGCGTCGTGACGATTGAGTTGATCGGTATCGGGCAGTTCGGGGAAGTCCTGATTCGGGTCGTTCGGATGAATGAACGGATACTCCGCCGCCTTCACCCAGGGCTGCGAACCCAACGGCAGGCGATAGCCCAGCGGTGAGTCTCCCGGCACCAGCCGGCAATGTTCATCGCGTAGATACCAGCGCCCGCTCTGCCATTGATCACCCTTGGCGGTGCGCGCCAGTGGCAGCACCTGACCAATGACCTTGTCCAGGCCCTGACTGAATACCTTGCGCAGTCGCGCACGTTCCAGCGGTTCCTCCAGACGCGAATCTTCGGCGCTGACGTTGCTCGGCAACGCGCCCTCGCGCCAGAGGTAATAGAAATTGTCTTCGTAGGCCGGAAACACAAAACGTGTCGGCAGTTTCAGGCGTTCGGCGACACTCGCCAGAAAGCGCCCGGTCAATGCGCCATCGGCGCCGTAATCCTGTTGCTCATCGGCGATCAATGCGTTGTTGTGCCAGATCGGCACACCGTCGGGGCGCCAGTAACAGTTCAGCGACCAGCGCGGCAGTTGTTCACCCGGATACCACTTGCCCTGGCCGAAATGCACCAGCCCCTTGGGCGCGTAATGTTTACGCATGCGTTGGAATAATTCGGCGGAGAGCCGGCGCTTGTCCGGGCCCAACGCGGCGGTGTTCCATTCGGCGCCGTCGGGGTCATCGATGGACACGAAAGTCGGTTCGCCGCCCATGGTCAGCCGCACATCGCCTTCCAGCAGGTCGGCATCGATCTGCCGGCCCAGCGCCTGGATCGCCAGCCACTGTTCATCGGTGTAGGGCTTGGTCACCCGTGGCGCTTCCCAGATCCGCTCCACCGACATTTCGTGGCTGAACTCGCATTCGCAAGGCTCCACCAGACCACTGATCGGCGCCGCCGAGGACGGATCGGGACTGCAGGCCAACGGGATATGCCCTTCACCGGCGAACAGCCCCGATGTCGCATCGAGGCCGATCCAGCCGGCGCCGGGCAGGTACACCTCGCACCAGGCATGCAGATCGGTGAAGTCCACTTCCGTGCCGGACGGGCCATCGAGGCTCTTCACGTCGGCGGTCAGTTGAATCAGGTAGCCGGAGACGAAACGCGCCGCCAGTCCGAGATTGCGCAACAGTTGCACCAACAACCACGCGGAGTCGCGGCAGGAGCCGGAGGCGTGTTCGAGGGTGTGTTCCGGGATTTGCACGCCCGGTTCCATGCGAATCAGGTAATTGATGTCCTCGCTCAGGCGTTGGTTGAGCGCCACGAGGAAGTCCACTGCCGGCAGCGGCGTGCGGTCGATGGCGTCCAGGTAGGCCTTGAATTTCGGCGTCAGCGGCAGGGTTTCGAGGTACGGCGCCAGTTCCTTGCGCTCATCGGCGGCGTAGGCGAAGGGGATTTTCTCGGCGTAGGGCTCGAGGAAAAAATCGAACGGATTGAACACCGCCATCTCGGCCAACAGGTCGACCTCGATCCGCAGTTCGGCGGTTTTCTCGGGAAACACCAGTCGGGCGAGGTAGTTGCCCTGGGGATCCTGCTGCCAGTTGATGAAGTGCTGCTCGGGCGAGACTTTCAGCGAATAAGACAGAATCCGCGTGCGGCTGTGGGCAGCCGGGCGCAGGCGCACGATCTGCGGGCCGAGTTCGACAGCGCGGTCGTAGCGGTAATGCGTGACGTGATGCAATGCGACATGAATCGACACGGCGTGCCTCCTGCGAGCCCAAGCGTATTCGAAAGTGCGCAAGACTTATGCCATGCAGAGGCTTGGGCGCTTTCCCGGAATGCTCAGGGCAGTACAGCACCAAAATCGGGCGATGCGGTGAAATGGTTTGGCACAGTTGCACGCAAATGTTGCGAGGCACAACGCAAAACGCCAACCCGAAGGTTGGCGTTCTGTTCACTCAAGTGCGTTTCAGCGCGGTACGACCGGCTTGCGAGCCGGCTTCGGCCCTTTGCCTTTCGCCGCTTCCTTGCGCTCCTTGGCGGCCTGCTGGTTGCGGGCGAATGCCGCGGCCTTGGCCTGTTCACGCTTGTCCCACGGATTGCCGCCGTCGCTGGCGCGCGGTGGCAGACCGTTGTGCTGGGTGAGGATCCTGGTGGTCTTCTCTTTCACGTCCTTTGCCACTTTATGGCTGCCGGCCGGCGTCGAGTTCTTGCGACGGGCACTCTGGTAGCTGTCGGTGGCCGGCTGATGCGTCGGGATCAACTGATGCTTGCCCGGCCCAATCAGGTCGCCACGGCCCATGCGGATCAGCGCTTCACGCAGCATCGGCCAGCCTTTCGGGTCGTGATAACGCAGGAACGCCTTGTGCAGACGACGCTGTTCTTCGCTCTTGACGATGGTCACACCGTCGCTCTTGTAGGTGACCTTGCGCAGCGGGTTCTTGCCTGAGTGGTACATCGCGGTGGCGGTGGCCATCGGCGACGGATAGAACGCCTGCACCTGGTCGGCACGGAAGCCGTTGCCTTTGAGCCACAGGGCCAGGTTCATCATGTCTTCGTCGGTGGTGCCCGGGTGCGCGGCGATGAAGTACGGAATCAGGTACTGCTCTTTCCCCGCTTCCTTGGTGTACTTCTCGAACATGCGCTTGAAGCGATCGTAGGTGCCGATCCCGGGTTTCATCATCTGGTTGAGCGGACCTTCCTCGGTATGCTCAGGGGCGATCTTCAGGTAACCGCCGACGTGGTGGGTCACCAGCTCCTTGACGTACTCCGGCGACTCGACCGCGAGGTCGTAACGCAGGCCGGAGGCGATCAGGATCTTCTTCACACCCGGCAACGCACGGGCGCTGCGATACAGCTGAATCAGCGACGAGTGGTCAGTGTTCAGGTTCGGGCAGATGCCCGGGAACACGCAGGACGGCTTGCGGCACGCGGATTCGATTTCCGGGCTCTTGCAGGCGATGCGGTACATGTTCGCGGTCGGGCCGCCGAGGTCGGAAATAACGCCGGTGAATCCCGGGACCTTGTCGCGGATCTCTTCGATTTCGCGAATGATCGACTCTTCGGAACGGTTCTGGATGATCCGGCCTTCGTGCTCGGTGATCGAGCAGAAGGTGCAGCCGCCGAAGCAGCCACGCATGATGTTCACCGAGAAGCGGATCATGTCGTAGGCCGGGATCTTTTCCTTGCCGTACGCAGGATGCGGAACACGTGCGTAAGGCATGCCGAACACGTAGTCCATTTCTTCAGTGGTCATCGGAATCGGCGGCGGGTTGAACCAGACGTCGATCTCGCCATGCTTCTGCACCAGCGCACGGGCGTTGCCCGGGTTGGTTTCCAGGTGCAGCACGCGGTTGGCGTGGGCGTACAGGACCGGGTCGTTACGCACCTTTTCCATCGACGGCAGGCGGATCACGGTCTTGTCGCGGGTCATTTTCGGGCTGGCCAGGATCTGTACGACCTTGGCTTCTTCCGGATCATCAACCGGACCTTTCTCTTGCTCGATCGCGCAAGCCTGGGTGTCCTGGGTGTTGACGTACGGGTTGATGATCTTGTCGATCTTGCCCGGACGGTCGATGCGCGTGGAATCGACTTCGTACCAGCCCGCAGGCGTGTCGCGACGAATGAACGCGGTGCCGCGCACATCGGTGATGTCTTCGATCTTGTGACCGTAGGACAGACGCTGGGCGACTTCGACAATCGCGCGTTCGGCGTTGCCGTACAGCAGGATGTCGGCGCTGGCGTCGATCAGGATCGAGTTGCGCACACGATCCTGCCAGTAGTCGTAGTGGGCGATGCGGCGCAGGGAGGCTTCGATGCCGCCGAGCACGATCGGCACGTGCTTGTAGGCTTCCTTGCAGCGCTGGCTGTAGACCAGGCTCGCGCGGTCCGGACGCTTGCCGGCCATGCCACCCGGGGTGTAGGCGTCGTCGGAACGGATTTTCTTGTCCGCGGTGTAGCGGTTGATCATCGAGTCCATGTTGCCGGCCGCGACGCCGAAGAACAGGTTAGGCTCGCCGAGCTTCATGAAGTCGTCTTTGGACTGCCAGTTCGGCTGCGCGATGATCCCGACGCGGAAGCCCTGGGACTCCAGCAGCCGGCCGATGATCGCCATGCCGAACGACGGGTGATCGACGTAGGCATCTCCCGTGACAATGATGATGTCGCAGGAATCCCAGCCGAGCTGATCCATCTCCTCCCTGCTCATCGGCAGGAATGGCGCTGGCCCGAAACATTCGGCCCAATATTTTGGATAGTCAAATAACGGCTTGGCTGCTTGCATGTCGATAACCGGTGTTGGCTTTCATTGAATTTCGCGGGCGCGGAATATAGCACAAATTTTGACCAATTCCGACGGCCGTGGTCGGTTTCTCTCCCCTTTGTCCCGCCTGCCACACACCGGTTCCAAAAGATGCCCTTCAACTTATTCAAGGATGAATACAGATGCCTGCAAAACCTCCGTCAAAAGGCGCAACCACCGTCGAGGTCCATAACCCGCCTTTGCGATCAACCCATGACCATCTGCCACGGCACGACGCCTCGCAAACCATCCTTCCTGTCGAGCACAGTCTCATCAATGGAAGGACATCGGGCAGAATCCCGGACAGCACAGACCCGGACATGATCTCTCCAGCGCCATCGGTGAGCGTCAGCGAAACTCATTCATACCCGCCCGCAATACCCACACCGCCTTTACTTGATGCCTACAGGGTTGCCCCGAACCCCCGATTGCCGGTCGCCGACGCATCAGGATTCAGAAGGTTCAAGGGCCGACAGTTCATCGATATGTACGATGGCAGCATCCTGCAAATCAGCCTGGATCCCGACACTGCTCTCTATCGGGCCAGACTGGGAAGCGAATCAAGGCCCTCCGGGCCGATTCTCTTCCATGATCCCCACAGCAGCCGATGGCACCCGCTGATCGACTTCGAAAAGAGCCCACTCCCGCTCTCTGCCAGCCGGCTGGAGACCTTCAGGACGCCTCTGGACTTCTCCGGAGCAGAACCGGACAGCGACGGTCTGCATGGTTTCGAAGGCAAGCGCTACGTCATCATCGAGAACCATGCCCATCAGGTGATGCGCGACGTTGACGCTTCATCTCCCAAGCGCAATGTCTGGCGCGTCGTCAATCCGAAGGACCCGGTCGCCGTTGACAGCGAAAATATCTATCGCGCAAGCCGATCCGGCGAAACGCTGGCCATCACCCGCAATGCCGATGGCATCTGGACGACAAGTCTGGATGGACTCAAGGGAGGCATGCGCCGCACCGCACAGACCCAGGACAACAAAGCCTATTTGCTTCAACGGTATGAGCCCGTCAGAAACGCCTTCGAGGCGTTGGCCGCGTCCAACAAGCGCTATGGAGAACTCTGGGACAGCGCCCGATATCTTCCCGAGGGAAGCCAGGCCGAAAAGGAAGCACTGATCAAGCTTGAAGTGCATGTCATCAAGCACACAAGAATGCAGGCCGAATACGCCAGGTCACTGATCGACAACAAGGACTGGTTGATCCTGCTGAAGGCCGGCGGACTCTACAAAAGCGAACTGCATGCTCTTCAATTGAACAGAGTCGACTATTTCAACAAATTGATCGCCGTCATGGATCGCAGGGTCTATCCGACCGTGAATGCGATAACGGTCGAATCGCTGAAGAACAACTTTGCCCATCTCAACAAAAAGCTGAAGATCATGGATGATCGTCAGGTTGTGATGGATCAGGTTCGCAAAGCCGACCGTAGTGCAACATCCGAACTGGATGACTTGAACCATGGTGTACCCACCGTAGACCAGATCCATTCCAGCCAGTACAACATCTGCCTGCGCCTGATTTCCGACGACCCCGAAAACCCGCCACCTTTCGGTATGCGCAGTGCCATGGGCATGCACTTGCTGAAAAAGGACTTGAACGAAGTCTCTGGCTACTCCGAACCGCTGGCACTGCAATTGACGCTGGAAAACATCAGGAGCGACAGAGCCGGATTCGAATCCCTGGATACTTCAGCGGACCCGGTAAAGGCGGGATACGTCAGCCAGGCGCTGTCCTTGATGGATACGTTCGAAACGAAAATCGACAACCGCCTGAACGCAATCCATGAACAGGTCGACAGCAACAGCCAGTTACCTCTTTACGACCAGGATATCGATTTCGATTTTCTTCCGGAGCAACCCGCTGGAGAGACCGAGGCAACCGCCCCGCGAAAACTGTTCCGGACACGCCATCATGGCACTTACCGGGTTCTGGTCGGAGTGCAGGACACCGCAGCGGATGGCAGCGTTACGCTCAAGGTTCCCGATCTTTTCAAGCCACATGAGCCACCTCAACGCTACGAAAAAATCGAAGGTGAGTGGCGACAGATTCGCCCTGCCGCCACTCTCACACCCGGACCACAACTTGTGAACAACGCGACTGAAAGTCTTGCACGCGTGGATGAACATGTTACCCAGGCCCGGCTCATGGAAGCCCGTAAAGCCAATCCGACCAATATCGTCGAATTTCTGGGCGCAGAAACGGATCGCTTCAGGGATCTGGCGCAACGTCTGGTGGCTACCGGCCGGGTAGCAGAGGACGCCGAGTCAAGCGGATTGATCAGCCGGCTCAGAAACGCCGCGGCATCAATGGAGGCCGAAGGACAATCCATTCTGATACGGATGTACAAAAACAAGGATGTGCTGGATGTACTGCGCCTGAACTTCCTGCTCGATCACTCACAGCTGAAAATAGTGAAAACGGTAGATCGCAGCCAAACGGGCAAGGGAAGGGACAAGTCGTTCCTCGATGTCTACTCGATCAACGACCGTTCAGATAATGCGCCGTTGTGGGAGGCCCACTTTCACTACGACAGGCAAGATCGCGCGGCACTGGACTACACGCTCAAGGGTGCACACTTGAAAACCCTGGAACAAAGCAAGCTCGGCAGCACGTTTCAACAGCGCGAAGAACAGGCAGGTCGGCCCCACCAGCGGATCTGGCGGGAATTCATCAGTCCGCGGGTCGCCCAGAAACTGTTCGATCACCTGGCATGACTCGCCCTACTCGTCATCGTCGAAGTTATAACTGCCCGGCGCGAGGTTCTCGAAGCGCGTGTACTTGCCGATGAAGGCCAGGCGGATAAAGCCGATCGGGCCGTTCCGCTGTTTGCCGATGATGATTTCGGCGATGCCTTTATGCTCGGTTTCCGGGTGATACACCTCGTCCCGGTACACGAACATGATGACGTCGGCGTCCTGCTCGATCGCTCCGGATTCCCGCAAGTCGGAGTTCACCGGGCGCTTGTTGGGACGTTGTTCCAGGGAGCGGTTGAGCTGCGACAGAGCCACCACCGGGCAGTTGAATTCCTTGGCCAGAGCCTTCAGGGATCGGGAGATCTCTGAAATTTCGTTGGTCCGGTTGTCACCGCTGGAGCCCGGGATCTGCATCAGCTGCAGGTAGTCGATCATGATCAGGCCGATGTCACCGTGCTCGCGCACCAGACGCCGGGTCCGGGCACGCATTTCCGACGGGCTGATGCCGGCGGTGTCATCGATGAACAGTTTGCGGTCGTTGAGCAGGTTGACCGCCGAGGTCAGGCGTGGCCAGTCGTCGTCTTCCAACTGACCGGAACGCACCTTGGTCTGGTCGATGCGGCCGAGGGACGACAGCATACGCATGATCAACGATTCGCCTGGCATCTCGAGGGAGTACACCAGCACTGCCTTGTCGCTGCGCAGTACGGCGTTTTCCACCAGGTTCATCGCAAAAGTCGTCTTACCCATCGACGGACGGCCGGCGACGATGATCAGGTCGGCCGGTTGCAGGCCGCTGGTCTTCTCGTCGAGGTCGGTGTAACCGGTGGACAGGCCGGTGATCGCGTCCGAAGTATTGAACAAGGTGTCAATGCGGTCGATGGCTTTGGTCAACAGGTCATTCACACCCACCGGGCCGCCGGTTTTTGGCCGGGCCTCGGCAATCGCGAAGATCTGCCGTTCGGCTTCGTCGAGGATCTCTTCGGCCGTGCGGCCTTCCGGGTTGAAAGCGGCATCGGCGATATCGTTGCTGATGCCGATCAACTGGCGCAACGTCGCACGCTGGCGAACGATCTGCGCATAGGCCTTGATGTTGGCGACGGACGGCGTGTTTTTCGCCAGTTCACCGAGGTATCCGAGGCCGCCGACTTGCGAAGTCTGACCTTCCTTGTCCAGTTGCTCGGCAAGGGTCACGACGTCGATCGGCGAGTTCTGATCGGCCAGTTTGGCGATCGCGCGGAAAATCAGACGGTGGTCATGCCGGTAGAAATCGCCGTCGGAGACTTGATCGAGCACGCGTTCCCAGGCGTTGTTGTCCAGCATCAGACCACCGAGCACGGCCTGTTCGGCCTCGATGGAATGCGGCGGCACCTTCAGCGCGGCGGTTTGCAGATCGTATTGCTCGGGAGCGGAGATTTCGTTCATGGCCACTTTTAATTCAGGAAAAGCAGGGATTGCAGAAAGACAAAGGGCACGACCTGTAGACAGGATCGTGCCCGATGTTAACCGTCTGACGGACAAGCCGCCAGTCGATCAGGGTGTTGCTTAAGCTGCTACCACGACAACGCGTACGGTGGCTTCAACTTCGGCGTGCAGGTGCACAGCCACGTCGAATTCACCCACGTTGCGGATGGTGCCGTTCGGCAGACGAACTTCGCTTTTCGCAACTTCAACGCCAGAGGCGGTCAGTGCGTCAGCGATGTCGTGAGTACCGATCGAACCGAACAGCTTGCCTTCGTCGCCAGCGGTGGCAGTGATGGTCACTTCCAGCTCGGCCAGTTGGGCAGCACGGCTTTCAGCCGATGCTTTACGGTCGGCAGCGGCTTTTTCCAGCTCAGCGCGACGCTCTTCGAACGCAGCCAGGTTGGCAGCGGTCGCAGCGGTGGCTTTGCCGAAAGGCAGCAGGTAGTTACGGCCGTAACCGGCCTTAACGTTTACTTTGTCGCCCAGGTTGCCCAGGTTGGCGATTTTTTCCAGAAGGATCAGTTGCATGTGGAAATCCTCTTAACTTTTAACCTTCACCGTTCGCGTTATCGGTGTCTTTCGACACGTGACGACCGCGAAAATCAATCAGGCTGTCGACAATGGCCAAGACCACAAGCAACGGACCGAGCAAGTGCATGAAAGGCACGAGCGTGACGTATATCCCCACCAGCCAGAAACCGGCCAGCCGTTTCTGCGCCACCAGCCCGTGAACCAGGGCCAGACCGGCGAAGAACAGCGGCACGCTGCACAACGGCAACAGAACCAGTGCGTGCAGACCGAAGAACGGTGCCACACACATGACGGCCAGAAGCGACAGCGCAACGCCTTTCGGCAGTCGGATGGCGCGAAACTCGCGACCGAAACCGCCGGGGTTATACAACAACGCCTGCCAGTAGCGCCCAAGAATCAGGCACAGCACGCTAAAGACCTGCAACGACACCGCTGTCGAAATGATCGACAGTGGGACCGCCAATCCCGTGAGAATCGCCTTCTGGTCTGCCGAGAATTTCTCGTAGACCTCACCCATCGCCAGCGGCAAGACTTGTTCAAACGTCTGCGCCAGCGCTTCGGTGAAGGAACCGAAAACGGTTCCCAGGCTCACGGCAATCAACAATCCCACGGCCACGCTGACCAGCAGCACGCGATTCCAGGTGTGTTCGGCGCGTAAAACCAGCGCCAGACCGCAAGCCCCGAGCAGCACTATCAGTGCCGTCGGGTCTTTGAGGTAGTGCCAGCTCACCAACGCTGACAGCACTCCCACACCCAGGACGCTCAAGGCGTCCGAACCGCGCCGCAGGAGCACAAGGCAACCTGCAGCGGCACTCAACCAGAACAACAGCGGCAATGCCGCAGATCCGGCCACGACCAGCGTGGCCTGCATACGCCCCCGCATGATGAATTCAGCCAAGGCACGCATGCATTCGATCCCTTACTTACTTGTCGACTACCCGGTCTCAGCGGCCGTGGCTGTCGGTGTAGGCCAGCAGGGCCAGGAAGCGGGCGCGCTTGATAGCGGTGGCCAGCTGACGCTGATAACGAGCTTTGGTACCGGTGATGCGGCTTGGAACGATTTTGCCGGTCTCGGATACGTAGGCTTTCAGAGTGTTGAGATCTTTGTAGTCGATCTCCTTCACGTCTTCAGCGGTGAAGCGGCAGAATTTACGACGACGGAAGAAACGTGCCATTTGATAGGCTCCTTAAAAGGTCCGTGGATTACTCGTCAGCGTTATCGCTGTTGTCGCTGTCGCTATCGCTGTCATCGCCATCGGCGCTGCCATCGTGCTCAGGACGTTCGCGACGCTCACGGCGCTCACTGCGGTTTTCTTCAGCCTTGAGCATCTCGGACTGGCCGGTAACGGCTTCGTCGCGACGGATGACCAGGTTACGGATCACAGCATCGTTGTAGCGGAAGTTGTCTTCCAGCTCGGCCAGGGCCTTGCCGGTGCACTCAACGTTCAGCATCACGTAGTGAGCCTTGTGAACATTGTTGATTGCGTAGGCCAGTTGACGACGGCCCCAGTCTTCCAGACGGTGGATTTTGCCGCCGTCTTCTTCGATCAGCTTGGTGTAACGCTCAACCATGCCGCCGACTTGCTCGCTCTGGTCAGGGTGGACCAGAAAGATGATTTCGTAATGACGCATGAATGCTCCTTACGGGTTGTAGCCTGCCGCTCAAAAACGGTCAGACAAGGAGTGAATGACACTTATGGACTTGCCGGCGCGGGGCACATGGATGCCTGCCGTCACAGCAAGGGGCGCAATTGTAGAGAAGGGACAGAAGAGGTGCAAGGCAATTGGTGATTATTTGAACAGCCACCAATCCGGGCCACACCACAAAGCACTGTGGGAGCGAGCCTGCTCGCGATGGCGGCTTAACATCCAACATTAATGCTGAATGTAACTCCGCTTCGCGAGCAGGCTCGCTCCCACATTGGACGGCGTAAGGCTTAAGCCTTTTTGGCAGCAGCCTTGGCCTTGGCCCCACGCTGGCGCTGGGCCTCGAACAGGCACACGCCGGTCGCAACCGACACGTTGAGACTGCTGACGCTGCCGGCCATCGGCAGGTGCACCAGGTAATCGCAGTGCTCACGGGTCAGGCGACGCATGCCTTTGCCTTCGGCGCCCATGATCAGGATGGTCGGGCCGGTCAGGTCCTGGTCGTAGATGCTGACCTCGGCCTCACCCGCCGTGCCGACAATCCACAGACCGCGTTGCTGAAGCTTTTCCAGGGTGCGCGCAAGGTTGGTCACGGCCACCAGCGGAATCACTTCCGCCGCGCCGCAGGCCACTTTCCGCACGACCGGCGTCAGCGTGGCCGACTTGTCTTTCGGCACGATGACCGCCAGCGCACCGGCAGCATCCGCCGAACGCAGGCAGGCGCCGAGGTTGTGCGGATCGGTCACGCCGTCGAGCACCAACAGCAGCGGCGCGCCTTCGGTGCGATCGAGCAGCTCGTCGAGCATCGCTTCGCCCCAGACCTGGCTCGGACTGACGTCCGCCACCACGCCCTGGTGCACGCCTTCGACCCAGGCGTCCATTTCGCGGCGCTCGGCCTGACCGATCTGGACCCGGTTTTCGTTGGCCAGCTCGATCAGCGTCTGCACCCGCGGATCGTTGCGGCTTTCGGCCAGCCAGATCTGCTTGACGCGTTTAGGATGGTGACGCAGCAACGCTTCTACCGCGTGAACGCCGTAGATTTTTTCCAACTGACTCATGACTTCGCCTTCGGTTTACGTGCTCCGCCGTTTTTGGCTGGAGCAGAACCCGCTTTTGGCGGGCCCTTGCGGTGTTTGCTCGGTTTGCCTGGCTTGCTGCCGGAGGCCTTTTCAGGCGCCGACCGCCCGGTCTTTCCCCCGGACGCCGCTTTACCACCGTTTTTGGCGTCGGCCAGCAAGGCCTTCTTCATCTCACGGCTTTTGCGCAGCTCGGCGTTTTTCGCCACGGCGTCGCTCGGACGATAAGCCTCGGCGACTTTTTCCTTGGCTGGACGACGGCTGGCAGTTTTTGCCGGAGCCTTTTCTTCCACAGCCTTGGCCGCTGGAGCGGCGGTTTCGGTGCCACGCTTCTTGCGACCGATTGGTGCGCTGATGGTTTTCTCGGCCATCTCGAAGTCGATCTTGCGCTCGTCGAGATCGACGCGCATGACGCGCACTTCAACGGTATCGCCAAGACGGAAGCTGCGACCGGTGCGCTCGCCCGCCAGGCGGTGGTGCACAGGGTCGAAGTGGTAGTAGTCGCCCGGCAGCGCCGTCACGTGCACCAGACCTTCGACGTAGATATCGGTCAGTTCGACGAACAGGCCGAAACCGGTCACGGCAGTGATCACGCCAGGGAACGATTCGCCCACGCGATCTTTCATGAACTCGCACTTGAGCCAGTTCACCACGTCGCGGGTCGCTTCGTCGGCACGGCGCTCGCTCATCGAGCACTGCTCGCCGAGTTGCTCCAGGGCCGCTTCGTCGTAAGGATAGATGCGCGCCTTCGGAATCGTCATGGCACCGGCACGGCGAACGTGCGGGGTGTCCTGTTTCGAGTGGATCACGCTGCGGATCGCGCGGTGCGTGAGCAGGTCCGGGTAACGACGGATCGGCGAGGTGAAGTGGGTGTAGGCTTCGTAGTTCAGGCCGAAGTGGCCTTCGTTCTGGGCGCTGTACACCGCCTGGCTCAGGGAGCGCAGCATCACGGTCTGGATCAGGTGGAAATCCGGACGGTCCTTGATGCTGGCCAGCAGTGCCTGATAGTCCTTCGGCGTCGGGCCGTCCTTGCCTTTATGCAGGGACAGGCCGAGCTCGCCGAGGAACGCGCGCAGTTTTTCCAGACGCTCCGGCGGCGGACCGTCGTGAACGCGGTACAGCGCAGGGATTTCGTGCTTTTTCAGGAACTCGGCAGTGGCCACGTTGGCCGCCAGCATGCATTCCTCGATCAGCTTGTGCGCGTCGTTACGGGTGGTCGGTCGGATTTCGGCAATCTTGCGCTCGGAGCCGAAGATGATCCGGGTTTCCTGCGTTTCGAAATCGATCGCGCCACGAACGTGACGGGCAGCCAGCAACACTTTGTACAGCGCATAGAGCTGCTTCAGGTGCGGCAGAATGTCGGTGTATTCGCCGCGGAGCTTGCGACCTTCGGTGGCTTTCGGCGTTTCCAGCATCGCGCTGACCTTGTTGTAGGTCAGACGGGCGTGGGAGTGGATCACCGCTTCGTAGAAGCAGTAGTCGGTCATTTCGCCGGATTTGGAGATGGTCATCTCGCAAACCATGGCCAGACGATCGACGTGCGGGTTCAGCGAGCACAGGCCGTTGGAGAGCTGCTCCGGCAGCATCGGCACCACGCGCTCGGGGAAGTACACCGAGTTGCCGCGCACCTGGGCTTCGTTGTCCAGGGCCGAACCGATCTTCACGTAGCTGGAAACGTCGGCAATCGCCACGTACAACTTCCAGCCGCCGGAGAACAGGCGCAGCTTGCCTGGCTTGGATTCGCAGTAGACCGCGTCGTCGAAGTCGCGGGCATCTTCACCGTCGATGGTGACGAACGGCAGATGGCGCAGGTCGACGCGTTTCTCTTTGTCTTTTTCTTCGACTTCCGGCTTGAGTTTGCCGGCTTCCTTCAGAACGGCTTCAGGCCAGACGTGCGGAATGTCGTAGGTGCGCAGGGCGACATCGATTTCCATGCCCGGCGCCATGTAGTTGCCGACGACTTCGATCACATCGCCTTGCGGCTGGAAGCGCGGAGTCGGCCAGTGGGTGATTTTCACCTCGACGAACTGACCGATCTGGGCGTTGGCGTTGCGACCCGGGGTCACCAGCACTTCCTGCTGGATCTTCGGGTTGTCCGCGACCACGAAGCCGATGCCGCCCTCTTCGAAGTAACGGCCAACGATGCTTTCGTGGGCACGGGACACCACTTCGACGATCACGCCTTCGCGACGGCCGCGACGGTCCAGGCCGGACACGCGAGCCAGGGCCCGGTCGCCGTCGAACACCAGACGCATCTGCGCCGGGCTCATGAACAGGTCGTCGGAGCCGTCGTCCGGCACCAGGAAGCCGAAGCCGTCGCGGTGACCGCTGATGCGGCCGAGGATCAGGTCGAGCTTGTCTACCGGCGCATAAGTGCCACGGCGGGTGTAGATCAGTTGAGCGTCGCGCTCCATGGCGCGCAGGCGGCGGCGCAGGGCTTCGATCTGGTCTTCTGTGGTCAGACCAAATTCTTCGACCAGTTGCTCGCGGGCAGCAGGCGAACCCCGATCAGCAAGGTGCTGAAGGATCAGTTCGCGGCTGGGAATAGGGTTTTCATATTTTTCCGCTTCACGAGCGGCCTCGGGATCGAGGGACTGCCAATCGGCCATTAGAGAGTTTTCACCTTGTCTATATGCGGGTTAGTTTGGCATAGGCGCCATCAAACGGGAAATTTCCGACTCTATAAGGCGCGTCTTGAGCCTTGTATCGACGTCTGAAAGGCGTTTTGAACACCGCTGGTAAAAAAAACCAATTTTTTTGCTGGCAGGGGTTTACAGTTAAAAAGGCGCTCCGTATAGTGCGCGCCATCGACGACGTACAGACGCTGTCGAGATGCCCAGGTGGTGAAATTGGTAGACACGCCAGCTTCAGGTGCTGGTGACCTTACGGTCGTGGAAGTTCGAGTCTTCTCCTGGGCACCAATTTCGAGTTTGAGACTAGAACAGTTTCAAGACTCACACAAAAACCCGCGAAAGCGGGTTTTTTGCATTCTGCGTCCCGCTTTTTTCTGAAATTGATTTATTAAAATCAAATCAGGGGTTTACAGATCAAAAGGCGCTCCGTATAGTGCGCCACATCAACAGCGGCAACGCTGAAGATGAAGCCCAGATGGTGAAATTGGTAGACACGCCAGCTTCAGGTGCTGGTGACCTTACGGTCGTGGAAGTTCGAGTCTTCTTCTGGGCACCAATTCAAATTCAAGGTCACGATCTTGAATCTCACAAAAACCCGCGAAAGCGGGTTTTTGCGTTTCTGGCTTCCTGAAAAACTCAAGCCGCCCTACCAAACCCTTATCCTGCTCGCAAGGAGCATTTGAGAAACGATATCGTTTATCATTGTTGCAAGTTTTTGCAATGCGACAGTGAGGAACCCTGCGAATGATGTTTCGAAATACCCTGCGCCGCGGCTTGACCTTCACCCTGCTCGGCCTGGCACTCGCCACTCCCCTCACCCAGGCTGCCGATACGGTTTCCCTGACTCTCTACAACGGTCAACACAAGGAAGTCGGCGACGCGATCGCCAAGGCTTTCGAAGCCAAGACCGGTATTCACGTCAATGTGCGCAAGGGCAGCAGCAACCAGCTCGCCAGCCAGATTATCGAAGAGGGCGACCGCTCCCCCGCCGACGTCATCTACACCGAAGAGTCCCCGCCACTGAACAACCTCGGCGAACTCGGCCTGCTGGCCAAGTCCGACGATGCCACTCTGGCAGTCCTGCCGAAAAAATACGTCGCCGGCAATGGCACCTGGATCGGCGTCACCGCACGGGTTCGCGTAGTCGCCTTCAACCCGAAGCTGGTTGATGAGAAAGACCTGCCAAAATCGGTACTGGATTTCGCCGATCCGCAGTGGCAAGGCAAGGTCGGCTTCGTGCCCACCAGCGGTGCCTTTCAGGAACAGGCCGTCGCCATCATCAAAAAGCATGGTCGTGAAGCCGCCGAAGAATGGCTGACCGGCCTGCGTGCCTTCGGCAAGACCTACAGCAACAACATGGTTGCCCTCAAGGCTGTGGAAAACGGCGAAGTCGCGACCGTACTGGTGAACAATTACTACTGGTTCGCCCTGCAACGGGAAAAAGGCAAGCTTGATTCGAAACTGCATTACTTCACCGGCGGCGACGTGGGTGGCTTGATCACTGTCTCCAGCGCAGCGGTGCTGAAGTCCAGCAAACATCCAAAAGAAGCCCAGCAATTCCTCGCGTACATGGCCAGCGAAGAAGGCCAGCGCGTCATCACCCAGACCACCGCCGAGTATCCGCTGCACAACGGCATGGAATCGGATCGTGGCCTCAAGCCTTTCAGTGAGCTGGAAGCGCCGGACGTTACGCCGGCCGATCTCGGTAATGCCGAAGAAGCGCTGGAACTGGAACGCGAAGTTGGCCTGAACTGATGAGCGCCTCGTTATCCGCCCCCGCCACGCGCGGGGGGTACGTGCCACGGCGCAAGCGGCCGTCGATCTGGCTGGTGCTGCCGGTGTTGCTGCTGGTGGTGATGAGCCTCTTGCCTCTTGCCTACGTCGGGCTCAAAGCCTGGCAGGCGGGCTGGTCCGAGGCGCTGCATTTGCTGTGGCGCCCTTACGTGTTCGGCCTGCTGCGCAACACATTGGCACTGATGGTTGGCGTAACCGTGACTTGCGGCGTGATCGGACTGTCGCTGGCATGGCTGCTGGAGCGCAGCAATCTGCCGGGCCGGCGTTTGTGGGGCGTGATTCTGTGTTTGCCGTTTGCGGTACCGGCATTCGTCAGCAGTTTTACCTGGGTATCGCTCAGCGCGCAGTTCGAAGGACTCGGCGGGGCGATCCTGGTGATGAGCCTGTCGAAATATCCCCTGATCTTTCTTCCGGTGGCAGCCACCCTGCGCAATCTCGACCCTTCCCTTGAAGAGTCGGCAAGGACACTGGGACAGAATCGCTGGGGCGTGTTTTTCCGCGTCACCCTGCCACTGCTCTGGCCTTCGCTGCTGGCCGGCTCCTTGCTGATTGCCCTGCACATGCTGGTGGAATTCGGCGCACTGTCGATTATCGGCCTGCAAACTTTCACCACGGCGATCTATCAGCAATTCGAACTGGAATTCAGCAATGCCAATGCCGCAATGCTGTCGGCAGTGCTGCTGGCGCTGTGTTTGATGTTGCTATGGCTGGAACTGCGGGTGCGCGGCAAGGGACGCCATGTGCGTATCGGCCAGGGTGCGGCGCGTCGGGCCGAGCAGGTGCAACTCGGACCCTGGGCAATTGCCGGTCAGCTTTATTGCCTGACGTTGGCGATTGTTGGCAGCGGGATTCCGCTGGGGATGCTGGCGTACTGGCTAGCGGTCGGCTCGTCAGCAGCCTTCCCGGTGGCGGCAATCACCGAAGCACTGCTGTCGTCGCTTGCACTGTCGCTGGGTGGCGCGGGACTTTGCCTGCTACTGGCGGTGCCAGTCGGATTGCTGGTGGTACGCTACAAGGGCCAACTGGCGATCTGGGCCGAGCGCCTGCCGTATCTGCTGCATGCGTTGCCGGGACTGGTGATCGCGCTGACGCTGGTGTATTTCGCTCTGCATTACGTGCCGGCGCTGTATCAGACTTCCATGTTGTTACTGATCGCGTATGCGCTGCTGTTCCTGCCACTGGCTCAGGCGCCAATCCGCACAGCGCTGAACAAAGCGGCACCCCAACTGGAAGAAGCCGCCCGCACGCTGGGTGCGTCATCGTTCACGGCGTTCTGCCGAGTGACCCTGCCGATCATTTTCCCGGCACTGGGCGCGGCGTTTGCGCTGGTGTTTCTGGATGCCATGAAGGAACTGACAGCGACACTGCTGCTGAGTCCGACCGGTCTCAACACCTTGGCGACCGAAGTCTGGGCACACACCTCGAATGTCGAGTTCGCAGCCGCAGCGCCTTATGCGGCGTTGTTGATCGTGGTGTCGGGGTTACCCGTCTACCTGCTGACAACCCGGATGTATTTGAGCCGATAAAAAAATCGCAGCCGAAGCTGCGATTTTTTTGCCCGCACTATCAGGCCCGGAACTGCCCCAGACTCGCCTTGAGCTGCGCCGCCAGACCATCCAGCACCTTGCCGCTGGCGGTGGTCTCGACCACCGCCTGAGCGGCTTTCTCCGCCTGGGCATGAATCGTCTCGACCCGACCGCGCACGGCCTGCGCCCCCTGCGCCTGATGCGCCGCTGCCTGAGTCGCCAGACCAATCGCCGCATGCACCTGCTCGACCGACGCCTGCACCGACTGCTGCAACCGCGCGCTGTCACGCAGCACCAGCAAACCTTCGCTGGCTTGGCGCCCGGCCTGACCGATCGCCTCAACCGCCTCACGGGCGCCCTGCTGCAAGGCCACGATATGCGCCTGAATGTCGCCGGTAGAGCTTTGAGTCTTGCTCGCCAACGCCCGGACTTCGTCCGCCACCACCGCAAAACCGCGACCGGTCTCCCCGGCCCGGGCGGCTTCGATGGCGGCGTTGAGCGCCAGAAGATTGGTCTGCTCGGCGATACCGTGAATCACGGTCAGCACCACTTCGATCTGTTCGCTCTGCTGTGCCAGCCGCTCGATGACTTTCGCCCCGGTGTCGACCTGCCCCGCCAGCGCCTCGATCAGGCTGCCGACCTTGGCCGACGTGCGGGTGTTCTCGTCGGTGGCCTGACGAATATCCACCACCTGCTTCAGCGCCGCCTGCATCGCATGGCTTTCCGACTGCGCCTCATCAGCCATTTGCGACAGCGCGCGCAGACTTTCGGCGACTTCATCACGCTGCATCCCGGCAGCCGCATCGGCACCCGCATTGCGCAGCGTCATTGCGCCGATTTCCAAGCCTGTTCGCTGAGCCACATCCCCGGCCTCGCGCACGATCGGTTGCAACTTATCCACAAAGCGATTGACCGCCGAAGCCATGTCGCCGATTTCGTCCTTGCTGTTGATCTGCACCCGCTTGGTCAGATCGCCTTCGCCTGCCGCCAGGTCATCCATGGCAGCGTTGAGCATCTTCAAGCGATTGACCACACGGTGGCCGAGCACGACCGCCAACAGCAACAGCACGCCGGCACCAACCAGCGCCAGTCCCATACCGATACGCCAGCGCAGCGTGGCAGCGGCGTCCTGTACGGTGTTGGTCGTGTTGGCTTTCATCTCGGCGGCGGTGGACTGCGCCGACTGCAGGCGCGCACGCATGGCCGTGGCGCTGTCGGCGGCGGCGCCCTTGAGGCTGTCGCCGACCAGTTGATCACTGCTGGCGATCAGCGCCGAGAAGCGCTGATCGAGTGCCGCCAGATCGGTGTCCACCGAGGCCGTCGAGACGCCCATCAGCACCTTGCCGATCTCCACGCCGTTGGGATTGATCGAGGCTTCGAGGTAGTAGACCGAAGGATCGTTCTTCGCCGCATCCAGCACCTTATCCAGCGCCCGCTCGCCCTGGCCTTTTTCCAGAAGGGCCTTGTTGATCGGGTTTTCACGGTTGAGATAGCGGGTCAGATGCTGGCCGGTGGCGTCGTCGTAAACCACAAACAGCACGTTGGGATTGCGCTGGGCCCGGCGGGCGAATTCGGACAGGGTCGGCACGTCGCTGTCCCACATGGCGCGAGGCGCTACGGAGGCGAGCAACTGGGCCATGTCGTTGGCCGAGTCCTTCAAGTCTTTTTCCAGAGTCGTACGCAGCTGCGCCTGCTCGTCCTTCAGACGCGAGGACAGACCGGCAGTCAAACGCTGGCGAGTATTGGTGGATAACGTATCGAGGCTCGACGTGACCTCACGCCCGGCCTGCTCCAGCTCACCGGAGAGCTTCTGGCTGTCGGCGCCCAGGCGAGTGCCGAGGTCGGCTTCCAGCGCCGTGACGGTGCTCCGCGTCAGGGCAACGGCCACCAACACCTGCACCAAAAGGGCGATACCAAGGGTAACGAATACGGGCCGCAACAAACGGCTTTGTAACAGTGAGAGAACGGCCGACACTGTGAATCCCTCTACTTCTGACGCCATTAATTTGATGGCACTCTTGTAGACAGATTCACAGCAAAGGTCATGCCGTCCAACAGGCATAAACGACAAAGGCCCCGATGAAGGGGCCTTTGTGTTTTTACATCAACGACTTATCAAGCGAACGGATGACGCAGAACGATGGTTTCGTTGCGGTCCGGGCCCGTCGAAATAATGTCGATCGGTGCGCCGATCAACTCTTCAACGCGTTTGATGTAGGCGCGAGCGTTGGCTGGCAGCTCTTCCAGGGTCTTGGCACCCACGGTCGATTCGGTCCAGCCCGGCACTTCTTCGTACACAGGCTGCAGGCCTACGTAGCTGTCAGCGTCAGTCGGCGCAACAGCGTTGCCTTGCGCGTCTTTGTAGCCGGTGCAGATGTTGATGGTTTCCAGGCCGTCGAGTACGTCCAGCTTGGTCAGGCAGATGCCCGAGATGCTGTTCACATCGATAGCGCGACGCAGGATAACGGCGTCGAACCAGCCGCAACGACGGGCACGGCCGGTGGTCGCACCGAACTCGTGACCCTGCTTGGCCAGGTGCGCACCGACTTCGTCGAACAGCTCGGTCGGGAATGGACCGGAACCTACGCGAGTGGTGTAAGCCTTGGTGATGCCCAGGATGTAGTCCAGGAACATCGGGCCAACGCCCGAACCGGTCGCCACGCCACCGGCGGTGGTGTTGGAGCTGGTCACGTACGGATAGGTACCGTGGTCGATGTCGAGCAACGAACCTTGGGCGCCTTCGAACATGATGTCTTTGCCGGCGCGACGCAGGTCGTGCAGCTCGGCAGTGACGTCCAGCATCAACGGCTTGAGCAGCTCGGCGTATTCCTTGCACTCGGCCAGGGTCTTTTCGAACTCGATGGCCGGCTCTTTGTAGTAACCGACCAGCATGAAGTTGTGGTAGTCCACCAGTTCACGCAGCTTGTCTTCAAAGCGCGGCATGTTGAGCAGGTCGCCCACACGCAGGCCACGACGTGCAACCTTGTCTTCGTAAGCCGGGCCGATGCCGCGACCGGTGGTGCCGATCTTCAGCTCGCCACGGGCCTTTTCACGGGCCTGGTCCAGCGCCACGTGGAAGGACAGGATCAACGGGCAGGACGGGCTGATACGCAGGCGCTCGCGCACCGGTACGCCTTTCTCTTCCAGCTTGGTGATCTCGCGCAGCAGGGCGTCAGGTGCAACCACCACGCCGTTGCCGATCAGGCACTGCACGCCTTCGCGCAGCACGCCCGACGGGATCAGGTGCAGGACGGTTTTTTCACCATCGATCACCAGTGTGTGGCCAGCGTTGTGGCCACCTTGGTAGCGCACTACGGCGGCAGCATGTTCGGTCAGCAGATCAACGATCTTGCCTTTGCCCTCATCACCCCACTGGGTGCCCAGGACTACGACATTCTTACCCATAACACTTGTCCTCATTCGCGCAAACTTGGTGCCGGCGGTGGCCGGCAGGAAAACTCAAGAAGCCAGTGGCGATACTTGCCAAAGCCCGTTCTGCTGGATCAATTGCCGGTCGCAGTCCGCATCACGGGCGGCGGCCAAAGGTTGTCCAGGCAATGCCTGAACGACACGCTGACCCTCACTGCGCAACTGGCAAACCTGCTGCCAGAGTGCCGCATCCGTACTGTCAGGCATCCAGATACCGCCAGACGGTAACTCGACCTCAGCACGCCCCAGGGTCACCAGGGTTTTCAAATCGGTGGAAAAGCCGGTTGCCGGGCGGGCACGACCGAAGTCGGCGCCGATGTCGTCATAGCGACCGCCCTGAGCGATGGACTGGCCGACACCCGGCACGAACACCGCGAACACCACGCCGGTGTGGTAGTGGTAACCGCGCAGCTCGCCCAGATCGAAGTACAGCGGCAGCTCCGGGAAGCGCGCCGACAGTCGTTCGGCAATCGCCAGCAAATCTTCCAGTGCCGCCAGTACCGGCGCCGGCGCATTGGCCAGACGCTCACGGGCAGCGCTCAACACTTCACGGCCGCCGCACAGGTCGACCAGCGCACGCAGCATGCCGGACAGATCGGCCGGCAGGCCTTCGGTCAGGGTAATGACCTCGTCGATGGCCTTGCGTTGCAACGCATCGAACAGCTGCTGCTCGACTTCACCCGAGAGACCGGCCGCCTGGGCCAGACCGCGGTAGATGCCAACGTGGCCCAGGTCCATGTGCACGTCCGGCACATCGGCCAGTTGCAGCATGGCCAGCATCAGGCTGATGACTTCAACGTCGCTGCTCGGGCTGGCATCGCCGTACAACTCGGCGCCCAACTGGATCGGGCTGCGCGAGGACGACAAGGCACGCGGCTGGGCATGCAGCACGCTGCCGGCGTAGCACAGACGGCTTGGGCCTTCGCGACGCAGGGTGTGCGCATCGATGCGCGCCACTTGCGGCGTGATGTCGGCACGGAAACCCATCTGCCGGCCCGATTGCGGGTCGATGACCTTGAAGGTACGCAGATCCAGGTCCTGGCCCGCGCCGGTCAGCAGGGATTCCAGGTACTCGATATGGGGAGTCACGACAAACTCGTAACCCCAGCTCTGGAACAGATCCAACACCTGACGACGCGCGACTTCAATGCGCGCCGCTTCCGGTGGCAGTACTTCTTCGATGCCATCTGGCAGCAGCCAGCGGTCTACCGTTGCCATTACGCCATTCCCCTTAGATCCGGGCGGCCAGCCCGAGGGCGAGCCTTGAGTGAAGCAGAAAATGACCGGCCCGTTCAAAACGCACGCGCATGAACGACGCGGCGAAAGGCCTGTTACCGGCTTCGCCCATCACTTTCCTCGAAAAACGTTCGGGTCATTCAACCCGATCTTCTGCAACAAAAACAGCAATCAAACGTGCAGACGCAAAAAAGCCGGGAATTTCCCGGCTGCCGCATCATACACACGTTTTCCGAAAGGATCACCCCGCCCGAGGTTTTAGCCGCCGGGCGGAATGATTCAGGTCAACGTCGTATCAAGGCTTGGACTTTTCCAGGTAACGGAAGAAGTCGCTGCTTGGGTCGAGGACCATGACGTCGGATTTGTTCGCGAAGCTTTCACGGTAGGCACGCAGGCTGCGGTAGAAACCGTAGAACTCCTGGTCCTGACCGTAGGCCTTGGAGTAGATCGCAGCGGCCTGGGCGTCACCGTCACCGCGAATCTCTTCGGATTCACGATAGGCTTCAGCCAGCAGCACGCGGCGTTGACGATCGGCGTCGGCACGGATGCCCTCGGCCAGCTCGTTACCCTTGGCGCGGTGCTCGCGAGCTTCACGCTCACGCTCGGTGCTCATACGTTCGAACACGCTGCGGTTCACTTCTTTCGGCAGATCGATGGCCTTGACCCGGACATCGACCACTTCGATACCCAGCTCCTTTTCCGCCATCTTGTTCAGCGACGCCGTGATGTCGGCCATCAGCGCATCGCGCTCACCGGACACCACCTCGTGCAGGGTGCGCTTACCGAACTGGTCACGCAGGCCCGATTCCAGACGACGGGACAGACGCTCGTCGGCGATCTGCTTGAGGCCGGAAGTCGCGGTGTAGAAGCGCTCGGCATCTTTCACGCGCCACTTGGCGTAGGCATCGACCATCACGGCTTTCTTTTCCAGCGTCAGGAAGCGTTGTGTCGGTGCATCGAGCGTCATCAGACGTGCGTCGAATTTACGCACCTGGTTAACGTAAGGCACTTTCACATGCAGGCCCGGCTGAACATCGGCCTGAACCACGCGACCGAACTGCAGCAGCACCGCACGCTCGGTCTGAGCCACGATGTAGAAGCAGTTCCAGCCAACCAGTACCACAACAACGCCAACGATCAGGGCGATCAGCGATTTATTGCTCATCAGCGGGTCTCCCTTGTACGTGTCTGCGGCAGGTCAGTGACATGCGGCACGACATCCGTGTTGTTGCTGGCGGCGGCGGAACCGGTGACCGGTGCACTGCTGCCCGAACTGTTCTGAATCATCTTGTCCAGCGGCAGGTAAAGCAGGTTGCTCTGGCCGTTCTTGTTGCCGGTCACGAGCACCTTGCTGGTGCTGCTGAAGACTTCCTGCATGGTATCCAGGTACAGACGCTGACGAGTGACCTCGGGTGCCTTGCGGTACTCGGCAACCAGCTTGGTGAAGCGATCAGCCTCACCCTTGGCGCGGGAGACCGTTTCGTCACGGTAACCGTTGGCATCTTCGAGGATGCGCTGGGCCTGACCACGGGCTTCCGGCACCACGCCGTTGGCGTAGGTTTCAGCCTGGTTGCGCGAACGCTGCTCGTCTTCACGGGCGCGGATCACGTCATCGAAGGCTTCCTGCACTTCACGCGGTGCGGCTGCGCTCTGCACGTTGACCTGGGTAACGGTGATACCGGTGCGATAGGTATCGAGGAAACGTTGCAGACGTTCCTTGATCTCGCTGGCCATCAGCTCACGACCTTCGGTCAGCACCTGATCCATCGCGGTGGAACCCACCACATGGCGCAGCGCACTGTCGGTCGCGTGTTGCAGGCTGATTTCCGGCTGGTCGACGTTCAGCACGAAGTCCTGCAGGTTGCTGATCTTGTACTGCACGGTCAGCGGCACTTCGACGATGTTCTCGTCTTCGGTCAGCATCTGGCCCTGCTTGGTGTAGGCACGCTCGCGCGTGACGTTTTCCATGTACTTCTTGTCGATCGGCGGGAAGTAGATGTTCAGGCCCGGGCCGACAGTCTCGTAGTACTTGCCGAAGCGCAGCACCACGGCCTGCTCCTGCTCGTCCACCACGTACACCGCGCTGTACAGCCACACGGCCGCCAGCACGACGAGGCCGATGCCGAGCAGGCCGCCGAAGCCGCCACTCTTGCCCGAACCGCCACCGTCATCACCACCCCGTTTCTTGCCACCACCGAACAACCCGTTCAGGCTTTCCTGCAGCTTTCGGAAGGCCTCGTCGAGATCTGGTGGTCCCTTGCGGTCGCCGTTATTGCGGCGCTTGCCACCCCAAGGATCCTGATTGTTCGAGTTGCCACCCGGCTCATTCCAAGCCATAGCGCTCTCCATCTGATAAAGCAAAGACGCACCCACGGCGCGCCGACCAATGCTACAGAATGCCTGCCGTTGCGGCACAACCGCTTTTTCAGGCTTTTATTGCAAAGTGTGTTGCTCGATGAACTCCGTCGGCACAACGCCTTCACGACTGACCAGTCGATTGAGCTCCGAGCGCGGCAATCGAATGGCCAGCAAGCTGACACCTTCTTCGTCGTATTCTTCTTTCTGTACCGCGCCCAGTTCGAAGAACTGTGCACGCAGACGCGCAAACCGCTGGGGCAGACGCAAGGTTCCGACAAACAAATCACTGCCCAGCAATTCGGCAATGGCTTGCTCAAGCAATTCCAGACCAGTGCCATCACGCGCCGACAACCAGACCCGTTGAGGCTTGCCGTTCTCGTCGCGCTGGATTTGTGGCTCAACGCCTTCAAGCAAATCGAGTTTGTTATAGACCTCGAGGATCGGCAAGTCCTGGGCACCAATCTCGCCCAGCACCACCATCACCTGCTCGATCTGCAACATGCGATCCGGTTCGGCCGCATCGATCACGTGCAACAGCAGGTCGGAATTGCTCGACTCTTCGAGCGTAGACCGAAATGCCTCGACCAGCTTGTGCGGCAAATGACGAATGAAACCCACGGTGTCGGCCAGGACAATCGGCCCGAGGTCGTCCAGTTCCAGACGGCGCAGGGTCGGGTCCAGCGTGGCGAACAGCTGGTCGGCCGCATACACCTCGGACTTCGTCACGTTATTGAACAGCGTGGATTTACCGGCGTTGGTATATCCCACCAGAGACACGGTAGGGATATCCGCACGTGAACGGCCGCGACGCGACTGTTCGCGCTGACTGCGCACTTTTTCCAGCCGGCCCTTGATCTGGCGCAGGCGAACCCGCAGCAGGCGTCGGTCGGTTTCAAGCTGGGTTTCACCCGGGCCGCGCATGCCGATACCGCCACCCTGTCGCTCAAGGTGAGTCCAGCCGCGAACCAGCCGGGTGCTCATGTGGTCAAGCTGGGCCAGCTCTACCTGGAGCTTGCCCTCATGGGTACGGGCGCGTTGGGCGAAAATATCGAGAATCAGACCGGTACGGTCGATCACGCGACACTCGAACACACGTTCGAGGTTACGTTCCTGACTCGGCGTAAGGGTGTGATTGAAGATCACCAGATCGGCTTCTTCGGCGTGTACCAGGTCGCGAAGTTCCTCGACCTTGCCGCTGCCGATCAGGTATTTGGCGGTTGGCCGATGACGCGGCACGTTGAAAAACGCAACGGTCTCGGCGCCTGCCGAATTTGCCAGTTCCTGAAACTCCTGCGGATCTTCGCGCGCCTCAGGGTCCTGTCCATCCAAGTGAACGAGGATGACTCGCTCACCACCACCGTGGCGCTCAAAGAACAAAGGAGACTCCTATCAGGCGTTACCTGGCTCAGCGTCACCTGCTTCGGATTCGGTTGCGCTTGGCAGACGAATTGGACGAACCGGCACGACTGTAGAGATAGCGTGTTTGTAAACCATCTGGCTGACGGTGTTCTTCAGCAGGATAACGAACTGGTCGAACGATTCGATCGTGCCTTGCAGTTTGATACCGTTGACCAGGTAGATGGAAACCCCAACTTTCTCTTTACGTAAAGTATTCAAGTAAGGGTCTTGTAGCGAATGCCCTTTTGACATGTGCCGCACTCCTTTAAGGATTCAATATAAAAAATAGGTAATCAGATGGCTTTTGCCGCCACACCCCCAAGGATAGACGGCAATTGCAAGGACTCAGCTCAATATGGAGATGGTCCCAAGGTATTTCAAGGTGCGTGGCAGATTGTCGCAATCCAGACTGTCGAGCCAGTGCAAATCGTCCCAGCTGCGCAGCCAGGTAAACTGGCGTTTGGCCAATTGGCGCGTGGCGATGATGCCTCGCTCCTGCATTTCGGCCGCCGTCAGCTTGCCATCCAGGTAATCCCAGACTTGGCGGTAGCCTACCGCACGTATAGACGGCAACCCGGCATGCAGGTCACTTCTATTACGCAGGGCTACGACCTCGTCGATGAATCCCTGTTCCAGCATATTTGTGAATCTTTGTTTAATGCGGTCATGCAGTACCTGACGATTTGCCGGAGCAATGGCCAAGTTCGCGACAGTATAGGGCAATTGTTGCCGTCCCGATGCCGCCGCTTCGGTACTTTGTACAGATTGTTTCAGCCGCAGTTCAGTCATGCTCTGACCGCTGACCCGATAAACTTCCAGCGCACGACTCAGGCGTTGCGGATCGTTCGGGTGAATACGCGCCGCCGATTCCGGATCGATCACTGCCAGTTGATCGTGCAGGGCTTGCCAGCCAAGGCGTGCAGCCTCTTCTTCGATCTGTGCGCGAACCTCGGGATCCGCCGCTGGCATGTCTGCCAGACCTTCGACCAAAGCCTTGTAATAGAGCATCGTGCCGCCCACCAGCAGCGGAATTTTTCCGCGTGCGGTGATTTCGGCCATGGCTTGCAGGGCATCGCGGCGGAAATCCGCGGCCGAATAAGCCTCGGCCGGGTCGAGAATGTCGATCAGGCGGTGTGGATACTCGGCCAGCAGCTCTTTCGATGGCTTGGCGGTGCCGATGTCCATGCCGCGATAAACCAGCGCCGAATCGACGCTGATCAACTCACACGGCAGCACCTTGGTCAGCTCGATGGCCAGGTCGGTCTTGCCCGCAGCGGTCGGGCCCATCAGGAAAATCGCTGGAGGAAGCTGGCTCATCAACGACCGCGCAGGAACAGTTTGTCCAGATCGTCCAGGCCCAGTTGGGTCCAGGTCGGTCGGCCATGGTTGCATTGACCGCTGCGCTCGGTGTTTTCCATGTCGCGCAGCAGGCCGTTCATTTCCGGCAAGGCCAGGCGGCGGTTGGCGCGGATCGCGCCGTGGCAGGCCATGGTGCCGAGCAGTTCATTCAGGTGCGCCTGGATCCGGTCGCTGGTGCCGTATTCCATCAAGTCCGACAGCACGTCGCCCACCAGACGGTTGGCCTCGGCCTGCTTGAGCAGGGCAGGAATCTGCCGGATCGCCAGGGTTTCCGGGCCCAGACGCTGCAACTCGAACCCGAGACGCTGGAACCACGCCGCATGCTCTTCGGCGCAATCGGCCTCGCGCTGACTGACCGCCAGCGACTCTGGCACCAGCAACGGCTGGCCGCTCAAACCTTCGCTGGCCATGGCGATCTTCAGGCGCTCATACATGATCCGTTCGTGAGCCGCGTGCATGTCCACCAAAACCAGGCCATGGGCGTTCTCGGACAGAATGTAGATGCCCTTGAGCTGCGCCAGTGCGTAGCCCAGCGGCGGAATGTCTTCCTGACCGGCCGGCAAAGCATTGGCATTTGCCTCGGGCAGCGGCGCGAAAAACTCGCGATACGCGGCCTGAGCCTCGGCAGCCGGGACGGCAGGTTGCGGACGTGGCGTGTATTGATACTGATAGGCGCCGCCAGCGCTCGCGCCCGACGAGGTATTGAACGCCGGTTGCGCTTGCGGTTGCTCCAGCAACGCATTGGCGGCCAGGCGCATTTCACCCTGCGGGCCGAACTCGCCGGCCTCGAGACCGGTTGGTCGCACGATGGCAGTAGTGACAGAGCCGGCAAGCTGATCTTCCGGTCGTACATCGCCCAGCGCACGGTGCAGCGTGCCATAAAGGAAGTCATGCACCATGCGCCCGTCACGGAAGCGCACTTCGTGCTTGGTCGGGTGCACGTTGACGTCGACCGCTGCAGGATCGACCTCGAAAAACAGCGCGAACGTCGGATGCCGACCGTTGAACAGCACATCGCGATAAGCCTGACGCACCGCGTGGGCTACCAGTTTGTCGCGCACCGCGCGGCCATTGACGAAGAAGTACTGCAAGTCCGCCTGACTGCGGTTGAACGTCGGCAGACCGACCCAGCCCCACAGGTGCAGGCCGTTGCGTTCGATCTCGATCGGCAGTGCCTGCTCCAGGAAGCCCGAACCGCAGATCGCCGCCACACGCCGGGCGCGGGCCGCATCATCGTGGGCCTCGTGCAGGCTGAGGATGGTCTTGCCGTTGTGGCGCAAATGGAACGCCACGTCGAAACGCGCCAGCGCCAGACGCTTGATCACTTCCTGCAGGTGATCGAATTCGGTTTTTTCGGTCTTGAGAAATTTGCGCCGTGCCGGGGTGTTGAAGAACAGGTCACGGACTTCCACCGAGGTGCCGACCGGATGGGCCGCCGGCTGAACGCGGGGCGCCATGTCGCGGCCTTCGGTCTCGACCTGCCAGGCCTGATCGGCGTCGCGGGTTCGGGAAGTCAGGGTCAGGCGCGCCACGGAGCTGATCGACGCCAGTGCCTCGCCCCGGAAACCCAGGCTCATCACCTGTTCGAGGTCTTCAAGGTTGCGGATCTTGCTGGTGGCGTGACGGGCCAGCGCTAGCGGCAGGTCATCGGCGGAAATGCCGCTGCCGTCATCGCGCACTCGCAGCAGCTTGACGCCGCCCTGCTCGACATCGACGTCGATGCGTCTGGCGCCGGAGTCGAGGCTGTTTTCCAGCAACTCCTTGATCACCGAGGCCGGGCGCTCAACCACCTCGCCGGCGGCAATCTGGTTCGCCAGCCGAGGGCTGAGCAGTTCGATGCGCGCTGCGTTCAGAACCTGATTCATTCTTTGGACGCCAGTTCGGTGCCCGGAATGGTCAAGTGCTGACCGACCTTCAGCTCATCGCTGCTGAGGTTGTTGGCACTGCGCAGGGTCGCTGCCGACACCTGATAACGCACCGCGATCATGGCCAGAGTTTCGCCGGGGCTGACCCGATGATCACGCGGGCCCTGAGCAATCTTGCCCGAATCACGCAGCCACGCAATGTAAGTGCCCGGTGGCGGGTTCTGCTGGAAGAACTGACGCACGCCGCTGCTGATCGAACGCGCCAGCGCCTGCTGGTGGCTAGAAGCGGAGAGTTTGTTCGCTTCGTTGGCGTTGGAGATAAAGCCGGTTTCCACCAGGATCGACGGGATGTCCGGCGACTTCAACACCATGAACCCGGCCTGCTCCACGCGCTGCTTGTGCAACGGCGTGACCCGGCCGATGTTAGTCAGGACCTTCTGCCCGACGTTGAGGCTGGAGGTCAGCGAGGCGGTCATCGACAGGTCGAGCAGAACGCCGGCGAGCATGCGGTCCTTGTCGTCGAGGCTGACGTTGCCGGCACCGCCGATCAGGTCGGAACGGTTTTCGCTGTCGGCCAGCCAACGGGCGGTCTCCGACGTTGCGCCACGGTCGGACAAGGCAAACACCGAAGCCCCGAAGGCCGCTGCAGATGGCGCGGCGTCGGCGTGGATCGAGACGAACAGGTCGGCGCCCTTTTTGCGGGCGATTTCGGTACGGCCGCGCAGCGGGATGAAGTAGTCACCGGTACGGGTCAGTTCGGCGCGGAAGCCTTTCATGCCGTTGACCTGACGCTGCAATTCTCGGGCGATCTGCAGCACCACGTCTTTCTCGCGCTGACCGCGTGAGCCGGACGCACCCGGGTCTTCGCCACCGTGACCGGCGTCGATCACCACAATAATGTCGCGCTTGCCGGCCGGGGCCGGAGGCAGTTTGATCGCAGGCTCGGCCGGAGTTACCGGAACGGCCGGAACAGTGGCGACCGTCGGTGCCGGAGCCGGTGTTGGCGGCGGCGCGGCATCGGCCGGGTTATCGAACAGGTCGACCACCAGACGGTTGCCATACTGCGCGTTCGGCGCCAGCGAGAAGCTTTTCGGGGTGACGGCTTTCTTCAGGTCGATGACCACCCGCAGGTCGGTCGGCGTGCGCTGGGCCGAGCGCATGGCGGTGATCGGTGTGTTGGCGGTGGAGACTTTCAACGGCGCGCCAAGGGTGGCGCCATTGATGTCGATCACCAGTCGATCCGGTGCCGTAAGGGTGAAGACGCTGTGCTGCACCGGACCGGTCAGGTCGAACACCAGGCGCGTGTTGTCCGGCGCCCGCCACAGGCGCACGCTGTTGACCTTCGTCTCGGCCACAGCGTTGACGGTTACTGCCATCAACATCAGTCCAGCGGCAGCCACCAACGCGCGAAAGCGCATACCTAACCCCATCATTTATTTGGATTCCAACGCCAAAGCGGCACACCAGGCCTCGCCACGCGAGCCCTGGGACAAAATAGTCAGCGAACGCCCGCTGTCTTGCGGGCTAATGGTAATGGTCAGGTCGGGCTTTGGCAAAAAGCCTGCACCTTTATCGGGCCACTCGATCAGGCACAGGGCGTCGTCTTCGAAATAGTCGCGAATGCCGAGAAACTCCAGCTCCTCCGGATCCACCAGGCGGTACAGATCGAAGTGGAAGGCGCGGACGTCACCGATCTCGTAGGGCTCAACCAGGGTGAAGGTCGGGCTCTTTACCGCACCGACATGCCCCAGCCCGCGAATGATGCCCCGCGACAGCGTGGTTTTGCCCATGCCGAGGTTGCCTTCGAGAAAAATCAGACCATGGCCGCCGGTCACCCGGGCGATCCGTGCGCCAAAGTCGCTCATCGCCTGTTCATCGGCCAGGTACAGGGTTACTTCAGACACGGTGCATGCTCCTCCAACAACTGACGAATGGCTGGAATCAGATCACTGGCCGCCAGCCCACGGCCGAATTTACCTTGTTGCGCCCCGGCGTTGGCGTGCAGCCAGACCGCCAGGCACGCCGCGTCGAACGCATTCATGCCCTGAGCCAGCAACGCGCCGACCAGACCGGCCAGCACATCGCCAAGACCCGCAGTGGCCATGGCCGGATGGCCTTGATGACACAACGCCAGACGCCCGTCGGGATGAGCGATCAGACTGCCAGCGCCCTTGAGCACCACTACCGCTGTGTATTTTTTGCTCAACGCCAGCGCCGCCGCCGGCCGATCCGCCTGCACCTCGGCAGTGCTGATCCCCAACAGTCGCGCCGCCTCCCCCGGATGCGGCGTAATCACGCAATCCTTGGGCAGACGGACGAAGCCGGAGGCCAGCAAATTCAATGCATCGGCATCCCATACTTGCGGCAGCGGCGCATTGGCGGCGGCCGACAGCAGCGCCCGGCCCCAACTCGCCTGTCCAAGTCCTGGCCCGACCACCAATACGGACACCTTTTCCAGCAACCCCATCAGTTGATTGGCCGACGAGGTGCCCAACGCCATGGCTTCCGGCACCCGACTCAATGCCGCCGGGACATGTTCCGGTCGGGTCGCCAGCGACACCATCCCCGCCCCGCTACGCAAGGCGCTTTCGGTACTGAGCAGAATCGCTCCGCCAAAACCGTGATCGCCACCGATCAACAGGACATGGCCAAAACGCCCCTTGTGCGCAGCCGGCGCCCGGGCCGGCAGACGCGGCAGATTAGCGGCGTTGAGCCGGCGCGCGGCGGCGGCAATGTCACTGTAAGTTTCGGCCGGCGCTTGCAGATCGTTGAACAGCAGGTTGCCGACGTGATCCGCCGCGTCCCCGGTAAACAGGCCAAGCTTGAGGCCGATGAAGGTCACCGTGAGATCGGCACACACCGCCCGCCCCAGCACATGGCCAGTATCGGCACACAAACCGGAAGGGATATCGACCGCCACCACCGGCAGGCCGCTGGCATTGATGGCTGCGATGGAAGAAGCGTACGGCTCGCGCACTTCGCCGCTCAAACCGGTGCCAAGCAACGCATCGACAAGAATTTCGCGCAGTTCACTGGAAACCGTCCACTCAGCAATCGCAACGCCTTCGGCCACCGCTTCGGCATGCGCCAGGGCCGCATCGCCCTGCAACCGTTGCGGATCGCCGACAGCCAGCACCTGCACCGTCCAACCCGCACGACGGGCCAGCGCAGCCACCAGATAGCCGTCCCCGGCGTTGTTGCCGTGCCCGGCCAATACGGTCAATGCGCTGGCTGAAGGCCATTTGCGCACCAGTGCGCGCCAGGTGGCATGGGCGGCACGCTGCATCAATTCGAAGCCCGGCGTACCGGCGGCAATCAGCCGTGCGTCGAGTGCCCGCACCTGCGCGGCGCGGTACAGCGCGTCGGGTAATTGATCTTTAGTGTGCGGCATGCGTCTTCGGGCTCCGATGTCTGGCAGAATTATACGCACCTCAGCTCCGGTTTCTCTCGCCTCATGTCCGCCATTACCACAGATCTTCCCGCCCTCGCCCAATCCATCAAGGACTGGGGCCGCGAGCTGGGCTTCCAGCAAGTCGGCATCAGCGGTCTGGACCTGGCCGAGCACGAGCAGCACCTGCAACGCTGGCTCGAGGCCGGCTACCACGGCGAAATGGAGTACATGGGCGCCCACGGCAGCAAACGCTCGCACCCCGAGGAGTTGGTCCCGGGCACCTTGCGCGTGGTGTCCCTGCGCATGGACTACCTGCCAGGCGATACGCAAATGGCGCAAATGCTGGCGAAACCGGAAAAAGCCTACATCTCGCGTTATGCCTTGGGCCGCGATTATCACAAGTTGATCCGTAAACGCGTGCAACAACTGGCGGACAAGATTCAATCCGAAATCGGCCCGTTCGGCTTCCGCGCCTTCGTCGACAGCGCCCCGGTGCTGGAAAAAGCCATCGCCGAACAGGCGGGACTGGGCTGGATCGGCAAAAACACACTGGTGCTGAACCGCAAGGCCGGCAGTTATTTCTTTCTCAGCGAACTGTTCGTCGACCTGCCGTTGCCGGTGGATGCACCCCACAGCACCGAACATTGCGGACGCTGCACCGCATGCCTCGACATCTGCCCGACCAACGCCTTCGTCGGCCCGTATGTGCTGGACGCGCGGCGCTGCATTTCCTACCTGACCATCGAACTGAAGAACGCCATCCCCGAGGACCTGCGACCGCTGATCGGCAACCGCGTGTTCGGCTGCGACGATTGCCAGATCTGCTGCCCGTGGAACCGCTTCGCCCGCCCGTCCGGCGAAAGCGATTTCAAGCCACGGCACAATCTGGATAACGCCGAGCTGGCCGAGCTGTTTTTGTGGGATGAAGAAAAGTTCTTGAGCAGCACCGAGGGCTCGCCTCTGCGCCGGGCTGGTTACGAGCGCTGGCTGCGCAATCTGGCGGTCGGGCTGGGGAATGCGCCTTCAACGATTCCGGTGCTGGAAGCATTGAAGGCGCGACGGGATTATCCGTCGGAGCTGGTTCGTGAACATGTGGAGTGGGCACTCAAGCAACACTCGGAACGCGATCTCCAGAATCACGAATAGCCCGACGAATGGGTGTTATCCGCTACCAGGCAGGATCATGACTCCCCACCTGTTTGATGATGACGTGCCGGGTGTCATTGTTGGTCAGGAAAAACACCCGGTCCGCTTGCGAGAGACGGGTATGTGCATGCTCATAACCTGTAAACGGCTTAGCCGGCGCATAGTTGGGATAAGGATCGAATTTACTGCCGGGATAACTCTTGGCAGCGTCATAAGGCGATTTGTTGTTGACCGCAATGTCATCTCTGAACTCCGCGTATTTGGCCCGCGCAACGTTGCCCGGCTTGCCGTTGGGAATGTAATCATGCGCGGCAAAGTCCTCCGTCAATGTCCAGCGTACCGGTGGAGGCGGTGGCTCCTGACCGCTTGCGCCGGATGACTTGGTTTTCTTTCCTCGAGCGTAGTACTCGACGGGTGGTTCGTCGGCAAGCCCCTTGAAGTTCTTGCCCAGCATCCGTCCGCCCCGCGTGATGATTTGCCGGGCTGCCAGCCACCCTGCGCCCGCCGAAGCCACGCCCAATCCAAGGCTTACCCAACCGAGTATTGATGCGGCTTCCGACTCCGGCGCCCACTCATTGACCAGCTCACTGGCAATACCCGTCACCCCCGAGGCGACACCCAGCCCCATGGCAAGCAGCGCCAGAGGGGTAGCCGCTCCAAGGGTCACAATACTCACGGCAACCCCGATGACCCCCAGCGCAATCCCCAGAATCGACTGCCAGGAAAAATGCCCGGTCGGATCGACACGGTTGACCGGATCCCCCAGGCAATACGCATAGGCATTCACCCCTCCTGCCCCGAACGGACTCATGCTGTCGGGTGACATGAAGCGCATCAGGGTCGGGCTGTAGGCCCGATAGCCATTGCCCAGCAAATACAGACCGGTGACGGGATCGAACTGCTCGCCATTGAAACCTGGCAGACTGAATATTCCGCCTTCCGCCTCCCGATGCCCATACGGGCTGTAGGTGATATCGGTAACCCGGCCATTCTGCAGTTGTGTCAGCACGCTTTGTTGCTGATCGGTGCCGAACATCCGTACACCCGCATCAGCTCCGACCTTGAACTGCCCCAGCAACAGGCCTTCGTGGCGCACGACACTGCACGAATCGCTGCCACGCACATCGTTGATGACACGTCCACCGCGATAGTAACGCTGAGTGTCCGCGCTACCCGGCTGCGACAGCGCCATCAACTGGTCAAAGCCGTCGTACTGATAGCCCCGCACCCTCTGCCCTTGCGCATCGCTGACACCTGTCAGACGCCCAAGCGTGTCGTACGTCAGCGTACGACCCTGGTCATCCTTGATCATCCGGCCATTGGCGTCGTATTGCAGAGTGACCGGTTGCGGGTAATCCGCGTGGGAATGACTGATATCCGTGAGCTGGGTGAAATCGACCTTGCTATAGCTGAAAGTCGTCAGATTGACGCCCTGGGGGAAACGGGTTTGCAGCGTGAGGAGGTTGTCCAGCGCATCGAAGGTGAATGTCTGTTCGACGATTTCCTTGCCGTAGGGATCCCGTGGCCGTTGGGTGCCCTCACAGGTGTAATGGCTCAGTCGCCCACGCACGTCATAGGTAAAGCGCTCATCGCGCAGGACTTGAGTGCCGCGTTTCAAGACTTTCTGCGCCAGCTTGCCGGAGGGGGTGTAACTCGAGGTCAGCGTCTGACTTGCCTGACCCTCGACTTCAAACCGGCGGGTCGTTTCACGCCCGATATCGTCGTAGCTCAGATGGGTCTTCATGCGCAGGGCGGTCGATGTATCCCGGGCATCGATCAGCGCCAGCAAGCCTGCGGCGTCATAGGTGTATTCGAACCGCAAGCTGCCCTGGGTGAAAGCGGATTTGCGCCCCCAACTGTCATATTCAGACTTGTGTTCGTTGCCAAGTCCATCGATGAAAGTCAGCGGCCGCCCACCCAGCGACCAAGTGTGGGATGTTGTCTGGCGATGTTCACCGTACACGGTCGTTTCGGACTTCAAGCGTCCGGAAGGATAGTAGACGAAACTATGTTCACGCCCCTGCTCGATGCAGGTTTCAGGCTTGCCATGCAAGGCGTCGTAGGTGAAGCGCGCAAGCAATCCGTCAGCCTTGCGCTCAGCCAGCCTGCTCACTCCCTGCGACCAGGTGAATTCGACTTTTTTACCGTCAGCCCCCATTTGCCATCCGGCCTGGCTGGAGCCCGACACATACCCCGTTGTGGATGTGCGCCCGCCTGCCGTACTTTCAGTCAGGCGATCCAGCCCGTCGAATGCCTGTCGGCCCAACTCCAGCGTGTCGACCTTGATCCTTGTCGGCAATGCTTCGGCGCTGTGATCGGCATATTCTGTCTCGACCGCATGCCCGTCCGGCAATTCGCTGCGAACCAATCGATCAAAGACGTCGTAGTGGTAGAGCGTCCTGTTGCCTTCCTGATCGGTCCGGCTGCGGGTTCTGCCGTAACCGTCATGCTCAAGGACCGACTTGCCCAGGCTCTCCCCCTTCCGGTCGAGCATCTCAATACTTTTCGGCTTGCCGAATGCATTGAAGACCGAGACTGTCTTGCCCATTCCCTCCTGCCAGAGGGTTTCCCGGAGAGCGACCGGATCGAATTCGCGATGCTCTACGCGCCCGTCAGCATGACGCGTCTGTTTCACTTGTCCCCAACTGTCATAGACCCATCGGGTAATGGCCGGACGGGCAATGCCTTCCCACCAGTCTGTGCGGGTCTGCTCCACCAGATGCCCCGCCTTGTCGTGAAGTGCGGAGTACACCGTGCGCATAAGACTTTCTTGCGACGCTCCCTCATCTGTATTGTCGCAATCAAGCTCCTTAATGCCGATCACACGCCCCAAACCGTCATGAGTGACTGTTTGCATACCTCCCGCCGGATCCGTGACGGTCACTGTCGCGGGCGAAGTGCTGCTTGCCTCCTGATAAACCCAGGTCGTCGAAGCAGCATGGGCGGTGTCCGGGGAGAGCGTCTTGCGCACGCATCGACCAATGGCGTCGTACTCATAGTCGATCCGGCCACCGTCCTTGTCGGTCTCCGACAAGGTCAATCCGCTGTATGTCGACAGGACTTGCGTCGTGCTTTGCGAAGTACCATCGAAACCGTGAACAGTGTGGGTCAGATGAAGGCGAGCACCTTCCAGCCGAGAGGAAAACGCCGTTCGGGTGGCGCGACCGCTCCGGGTAATGCGCTGCTCCTGCAATGCACCATGTCGGAGCCGGTCCGCCGGTGTATCGAAATAACTGTGCTCGACCTTTGAACGAAGAACCTCCGTGTCTTCCACCTTTTCGAAAAACTGCTCTTCGATGAGCACGACGCTGGCCAGCGTCGAGCCTTGCAATGCCGGGTGCAAGGCATGGCGAAAACGGGTACAGGTCGAGGCCCCGCCGTCGGGTGCGGCGATGACCGTCCTTTGCTTCTCGAAACGGACAAAGCCGAGCGGATCCACCGGACAGTCCGGCGACTCGACCGCCGGATAGAACTCGGACAGCGTCGTGACCCCGTCGGGCCCCACATGCCTGAGCAGGTTGCCCACCGCATCGAACTCGGTGATCGTCGTCTCCTCCCGTTGCTTTTTGCCGAGACGGTTTTCGAACTTCAGTCTCTGGACCCGGGGCAGACGAAAGTTTGCCGGTTGCTCGTTGAAAGGCTTTCCTGTTGCGAGGTGATACTCGGTGAACTGCGAAGTGACCGCCTCCCCGCACGTCGTCACCTGCGCAACCAGCAAATGGAATTTGTTGTACGTCCGTTTAATGTGACTGTGCACCTTGCCATCGACCACCAGGCGCTCCTCGGACGCATACTGGTAAGTCCAGGGTGCCGAGTAGAGCGGATCACCATCGTCGGATGGCTCCACCGACAAACCATGCCCAAGAAAATTACGGTCCGAAAACGTGTAGGTTCTGCTCGTTTTCGGCTGACCGTGACCCGGATAAATGTCATGGGCCATGACATGAGGCAGCGCCAACGTCGCACCGGCGTCGCTGGCGGGCAGCAGATGTCCTTGCTCCTTGTAGCGAATGATTTCGACGCCCCCCAACGGTGTCACGACCCGCTTCAGGTAACCGACTTCATCGATGTGCAAATATTCGAGATCCCAGCCCCGGCCCTCTGGCAAACCGATCTCCACGACCCGGTCGTTGCTATCGAGCTTCATTGTGAAGTCAGCCGTGGATGCCGTGTCCGGGTTCTGGCTCAACGTAACCAAAGAGCCCTTGCGGGATATTTTCAGCAGCGTCCGCTGGTCATCCCTGACTTCGATCAGCTCCGGGTATTGATTGACCACTTTGTACAGCAGTGTGATGCCTGCGCCGTTGGCCGCGACGATCCGCGTCGGGACTGCAACCGGACTGCCAGCCTGCACCGTCAACTCTTCCCGGTGCCCGTCCTTGTAATGAACATCAAAACGTCCGGCACCGGTTTTCACGACCTTGACGCTTTCCAGCTTCATTTCCCTGAACTGGAGACCCGCGACCGTTTCGACGGCCTTGTAACGCTCACCGCTGAACAGGGTCATCATCTTGCTGCGCGCGTCGTATCGGGTCGTGGCCAGCGACCAGCCCAGCCCGAATCCGGTGTTTCGGGTATCAAGCGGGTTGAACCCCAGGGCGAGTCCGAACGAAGGTCCGTTGAGACCCGCAGATCGAACAGCCCCCAAAGACAAGGAACAGGTATACAAGCCTGTCCGAGGATCAACACCGCCCGTTACAAACTCACCAAAATTGAATGCATTGGAATGCACGGAGCCCGGAGATTTGTTCTCCATATATAAATTCCTTATTCACCACACAATAACCAACCCACTCGATGAACTTCGAAGTTCAAACCGACTGCGTTGAAACCGAACAAAAGAAGCTCGCGACAATCTGCTAAAAAATCGCCGCTCAAACCAGCTTGAATGCGCGTGCGGAAAAATCCGGTTTTATACGAATCCAGTGCGCCGTACCGAACTCATCGAATACTGTCAGTTCAAAAACCTGATCCCGAACCGGCTGACTCTGATAGTCGGGAGAGAGATAGCTCAATAGCGTCAGATTACCCGGCTGCTGATTGACTGGCGTCCCGACATACCCTTTCGGACCGCGAATGGTCGCACTGGCACCATAGACCGGCGCCATGTAGCCGCAATAAGTTCTTCCTCCCGGGTGGGAATCATCAATATTTCCGGAAGCAAAGAACAACGTCGCGTACTCGTCATCCTTTTGTACTTGCGTGCTGGTCCAATCCAGAAGATGAATGGAACGACGGTCAGCATAAAGACCCAGGCTGTATCGATGAATCGCGTCGAAACGATCAATGACGCTTTCACTGACCTTTTCCAGAGAAAAGTGGCTCACTGGATACTTGACCGTCGATATCGCCTCCAACGTCACGCTGCTGTCGCTCCCCAGTTGCCCGTTGCTTCGAAACACTTCATCGCCCAAGGTGATTTCGGCGGCAATTTGCAGTGAGCCCGGCCTGGAGCTGCTGACCCAGAACTCATAGACCTGAACGGGTTCGGCAGGGTCGGTAATGCGGTTATGCGCTGCCGGCACCAGTGGAGTGGCCCGGGCGATGCCGCCCGCCATGTCATGGGCGTAGCGATTTTCCCGGGTCTCGACATTCCAGTCTCCCGAGAGCGGCCGCGCGCCGTTGTAGGAGATCAGGCGAAGGGTCTGCATGGCCGGATGCCCGTGCAGAGACACTTCGTTGGCCTGGGCATCGCCACCCGAAATCAAGACCAGAACCCGTACTTGCATCCGACCGTTGGCGTAAAGTTGCTTATGACGAAGTGTGGGTGCCGAATCAAATTTGACTTCGAGCCTCTGAATACTGACGACTTCTTCAAACATCAATAACTTCCTGTATAAATATTCAATTGACCCCTTTTCAGACAATTCAGGGCACGATCAAATATTAAACACATCACAAAAGTCTATAACAGCAGCAATAGCTGACAACATGTAAGCAGAGCACCCGAAAGCACCAACCTGAAACACAAACTATTAAACCTGCCCTCTGAAATATAAAAACCACAACAAAAAAAGCCCACTCCCTTCAAAGCCAAAAAGACAAAGAGAAAAGTGGGCCATCTATTTTTTTACAACCAGACTCATTGCAAGACAACGGCTGCTCGGTATTTATCAGGTGTCTGACTCGACCCCGCTATCAGAACTGTCGCTTGATTCGGAAGAATCAGCGACATCAAGACCGTCCTCATCCGAGCGAATCTGCACTTTACGATCAAGACTGGCATTTTCCAGATAGTGGGTGATTCGCTCCCTCGCCACCACGCCGAGCGGGTTGTCCCTCAAATCCAGGTAAAGATTCTGCGTGTCCGGAATGTCGAACAACTCTTCGCCGATGATGGAAATGTCGTTCTCTCGCAAATCCACGCGAGTCAGTGCTGGCAACCGCTCCATACCGGACGGAAGCTCGTCGATCGCACAATCACGCAGAAACAACTCTCGCAACCCCCGCATGAATCCCACAGGCGGGGCTATGCCCAAAGGGTTTTCCCTCAAATCCAGCAACGTGAGGGTTTCGATCCGGGACAGGCCCTCGGCACTGTTCTCGGAGAGACGAAGTGAATTTCCGTTCAATATCAGGTGCTGCAAATCCCGCATCCGGAAGATCGCCGGAGAAAACTCCTCCATTCGCACAGACTCCAGAATCAGGTAGCGAACATTGGGAAAACTGTCTAAAAACCGACCCGACGATACTTCTGTATTACGAGCGGTCAGCACCAGCTCTGTCACCCATTCAAAGCGGGCGGACAAGTGTGGCAATTCCCCGGAGAAATCGATGAACGTCGAAAAGCTGTGATCGGCAGAACCCTGGCCCGGCACTGACTCACGTCGCCAGATTGCCAGAAGATCCTGACTGAATTTTTCACGCTTCTGTCGTTGGCTGGCGAGGGCTTCAGCACTCAATCCGGACTCAGCGCCGGGATGAGTTGAACGTGCACTCCCTAACCAGTCCTTCAGTTCTTCACGCAACGCGACAGACTCTTTTTCCAGTCGTACAAGAACGGAGTGCGGATCACTGTGTAAACGGTCTCCGATGAAAGCACTCACTTCGTCGTCCGCAAGCCCGGGATAAAGCGCTCGCACTCGACGCTCGACAGATGCTTGCGAAATCAGCCGGCTTGAGAGTGCCGAGGAAGGTCCCGGCGCGAAGGTTTCAACATCGGCTTCGTCCACACCGGTAATCTTATGCGCCCCGTTGCTGTCTTTCGGGTGCCAGTAACGGCGGTGCTGATCAGGCAACAGTAACGGCCCGGAAGGAACAAGCTCACTTGCCAGCATTGCTCGCCAATCCCCCGTAACGGGGTCCTTGGCAACCTGGACAAAATGCCCGTCGGTCAATTCGATGTACCGGCGCTGCTTGATGATTCTGAATCCCTGAGCATCGGGTGCGGGCAGTTTAGCTGCAGCGCTGATCCAGAAATCGGCCAACACCGGAGGCATCGGTGCGGTTGCAGGCACCCGGGATGCAGATTCGGAAACAATCATGCTGTTCTCGACAACAGGCGAGGGAGGGGCATCCTGCCTGCCTGAATGGCCAGGGTCTGTTGTCGCAGGTGGCAATGCAGCGCGACGTGACACACCTGGCACGTCGACATCCGCTCGCGGCGGTGCTTCATGACTTGGAGTGCGGGAAGCAGGTGGGTTCGGGGAAGGTGCTGGAGCAAAATCCCTTGGTGGTTTTTTGAGCATCAATTCTCATCCTTGAGCGATATTGAGTCAGCCCCTTTACGGTAAGGAACTGACGGACAATAGTGTCCCTGCCGAAATACCGGCAGGGATCATCGATATGGCAGCTTACTGACTTATTCTTTTACAGCGAGCTTATATATCTATTGCCCTGACGCAGATTTACCCCCGCTCAAGAATGAACAAACCTTGCGTAGCGTCGGTTCGAATGGCCAGTTTGTGTTCAGACCCGTATTGATCAATCGCGGAAAAATGAAACGCCTCATCCACCGTATACTTGGCGTAGCTGTACGTGTACTCGGAAATGGCTTGCACAATAGTCAATTCACCGTGACGGTCGCTGACCCGTACAGGATATTCCTTACTCATCTCAGAAGAGACACTGGCTGGGCCTGAAAATACGGCGTCTAAAAAGTTGTTGTCATTGACAGGCAACTTTACAGTCACATCAGCCTGATCCGGACTTGCCAGAATACCGATCAGATAATTGGTCGCAGGGGCACCCAGCCAGTTACCGTGAGCAAAAACCAAATTGCCTGTACCCCGCGAAGCCACCCAGTCCACCAGTTTTATTTGCTGCCCCTGATGATTGAGTCCGAGGTAGTAATTGGAGATCCGGTTACCTGGTTCTTCATTCCCGCGCCTTACGCTTTTCAAGTGAAACTGCTCAAGCGAGTAGCTGATCGGCAATTGCGCATCCAGCGTGATACTGCTGTCCTGACGATCGATCAGACCAGTACCGTTGCTTTGAATAACGGTTCCGTTGAGTAAAACACGCGCTGCGATCTGTGTGGTACCAACCCCCGCCGATGAAACCCAGAAGGTGCGCACGTGAGGATGGGCATGGTATTGCGACTCATCGTCCGATGCGTCCATCAAATCTGTAGAGACAGGAGCCTCCAGTGTATATCGTCCCTGTTCGGCACTGGCTTTCCAGCCGTCCCGCAATGTTCTCCCGGTATTGTAATGAATAAGTTCTACTGTATTCAGTACATCAGCCGGTACAGAAATATGTTGACCGCCCTCATCGAAACCGGAGACCAGCACCTGCACTTTAACTTGCATACGCCCGTTGCCAAACAACACCTTGCTTCGCGTTGCGCCCCCTGAATCGAACTTCACCTTCAATTCAATACTTTCCAGAGAAGCCGAATTGATCGAGCGCTCTGCAGACAGCTCATTAAACTCACTCATTCTTTCACTCCTGTGACTGACATCAGTTCCGATGCACCCGCACTTTATTGGGCGGAGCCGAATATCAATATCACGTCATTCAAAAGCGAACTTGAATTCAAGTGTAAGAAGCTGTAGCCAGTTCTCAATGCTCGTCGTTATAAACGAACTTCGGCATTTCCCAATGGAAGCGAATCGCCAACAACCGCAGCAGAAAGCCACCGAACAGGGTGATCAGAATCGCCTGTTCGCTCGGCACATTCAGATACAGACAAAGCATGTAACACCACGCCGCAGCGAACGAGACGCTGGCGTACAACTCGCGGCGGAAGATCAGCGGAATGTCGTTGCAGAAGATGTCGCGCAGGATGCCGCCGAACACCCCGGTGATCACGCCGCTGACCGAGGCCACCAGCATGCCGTGGCCCATTTCCAGGGCGGTCATGCAGCCGATCAGGGTGAACGCCACCAGACCGACGGCATCGAGCACCAGAAACAGCGAGCGAAGATGGCGCATCCAGCGCGCGGTGAACACGGTGATCATCGCTGCGACCGTGGTCAGCACAAGGTATTCCGGGTGTTTGACCCAGGTCAGCGGGTAGTGCCCGAGCAGCACGTCGCGCACCGAACCGCCGCCCAATGCGGTGACGCAGGCAATCAGCACCACACCGAACCAGTCCATGCCGCGACGGCCCGCAGACAGGGCGCCGGTCATGGCTTCGGCAGTAATGGCGACGAGGTAGAGCATCAGCAACATGGTGGCGGTCCTGGCAGGAAGGCGCGCAGTCTAGCCATTTCAGGGCGGCACCAGAAGTGCGTTTTGCTGAACGTCTGTGACGAGGGGATCTGGCTGCTGCACAGCCAGGCGGGAGCAAGCTCCCTCGCCACAAGGTCGCCGATCTCAGAACTTGATGAAATGCTTGCGGTAGTGCTGCAGCTCGGCGATGGACTCGCGGATATCATCCAGCGCCAGGTGAGTGCTGCCCTTCTTGAAGCTGTCGCGCACGTCCGGCGCCCAGCGCGCGGCCAGTTCCTTGAGGGTGGAAACGTCGAGGTTGCGGTAGTGGAAATAGCTTTCCAGCGACTTCATGTGGGTATAAAGGAAGCGGCGATCCTGGCAGATGCTGTTGCCACAGATCGGCGACTTGCCCTTCGGCACCCACTTTTCGAGGAAGGCGATGGTTTCGGCTTCAGCCTCGGCCATGCTCACGCGGCTTTCACGCACACGCTGGGTCAAACCGGAGTTGCCGTGGGTGCGGGTGTTCCACTCGTCCATGCGGGCCAGGACTTCGTCGCTGTGGTGAATGGCGATCACCGGGCCTTCGGCCAGGGTGTTCAGGTCACTGTCGGTGACGATGGTGGCCATTTCGATGATGACGTCGTTTTCCGGATCCAGACCGGTCATTTCCAGGTCGATCCAGATCAGGTTCTGCGGGTTTTGCATATTTCGGCTCCTAGGCAATGCTGCGCAGTTTAGCCTAGGGCGGTGCCCGGGCGTGCTAAACTCGCGGCCGTTTTACCTAATCGCTGCATTCTTCAGACGGAACACCCATGGCCAAACGCCAACTCAATCGTCGTCAAAACTGGCGCATCGAAAAGATTCAGGGCGAGCGCGCCGCCCGCGCCGCCAAACGCGAGTCCTCGGCTGTCGAGGCGCTCGAAGGCGGCGACCTGGGCCCGGAACAGCACGGCCTGGTGATCGCCCACTTCGGTGTGCAGGTCGAGGTCGAGGCCGTTGACGGCGAACTGGCCGGCCAGGTCTTCCGTTGCCACTTGCGGGCCAACCTGCCAGCGCTGGTGACCGGTGACCGCGTGGTCTGGCGCGCCGGCAACCAGGGCATCGGTGTGATTGTCGCGCAACTGCCGCGCACCACCGAACTGTGCCGTCCGGACAGCCGTGGTCAGCTCAAACCGGTGGCCGCCAACGTCGACATGATCGTCATCGTCTTCGCCCCGCTGCCCGAGCCCCATGCGAACCTGATCGACCGCTATCTGGTCGCGGCCGAGCACGCCGGCATCCGCCCGTTGCTGCTGTTGAACAAATTCGACCTGATCGACGAGCAAAACGCCCCGGCCCTGAACGCGTTGCTGGCGGTATACCGCACCCTGGGTTATCCGGTGCTGGAAGTGTCGGCGCACCACGGCAACGGCATGGAGCAACTGCAAACGCTGCTCGACGGACGCATCAGCGTGTTCGTCGGTCAGTCCGGTGTCGGCAAGTCGTCGCTGGTCAACAGCCTGCTGCCGGACGTCGAAACCCGTGTCGGCCCGCTGTCCGAATGGTCCGGCCAGGGCACCCACACCACGACCACTGCGCGACTGTTCCACTTCCCCGGCGGCGGTGAACTGATCGACTCCCCGGGCATCCGCGAATTCGGCCTGGGCCACGTCAGCCGTGCCGATGTCGAGGCGGGGTTCATCGAGTTCGACGACCTGCTCGGCACCTGCCGCTTCCGCGACTGCAAGCATGACCGCGAGCCGGGTTGCGCCTTGCTCAAGGCCCTTGAGGATGGGCGCATCCAGCAACAGCGGATGAACAGCTACCGCTCGATCATCGCCAGCCTTCCCGAAAACGGCTACTAAACAGCCAGACACAAAAAAGCCGCGATCATCTCGCGGCTTTTTTGTAGGTCACTGCTTCGGCGCGGGTGCCGGTGCAGTGGCCGGTGCGGCAGGCGCCGGGGCTGGCGCCGCGCTGCCCGGCTCGGCCGGTTTCGGCAGCGGGTCGTCGAACAGGTTCAGCCGTTCGCGCAACTCGTGGGCCGGCACTGGCTGCTGATCCGCCGGCAAGGCGTTCGGGTCGACCGGTTTGGCCGGATCTGCGCCGTTCTGCCCTTCGGCCGGTTTCGCCGGCTCAGCGCCTTGCGAACCTTCGATGGCGGCCTGGGCCTTTTTGGTCAACACCACGATGTCGATACGGCGGTTGACCGGGTTGAACGGGTTTTCCTTGTCGAACAGTGCCGACGAGGCGTAACCCACCACCCGCGCCACTTGGCCGTCCGGATAGCTGCCCGCCACCAATGCACGCCGGGCGGCGTTGGCACGGTTGGCCGAGAGTTCCCAGTTACCGAAGTCGCCGGTGCCGGTGTACGGCTTGGCATCGGTATGACCGCTGATGCTGATCTTGTTCGGCACCGCTTTGATGGTGTCGGCCATGGCCAGCAGGATGTCTTCGAAATACGGCTTCAGGCGTGCAGAACCGGAGTCGAACATTGGCCGGTTCTCGGCATCCATGATCTGGATGCGCAAGCCGTTCGGCGTGATCTCGAACAGGATCTGGTCCTTGAACTTCTGCAGTTGCGGGTTCTCGTCGACCTTGTTCTGCAGTTCCTGCAGCAACAGTTCCAGACGCTCCTTCTCGACCTGCTCAGCCATGCCTTCAACCTGATCGGTGTCGACCGTGACCTTGTCCGGTTGCGGCTGAGACTTCACTTCAGGGTTGAGGGTATTTTCCGGCGCCAGGGTCGGCGTACCGCCCAGATCGATGATGTAAGGCGTGCCGCTCTCGGAGAAGCCGACCGGGTCCTTGAAGTAGCCGGCAATAGCGATCTTCTGTTCCGGCGTTGCGGTGGACAGCAGCCACAACACCAGGAAGAACGCCATCATCGCCGTCGCGAAGTCGGCAAAGGCGATCTTCCACGCCCCGCCGTGATGCCCGCCACCGTAGCGCTTGACGCGCTTGATGATTATCGGCTGGTTATTTTCCATGACTTAGCGACCGCGAACCGCTTGTTCCAGCTCGGCGAAGCTAGGACGGTGAGCCGGGTACAGAACCTTGCGCCCGAATTCCACGGCCAGCGACGGCGGCATGCCGGAAGCCGAAGCCACCAGCGAAGCCTTGATGGCTTCATAAACGTTGAGTTCTTCCTTGGCATCGTGGGCCAGGGAATGCGCCAGCGGGCCGAAGAAGCCGTAGGCCGCCAAGATACCGAAGAAGGTACCGACCAGTGCCGCACCTACGTGCAGACCGATGGACTTCTGGTCGCCCTCGCCCAGGGACGCCATGGTCACCACGATACCCAGTACCGCCGCGACGATACCGAAACCGGGCATGCCGTCGGCAATGCCGTTGACCGCGTGGGAAGGATGCTCCAGTTCTTCCTTGAGGCTGTACAACTCCATGTCGAACAGGCCTTCGAGTTCGTGTGGCGCCATGTTGCCGGACGACATGATGCGCAGGTAATCGCAGATGAACGCGGTCATGCGCTCGTCTTTCAGCACCGCCGGGTACTTGGCGAAGATCGGGCTCGCAGCGGCATCTTCGATGTCGCCTTCGATGGCCATCATGCCTTCACGGCGGCTCTTGTTGAGGATTTCATAGATCAGGCCAAGCACTTCCAGATAGAACGTGTGGCTGAAACGCGAGCTGAACATGCCCAGGGATTTCTTGAGCACGTGCATGGTCATGTAACCGGGGTTGGCCTGGAGGAATGCTCCGAGTGCCGCACCGCCGATGATCATCACCTCGAAGGGCTGGATCAGGGCGGCAATCTTGCCGTGGGAGAGCACGTATCCGCCGAGCACGCTCGCGAATACGACGATGATGCCGATAATTTTAGCCATAGGTAGAAAGTACTTGTTTAAGTCGGGTTCAAGGTCATATTCGGAAGTTAAAAAATCTCTTCTTCTACTTATCGGCAAAACTGCGCCAGACTATAGCCAGTTCAGGCGAAAAGCCAATTTAGCCCGTGCCGGGCGCGTCTACAGCAGATCAAGATCCCGTCCAGACATGGCTAATGAAACGAACGTCCCACACGCAAGACCGACCACACTCGATGGCTGGGTGAAGCTGCTCGACGGCGTGCGCCTGCCGGTGCCGCAAGAGGCCCATGACAAGGTCTGCCGGGCGATCCGCGACAATCGCAGCTCGTTGCGCGACATTGCCGATCTGATGCAGGACAGCCCGGCGCTGGCCCTGAGCATCATCCGCGAAGCCAACCGCCATACACAGGGCAGCCTGACCGCACCGGCGGAAAACCTTGAGGTGGCGATCAATCGCCTGGGTCTGGCCCGCACCGAAGAACTGCTGGCACGCCTGCCCGCCGAACCGCAGGCGCAAATTCCCCAGGCCTTGCGCCAGATACAGATGATCAGTCAGCACGCCACGCAGCAGGCCAACGGTTTTTTTGCCAGTCGCCTGGCGCGGCTGTGGCAGGACATTCACTGGGGCAGTCTGTTGTTTCTGTCGCCGCTGTGGCCGTTGGCGCTGACCTTTCCCAAACTGCTCGAGGAATGGGAAGTTCGGGTCATCCACAAGGGCGAATCGGCCCGCGACGTGGAAAAACAATTGTTCGGCGTGCGCCTGCTGAAGATCGGTGCGGCACTGGTCGAAGCCTGGCGCCTGCCGATCTGGGTGCAGCAGGGATATCGATTGCTGCTCACCGAGCAGCGCGAACTGGTCAAGGTCCTGCGCATCGCTCGCGATGTCGATCATCCGTTGCGCCAACAGAATCGCCTGGATGACGACCCGACCCTGCGCAACTGGCTCAATCAGCCGGCCAATACCGTGCTGCTGGCCAATGGTCTGGCGCTGTCGGCGCAACAGGCCTGGGACAGTCCGCACAGCGAGCGCTGGCAATACCTGACCAGCCTCTATCTGCAAATCCCGATGGACGAAGTGCAACAACAGCTGCACCAGCAGGCCGCCAACAGTGCGCGCCGGCATTCGATGCCGGATCTGTGGCACCCGGCGGTTTCACTGCTGTGGCCTTGGGGCACCCGGCGCCTGCCCGCCGGCATGCTGCCGGCCGCCGCACCCAACGCCGAAGATCTGGCCAAATGGCGCCGACAATGCGCCGAGCTGCTGGCCGAGCCGAGCCGTTTCACCAACGCCATGCACTTGACCATCGCCGCCCGCGACGCGCTGGTGGCCAGCGGCATGCGCCGGGTGATGATCCTGATGGCCGACCGCACCCAGTCCAGTCTGCGTGTGCATCAGATTTCCGGCTTGCCGAAAGAAGCCGCCGCGCTGAACTTCATCGTCAGCCAAAGCACCGTGTTGCAGCGCTTGCTCGCGCAGCAGGCACAGGTGCGGATCACCCCGGACAACAACGCCCAGTTTTCCGCCCTGCTGCCGCCGTCCCTGCGTACGCTGTTCCGTGGCGAACATCTGTTTCTGCGCTCGCTGGTCCATAACGGCCGGGTGATCATGATCGTGGTCACCGACCAGGGTGGCGGACCGTTCGCCGACATCACCGTGCAAGCCTTCGGCAAAACCGCGCAGTGCATCGAGAAAGCCCTGCACAGCTTTAGCCAGCGCGGCCAATGACAGCTACAATCCTTCCCCTTTGTGCTCTGGAGACCTCACATGTCTGACTTCTCTGGCCTGGCGCTGGTGATCGAGCCGAGCGACCTGCTCCCGCGCCTCGATGCCCGCAACCTGATTCTGGTGGATCTGACCAGCGCCGCCCGCTATGCCGAGGGTCATATTCCCGGCGCACACTTCGTCGATCCGAAGCGCACCCAGCTGGGCCAGGCACCGGCTCCGGGCCTGTTGCCGACAAAAGAAAAACTCGAGGAACTGTTCGGTGAACTGGGCCACAACAAGGACGCGGTCTACGTGGTCTATGACGACGAAGGCGGCGGCTGGGCCGGGCGCTTCATCTGGCTGCTCGACGTGATCGGTCACGATAAGTACCACTACCTCGACGGCGGCCTGCCGGCGTGGCTGGCGGAAGGTTCGCCGATGTCGATCCGGGTTCCACCAGCGGTCGGCGGCCCGGTGGCCCTGACCCTGCACGACGAACCGACCGCCACCCGCGAATACCTGCAAAGCCGACTCGGTGCCGCCGATCTGGCGATCTGGGATGCTCGCGGTCCACTGGAATATTCCGGCGAGAAAGTCTTGGCGGCCAAGGGTGGGCACATCCCCGGCGCAGTCAATTTCGAATGGACGGCCGGCATGGATCAGACGCGTCAGCTGCGCATCCGTACCGACATGCCGCAGATCCTCGAAAACCTCGGGATCACCAAGAACAAAGAAATCATCACTCACTGCCAGACCCATCACCGGTCCGGTTTCACTTATCTGGTGGCCAAGGCCCTCGGTTATCCGCGGGTCAAGGGCTACGCCGGTTCCTGGGGCGAATGGGGCAACCACCCCGACACCCCCGTCGAGCTTTAAGGATTTTTAAGGACAGTCATGAAAGAGCGTTTGTTTATCATCAGCCAGTACCTGCTGCCTCACCACTTGCTGTCGCGCCTGGCCGGCTGCATCGCCGAGTGCCGCGTGCGCTGGTTCAAGAATGCCTTTACCACCTGGTTCGCCAAGCGTTATCAGGTGGACATGTCCCAGGCGCTGGTTGAAGACGTCACCGCTTACGAGCACTTCAACGCCTTCTTCACCCGTGCGCTGAAAGACGGTGCCCGTCCGCTGGACCAAACGCCGGGCGCGATCCTCAGCCCGGCCGACGGTGCGATCAGCCAGCTCGGCCCGATCGAGCACGGTCGTATCTTCCAGGCCAAGGGCCACAGCTTCAGCGTGCTGGAACTGCTGGGTGGCGACGCAGCCAACGCCGCGCCGTTCATGGGTGGTGAATTCGCCACCGTTTACCTGTCGCCGAAGGACTACCACCGCGTGCACATGCCGCTGGCCGGCACCCTGCGCGAGATGGTCTACATCCCGGGCCGGATCTTCTCGGTCAACCAGACCACCGCTGAAAACGTCCCTGAGCTGTTCGCCCGCAACGAGCGTGTAGCGTGCATCTTCGACACCGAGCGCGGGCCGATGGCCGTGGTGCTGGTGGGCGCGATGATCGTGGCTTCGATCGAAACCGTGTGGGCCGGTCTGGTCACGCCGCCGAAGCGTGAGCTGAAAACCTTCCGCTACGACGAAGCCGCCCGTGCGCCGATCCACCTGGAAAAAGGTGCGGAACTGGGTCGCTTCAAGCTGGGTTCGACCGCGATCGTGCTGTTCGGGCCGGATCAGGTGAAATGGGTTGAAGAACTGAAAGCCGGCTCGCCGGTACAGATGGGTCAGGCCCTGGCACTGTCGAACGCCTGAACCTGCTGATCCGCCCCTGCGCACGTCTGCGAAGGGGCGGACACGACCTGAACGGCGCCGTTACTCTATCTGCCCACGGAAGCCGATCGGCCCTTCGTTGGCGTAGGTATTGGTGCCGCTGAGGTTTTTCCCGCCGTCACTCGAGGTGACATTCAACGCGATAACGTTCTGGTTATCCCGACCGCCGATCACCCATTTGCCACCTGGATGCCATGGAGCATCATTGCCGCCCCACTGGTTCTCGACGTTGTACTGGTTCTGGCCAGTGCGCTGAGCCTTGAAGCCAATAGGGCCTTCGCCGGCGTAGGTCATGGTGCCGGTGAAGGTTTTGCCGCCGTCGCCGGACTTGATGTCGATGGCGACGACTTTCTGGTTGTCCCGCGCGCCCAGAACCCAGGTTCCACCCGGATGCCAAGGTGCCGAACTACCGCCCCATTGGTTTGCCACTGCGTATTTAGACATGAACCTCATCTCCTTGAAGTTTTTCAGAGACCTGCCCGAAGTTGGCGGCAAGCCGTGCAACCGTGCGTTTCCGATCGCACGCCAGAGAGCCTAGTAGCGCCTGCCGAAATGGCATCAGGCCAGCAGACCAACGGTAAAAAAGCCCGACAAGCGCCTGCGAAACGGACCACAACTGCTAGAGTTTCTGGCATTGCCCTATTCGCCGCCGGAGCTGGTCACGGCATGAGTGAGCCTCGATTCCAACCGCAACTGAGCGCACCGACGCCAACGCAGTTGCGCCTGTCTTTCTGCGAAGCGACTCCACGCGACCTCAAGCGCTGGATCGCCGGCCTGCCCAAGGCCAACATCGGCGAAACCGCACGTCAGCTCTATCAGGGCCTCGGTGAACTCAATCAATTGCTGACGCCCAGCGACAACCGCCTGCACCTGCTGGAACTGCTGCGACCCGAGGTGTACTTCGTCTGCCAGCACCTTGAGCGACACTTTCTGCATCAGGCGATCATGCTCGACGAACGCTCACGCAAGATCAGCAACCTCTGTCAGGCCCTGCAAAGTCATCTGGCCATCGGTTACAAGCAGATCGTTCTGCGGATCGCCCCCAAATACTCAAAAGACCGGGCCGCCCTGCTGAGCGAAGCGCTGCAACGCGCCGTTCATGCACTGAAAGGACAACTGGTGCGCGCCACGCAGTTGTACAGCCCGGCGCCGGAACAGCTGTGGTTTGAGCTGCACCAGTTGTTTCGCTGTGCCTGCGACTTGCAGTTGCAACACCGTCGGGTCCGTGACGATCTGGCCAGCCTCGCCGGTGAACTGAGTGTCGAACAGACCTATATCGCCGCCCTGCTGCTGGGCAGCGCCCGCTGCAATCAGATGCGACAGAACCCGATCGCCCAACTCGCGCAGGTGCTTGAACCCTGGAGCGCCTGGCTGAAACTGCATCCCGGCGCCTCGGGCGAGGGATTGTTCGCGATTTCTGCGGAGATCGACGCCGGTCCGCGCTATCGCAGCAAATTTCGCAGCGAACAACAGCCCGGCCTGCTCGGCTTTAATCCGCAACCGCTGGTGAATGCCATCGAGGCTCACCTGCTGCATCAGGACACCTCGACGCCGCTGCCGGTGCCGGCCGGCCTGACCCTCGACACCCTGCAACATCTGCACGCCACCTGGGGCGAGGCCGCCGAGCGCAGCTTCCAGCGCACCGTAGGCCAGGGCAACCTGACCGTGTGCGTCGGCATGAGCGCCCTGCACTTCTATCTGGGCGGTGAGCGCACATTCAGCGAATTGCTCAAGCATCCCGGTTCACGCGCGGCAAACTTCAGCCGCGCGGTGGTGCAAGGGGAAAAGGACAGCTGGAGCCAGGCCTTCGACGCTGCTCCACAGAGCAAGGCCGACGAATTCCTGCCCTACGAAGAAATCCGCTACGAGCCGCTGGCGGACGACGAAGGCGACGCCGACAGCCCACCGCACTACCCGACGTATGCCTTGCCGGTCATCAACCACAGTCCCGGCGGTTACTGCCTGGCGTGGCCAAAAGAAGTGCCTGCCGAATTGCAGACCGGGGAAATGGTCGGCATCCAGGACACCACGAACCAGGGCTGGAGCATTGCCGTGGTGCGCTGGATCCGTCAGGTGCGCGGTGCCGGGACACAAATGGGCATCGAACTGGTGGCGCCACACGCCCAGCCCTGCGGCCTGCAACTGGTGCGCACCCGGGACGATCACAGCCATTACCTGCGAGGTTTGCTGTTGCCGGAAATCAGCGCCATCGACTTGCCCGCAACGCTATTGGCACCGCGACTGCCGTTTCAGGAAGGCAACAAAGTGCTGATCAACACCCAGGGCGAAGAACACCGCGCCGGGCTGGATCGGCGGGTGGCAAGCACACACAGTTTCAATCAGTTTGCCTACCGCTCGCTGGAAGCCGCGCAGAATGGCGGGAGCGAGGAGGATTTCGATTCGTTGTGGAAGTCCCTTTGAACAAGGATCGCAGCCCAAGGCTGCGATCCTGTGCAAGGGTTCAGAGCTGTCCGTCGCGATCCCGGAAGCCCAACAGATACAGTACGCCATCCAGACCGAGAGTCGAGATCGCCTGCTTCGCCGACTGTTTGACCAGCGGCTTGGCACGGAACGCCACACCCAGACCGGCAATCGCCAGCATCGGCAGGTCGTTGGCGCCGTCGCCCACGGCAATGGTCTGTTCCAGGCGCAAACCTTCTTTTTCAGCCAGTTGCTTCAGCAGATCGGCCTTGCGCTGGGCATCGACGATCGGCTCGATTGCCACGCCAGTGCATTTGCCGTCGACCACTTCCAGTTCGTTGGCGAATACGTAGTCAATGCCGAGTTTGGCTTGCAGTTGCTTGGCGAAGTAAGTGAAGCCGCCGGACAGGATCGCGGTCTTGTAGCCCAGACGCTTGAGTTCGGCGAACAGGGTTTCGGCGCCTTCGGTCAGGCGCAGGGAAGCGCCGATCGAATCCAGCACGCTGACATCCAGGCCCTTGAGCAGCGCCAGACGTTCCTTGAAGCTCGCGCGGAAATCCAGCTCGCCGGCCATCGCCCGCTCGGTGATTTCCGACACCTGGTCACCCACACCGGCGGCCTTGGCCAGCTCGTCGATGACTTCGGCTTCGATGAGAGTCGAATCCATGTCGAACACCGCCAGGCGACGGTTGCGACGGAATAGCGAGTCTTCCTGGAAGGCGATGTCGACGTTCAGCTCCTGGGCAACGCTGAGGAACTCGGCGCGCAGGGCCTGTGGATCAGCCGCTTCGCCACGCACGGAGAACTCGATGCAGCCCTTGCCCTTGTCGGCCGGCGTGTCCAGCGGCATGCGACCCGACAGACGGTCGATGTGGTCGATGTTCAGGCCATATTTGGCGGTGATCGAGCTCACGGCCTGCAACTGGCCGGCGGTGACCTTGCGGGTCAGCAGGGTGACGATGTGGCGCTTTTTGCCCTGATTGCCCACCCATTGCTGGTAATCCTCTTCGGACACCGGGGTGAAACGCACCTGCTGGTCGAGCTCGTAACCCTTGAACAGGATGTCCTTGAGCACCGACTGGCCTTGCTCGGAGTCGGGGATTTCCACGAGGATGCCGAACGACAGCATGTCGTGAATCACCGCCTGACCGATGTCGAGGATATTCACACCACCCTGGGCCAGAACACCGGTAATGGCCGCCGTCAGACCCGGACGGTCGACTCCCGTGATGTTAATCAGGACGATTTCGCGCAACGCGCACCCCCGCAACTGGAAAAAAACCGCATTCTACCCACTTTCAGTGACCATCGGGCACCGCCAGCGCTTTGCCGGTCTAGGGCCTGTCGCTATACTGCGCGTCAACTTCACGGACAAAAGAGCCGAGCTCAGTGAACCGGCCCACGCCAGTTAAAACCGATAACTTCTTCCTGCTGATCTTCCGTGCACTGCGTCACCGCCGTGTACCGATTGCATTGCGCATTGCCAGCCATAACGTGATCCTGGTCGCCCTGGCCCTGGTGATCTATGCCTGCGTGATGGGCTTGCAGTTCAAGCAGGCCATGCACGAGCAGGCCGATGCGCTGGGCGAAAGCCTGACCACGCAGACCGCCACTTCCGCGACCGAACTGCTGGTGTCCAACGACATCCTCAGCCTCAACGTGCTGCTCAACAACCTGACCAAGAACAAGCTGGTGGCCCACGCCGCCATCTACAGCGTGGACAACCGCATCCTCGCCGAGTCCGGTCAGCGCCCCAAGCACAGCCTGCTGGGCGAAGCCGAAGGCATGTACGAGAGCAAGATCACCTTCCAGGACGTGACCGCCGGGCAACTGCGCATCAGCCTGGACATGGACCAGTTCCAGCAGCCGATGACCATCAGCCTGCAGAGCATGGGCATTCTGAGTGCGATCCTGCTGGCCCTGTCTCTGGCCCTGAGCTTGCGTCTTGGCCGGCACATCTCCACGCCGCTGCTGCAACTGCGGGTCTGGCTGCGCCGGATCGACGAATACACACCGGGGACCGAGCGTCAGGACGAGATCGGTGATCTTGCCCGTCAACTGCACGCCAACTTTGCCCCGGAGCCAGCCCCCAAGCCTGAACCGGAACCCGAATTCGAGGACGACGATGTCGAGCCGGAATTCGAAGTGCGCAACCTGCGTGATCCGAGCTTTGATGAAACCCGCCCGATGGCCGCGCAGAAGCCTGCGCCCCGCCATGTGGTCAGCACCGTTGAAGACGACGATGACGAAGACCCGTTTGCCGATCTGCGTGACGAGTCGCTGAACCAACCTGCGCAACCTGCCGCTCGCCAGCCAACCCCGAGTGTGCCGCAACACACCGCGGTGCTTGCCGTGCAACTGGGCTCGCAAGAGCAATTGCGCCGTTTGCCACGGGCACGCCTGGAAGAGTTGCAGGAGCGCTATCGCGACTGCCTGGAACAGGCCGCTTCGCTGTATCAGGGTGAAATCGAAACCCTGAACGATGGCAGCACGCTGATGCTGTTCCACACCGAAGACAGCGGCGACGATTACCTGACCAACGCCATCTGCTGCGGCGAACTGCTGCGGGCGCTGGGCCACCAGTTGCAGATCGAAGTCGCCGACAGCGGCATCACCCTGCAATTGCAGCTGGGTCTGACTCTCGGTGACGAGCTGTTCGGCCTGAGCCAGATCGACCTGCTGCTGACCGATTCCGCCCAGGACGCCCTGGCCCTGTCGCAACACAGCCGCAACCTGCTGCTGGTGGAGCGCAAGATCGGTGACGACGCGCTGATTCGCCAGCGTGCGCGGATCCGGCCGATTGCCAGCCCTGAGGGCGCGTGCTGTGTTGAGCGGTTGATGGAGCCTTATCCGTCGATGCTCGAGCGGCAACTGGCGCGGATGCATGAGCGTCGGGCCTGAGGCCTTGATGTGAAGGAGCCCGCAGATGAGCGATTGTCTGCGGGCTTTTTTGTTGCCCTCACTGGCCCCTTCGCGAGCAAGCCCGCTCCCACACTTGATCAGCGGCACGCACACACTGTGGGAGCGAGCCTGCTCGCGAAGGGGCCGGATGCCGTACAGAAGATTCCCAGCCCCCAGACACAACAAAGCCCGCACAAGGCGGGCTCTGTCTTGACTCGTTCCCGCCTTAGAAGCGGAACACTTCCATATCCGTACGAATCGGCGAAGCCATCGGGATCTTCGGCTGTTTCTCGGCTTCCGCCGCCGGCGCGGCCGGTTTTGGTGCCGGTTTACGCGGCGCTTCGGCAACCGGTGGCTGGTTGGCCAGCGGCTTGAGCGCGACCGACAATTGCTCGGCCAGGCGCTGCAACAGGATACCCTGGGCCTGAACCTGCGAAGCCGTGCCGCCACTGTGCAGTTCTTGCAGATGAATGATGCGGTTGTCACGCACTTGGCCACGACGGTCGATCAGACGCCACTGCGCGTCGAGAATCGCCGGTTGCTTGGCACCGGAGTCCAGACGCGTGATGGTCAACAGCACCTGCACGTCCGGGGTGAACCCGGTGGTGGCCGGTGCCAGCACTACACGTTGACTGTCCAGATGACCGGCAACCTGACGCAGCAGCAATTGATCGATATCCGACGAAAGGCTGCCGGCCCAGCGGCCATCGACCGCAGCCTGCAGGCTGCCGTCCGGCTGACGCTGCAACAGGGTTTCACGTTGCAGGTAATCGGCAACGGTCACAGGGCCCAGCAAAACCGCCATGCCCGCGCTTTGCGCAGGCTGAGCCGGACTTCCGCTGTCCAGCTGATACAGCGACACCGGCTGGTGCACGCTGCAACCCGCCAGGCCAAGAACGCCGGCGAGCAGGAAAATAAGGGGGCGCAGAGAAGTCATCATCCCGTCCAGGTGGCCGCCACAAGGCTGACCACAGTGAAAATACTCAATAAATATGAAGAACGCTCGGCCACGCCGGCGCTTGGAAAGGCCATATCATCCGTGAATATGCGTTCCGACTCCAGCGCCAAAGCGCCGATCTACGGGTTAAATCGAAGATCGGACGCTCTAGAGAGGCGTTCTCACTCATTTTCTCCACCGGAGAAATCAGTGCGAATGCCCCCTGGCCGCTTAATTGAGGTTTTCGACGAGCAGCGCATCCACTCGTTGGAAGCCCCGTGGCAGTTTATTGCCACGACGACCACGCTCACCCTTGTAGTGTTCAAGGTCGTCGGCTTTCAGTTTGTACGGACGCTTGCCCGCTTGCAGGACCAACGTTGCACCGGCGGGAATCACAGCAATGTCCGTGACAAACTCTTCACGGCTGGCAACACGATCACCCGGAACACCGATGATCTTGTTGCCCTTGCCCTTCGCCAACTGCGGCAAATCGCTGATGCTGAACACCAGCATACGCCCTTCGCTTGTCACGGCGGCAAGCAAATCATTCTCACGGTCAGCCACCGGACGCGGCGCGATCACCTTCGCGTTGTTCGGCAGGCTCAACAGGGCCTTGCCGGCCTTGTTCTTGGCTTGCAGGTCTTCGCCTTTCACCACGAAACCGTAACCGGCGTCAGAGGCGATCACGTACAGCGCATCGTCCTCCGGCATCAGCACGCATTCGAACGTGGCGCCGGGCGGCGGCGTCAGACGGCCGGTCAGCGGCTCGCCCTGGCCTCGCGCAGAAGGCAAGGTGTGGGCGGCCACCGAGTAACTGCGGCCCGTGGAGTCGATGACCACGGCTGACTGGTTGGAACGCCCGGCCGCCGAAGTCTTGAAGCCATCGCCGGCCTTGTACGACAAGCCGGTGGCGTCGATCTCGTGGCCTTTGGCCGAACGAATCCAGCCTTTTTCCGACAGCACTACAGTCACTTTCTCGTTCGGCAGCAGATCGTGTTCGGTCAGAGCCTTGGCTTCGGCGCGCTCGACGATTGGCGACCGACGGTCATCGCCGTAGGTTTCGGCGTCTTTCAACAGCTCGCTGCGAACCAGCTTCTTCAGCTTGGCTTCACTGCTCAGCAGCGCTTGCAGCTTGGCTTGTTCCTTGAGCAGTTCGTCCTGTTCGTCGCGCAACTTCATCTCTTCCAGTCGCGCCAACTGACGCAGACGGGTGTCGAGAATGTAGTCGGCCTGGATTTCGCTGAGGGCGAAGCGCTCGATCAGTCTGGCTTTCGGCTGATCCTCGGTGCGGATGATGTGGATCACTTCATCCAGGTTGAGGTAAGCGATCAGCAAACCGTCCAACAGGTGCAGACGACGCTCGACCTTGTCGAGGCGGAATTGCAAACGACGACGCACGGTCAGCACGCGGAATTCCAGCCACTCCACCAGCAGCGCCCGCAGGTTTTTCAGCTGCGGCTTGCCGTCCAGACCGATGATGTTGACGTTGACCCGGTAGGTCGACTCCAGCTCGGTGCTGGCGAACAGGTGCTGCATCAGCGCTTCGTGATCGACGCGGCTGTTGACCGGGATGATCACGATGCGGCACGGGTTTTCGTGGTCGGATTCGTCACGCAGGTCGGCGATCTGCGGCGCTTTCGACGGCTTGGCCTGCATCAGCGCGGCGATCTGTTCCAGCACCTTGGCCCCGGAAACCTGATGCGGCAGCGCGGTGACGATGATGTCGCCGTCCTCGACGTGGTACACGGCGCGCATGCGCACCGAACCCTTGCCGGTTTCGTACATTTTCAGCAGGTCGGCGCGCGGGGTGATGATTTCCGCTTCGGTCGGGTAATCCGGGCCCTGAATGTGTTCGCAGAGCTGCTCGACCGTGGCTTTTGGCTCATCGAGCAGGCGCACGCAGGCGGTGGCGACTTCCCGCAGGTTGTGCGGCGGCACGTCGGTGGCCATACCCACGGCAATACCGGTGGTGCCGTTGAGCAGGATGTTCGGCAAACGTGCCGGCAACACCAGCGGTTCCTGCAGGGTGCCGTCGAAGTTCGGGCCCCAGTCTGCGGTGCCTTGGCCGAGTTCGCTGAGCAGCACTTCGGAATAACGCGACAGGCGCGCTTCGGTGTAACGCATGGCGGCGAAGGATTTCGGATCGTCCGGCGCACCCCAGTTACCCTGGCCGTCCACCAGCGTGTAGCGATAGCTGAACGGCTGGGCCATCAGCACCATCGCTTCGTAGCACGCCGAGTCGCCGTGGGGGTGGAACTTGCCGAGCACGTCGCCGACGGTACGCGCCGACTTCTTGTGTTTGGAGTCGGCATCCAGCCCCAGCTCGCTCATGGCGTAGACGATACGCCGCTGTACCGGTTTCAGACCGTCGCCGATATGCGGCAGGGCACGGTCCATGATCACGTACATGGAGTAGTTGAGGTAGGCATTTTCGGTGAAGTCAGCCAGCGACCGGCGTTCTACACCGTCCAGGCTGAGATCAAGGGAGTCGCTCATGCGGGCCTCATCGGTTCGTTGTCTGGCGCAGCAGCATGGTGCCACCGCGCTGGGTAAATTCAAGTTTGTTCAGGGCGCTCATGCCGAGCAGCACCTGATCGCCATGCAGACCGGGCGCCACCAGTGCGCGGACGTCCCGCAGCACGATGTCGCCCAGTTGCAGGCGGTCGATACGGGTGCGATAGCCCTGGCTCAGGCCGTTGGCCGTGCTCAGGGTCACACCGAAACCTTCTTCCAGCCGCAGGTCTTTCGCGACCTCGGCCGGGATTGCCACGTCGGTCGCGCCGGTGTCGAGCATGAACTCCACCGGCCGGCCGTTGATCAGTCCGCTGGCGACGAAATGTCCCTGGGCGTTACCCGCCAGTTTCACTTCGATCACGCCGCCCACCTGCTCCGAGCTGACCACCACATTGGGATTGCGCTGGCGGTCTTCCCACTGGCCGAAAAACCGCGTGGCCAGAAACAGCGCCGCGCTCCAGGCCAGAATCATCAGTACCCGACCGGCGCGTTTGCCCGGTGGCTGCTGGCTCAAGGCTTGGCACTCCAGCCACCTTCAGGTGCGGCGAAGCGCCAGACGATCGGGCGGACTTCGCCATCGGCGCGAGGGCCGAAGTTGTTGTCGACGCCGATCCAGGCACCCTCTGCATCAATCACCAACGCCTCTTCGAGCCCGAAGTTCTGGGCGTAGCGACGGTTGCCCTGCAACAGTTCATCGGCATACGACCAGCAGCGTTCGACCTTGGCCGTCTGCGGATCGCGACGGCAGATCTGGTAGGCATTGCGCTCAAGGGTGAACAGCTTGCCGTTGAACAGTGACAGGTCGGAAAAGTCCCGGTTGACCGGTCTGGCCTTGGGGAACTGCGGCGGCTGCATTTCCATGCCGCCCTCACTGAGCAGCACGCAGCGACCGTCACAGTCCCACACCGTCTGCTGACGCTTGATCATCAACAGACCACGGTTTTGCCGTTCGGCGGCCAGCCACATCTGATCGCCCGCCGGGTTGATCGCCAGGCCTTCGAAGATCGCGTTGAATTGCAGCAGCATGCCGCTGGCCCGGGCTTCGCGAACCATCATCGGCGAAATCTTCAGCCACGCTGACGGCCCCTGCGGCGGCACTTGCAATACGGCGGCGTGGCCTTCGCTGACAATGTAGCGATTGCCGGCACTGTCGCAGGTGATCCCTTCAAAATCCAGATCGCCGCCACGGACGAACGACGCAGCCCAGGTCCGCGATTTGATGCCCCACGGCAAGCCGCTGTCGGGCACTGGCGGCGGGTCGATGCGCACGGCCGTGGCCTGCCAGACCGGATCGCGGGTATCGAGACGATAGATCTGATCATCGTCCCGGTCCGAGACCGTCCACAGTTCGTTGCCGCACATTGCCAGCCCCGAGAGGTTGCCGCCGCGCATGCCTTCGACCGGATGCTCGGAGAGCACGCGCAGTTCCTGCACGGGCTCGGCCGACACCGTCATCGAGCCCAGCAGCAACGCACCCGCCAGGGCCCAGCAAAAGCGCATCAGGCCAGGACCTCGGCCAGGTTGCCCTTGGATTCGAGCCAGGACTTGCGGTCGCCGGCGCGTTTCTTCGCCAGCAGCATGTCCATTATTTCCGAGGTCTGGGCGAAGTCTTCGCCGAGGGTCAACTGCACCAGACGCCGGGTGTTCGGGTCCATGGTGGTTTCACGCAGCTGTGGCGGGTTCATTTCACCCAGGCCCTTGAATCGGGTGACCTGCGGTTTGCCACGTTTCTTCTCGGCCACCAGACGGTCGAGGATCCCGTCGCGCTCGGCTTCGTCGAGGGCGTAGTAGATCTCCTTGCCCAGGTCGATGCGGTACAGCGGCGGCATCGCCACGTAGACGTGACCGGCATCCACCAGCGGACGGAAATGCTGGACGAACAGGGCGCAGAGCAAAGTGGCAATGTGCAGACCGTCGGAGTCGGCGTCGGCGAGGATGCAGATCTTGCCGTAGCGCAGCTGGCTCATGTCCTCGGCGCCTGGATCGACACCGATGGCTACCGCGATGTTGTGCACTTCCTGACTGGCCAGCACTTCGCTGCCGTCGACTTCCCAGGTGTTGAGGATCTTGCCGCGCAACGGCAGGATCGCCTGGAACTCTTTATCCCGCGCTTGCTTGGCCGAGCCGCCGGCGGAGTCACCTTCCACCAGGAACAGCTCGGAACGCATCGGGTCCTGCCCGGCGCAGTCCGCCAGTTTGCCCGGCAACGCCGGGCCCTGGGTGATGCGCTTGCGCTCGACTTTCTTGCTCGCTTTCAGGCGACGGCCTGCGTTGCTGATCGCCAGCTCCGCCAGCGCCAGACCGGTTTCCGGGTTGGCGTTGAGCCACAGACTGAACGCATCCTTGACCACACCGGAGACAAACGCCGCCGCTTCACGGGACGACAGACGCTCCTTGGTCTGGCCGGAGAATTGCGGCTCCTGCATCTTCATGGACAGCACAAAGGCGATGCGCTCCCAGACGTCTTCCGGCGCCAGCTTCACGCCGCGCGGCAGCAGGCTGCGGAATTCGCAGAACTCGCGCATTGCGTCGAGCAGGCCCTGACGCAGACCGTTGACGTGGGTGCCGCCCTGCTCCGTCGGGATCAGGTTGACGTAGCTTTCGGTGACCGAAGTGCCGCCCTCAGGCAGCCACAGCAGCGCCCACTCGACCGCTTCCTTGGTCCCGGCCAGGTTGCCGCAGAACGGCGCGTCCGGCAGACGCTCGAATTCGCTGACCGCGTCTACCAGATAGGAGCGCAGGCCATCTTCGTAATGCCACTCGACCTTTTCGCCGGTGCCTTTGTCTTCGAAGCTGATCAGCAGCCCCGGGCACAAAACGGCCTTGGCCTTGAGCACGTGCTTGAGGCGGCTGATGGAGAATTTTGGCGAATCGAAGTATTTCGGATCCGGCGCAAAGAACACGCTGGTCCCGGTGTTGCGCTTGCCGACGGTGCCGATCACTTGCAGATCGGTAGCCTTGAAGCCGTCGGCGAAGGTCATCTCGTACTCGTTGCCGTCACGCTTGACCCGCACCCGCACCTGGGTCGACAAGGCGTTGACCACGGAAATACCCACCCCGTGCAGACCGCCGGAGAACTGGTAGTTCTTGTTGGAAAACTTGCCGCCCGCATGGAGCTTGGTGAGGATCAGCTCAACGCCCGACACGCCCTCTTCCGGGTGGATGTCGACCGGCATGCCACGGCCGTCGTCGCAGACTTCCAGCGAGTGGTCGGCATGGAGGATGACCTGGATCGATTTGGCGTGGCCGGCCAGGGCTTCGTCGACGCTGTTGTCGATGACTTCCTGGGCAAGGTGGTTCGGCCGACTGGTGTCGGTGTACATGCCGGGGCGTTTGCGCACCGGGTCGAGGCCCGAGAGGACTTCGATGGCGTCGGCGTTATAGGAGCTAGCGCTGGGAGTGGCCATAAGGTCTCGTCGTCAGTGTTCGGTGAATAAGAAAATTAAGGGGGCAACCGCTCACAGAGCGGTGAAATCGATTGCCTGAAACAAATCGGCGCCAATGCCGGCAAAACTCAGCAACGCCGGCAACTGCCCGGCAAACCCCTGGAAACTGTGGTCGCCGCCGGCCTGAATGCGCAAGGCACAGGCCCGGTAATACTGCTGGGCGTGGCGATAGTCCAGGGTTTCGTCCCCGGTCTGCAACCACACCTGATACCGCTGCGAATCCTGCGGCGCCGGCACTTCCAGTTCGGCCAGGGCCGTCACGTGGTCGTGGGTCAATTCCCAGGTTTCGTCGGTGTACAGGTTTTTTTGCGTCCCCAGGTATCCGTCGAACATCCGGTGCGGACTGACGGCCGGGTTGACCAGCAGGGCTTTGAGGCCATGGCGTTCGGCCAGATGAGTCGCATAGTAGCCGCCGAGCGAGCTTCCCACCAGCAACGGCCGGCCCAGCTCGGCAATTGCCTGCTCCAGCTGACCGATGGCCTCGCGCGGGTGGTGATGCAACGCCGGGACACGCAGTTGATCGCTCAGACCCAGCCGCTCCATTACCTCGACCAGCTGACAGGCCTTCTTCGAGGCCGGCGCGCTGTTGAAACCGTGGATATAGAGGATCGAACCGGACATTTGAGCTCCCTGGGTGTCGGCTAAAGAAAGCGGAGTTTACAGGGAGTCGAGGGTCGTTGGGCCAGCACCCGAGGAAATCAGCGCTGCACTCCTGAATCAGTAACCGTTGGAGCCGTAATCCACCGTGAACCGGAAATCGGTGACACGCTCCACGCCCGTCTCGATCCGCCCGTCCGGCAGCAAGCGCAACCAGCGATAGCCCGGCGCCTGCTCGCCGACCTTGAAGTCGACACTGCGCGGCTCGAACTGAATGCAGGTCGAGGGCGAGGCGATCAGTCGCACGCCATTGCGCTCGCGGTCGATCTCTTGATGCACATGTCCCCACAACACGGCCCGGGCCTGCGGGAAACGGTCGAGCACTTCGAAAAAGGCTTCGGGATTGCGCAAGCCGATCGGCTCCATCCAGGCACAATCGATCGATACCGGGTGATGATGGAAGCACACCAGATGATGCCGATCCGGCGCTTCGCTCAGGGCACGGGCCAGCAGTTGCAATTGGTCATCCTGCAAGTATCCCGGCACCGAGCCCGGCACCGCCGAATCGAGCAGGGTCACACGCCAGTTGCCGACATCCACCACCGGTTCCAGCAGCGCACTTTGCACCGCGGCCATTTGCATGATCTGCGGTTCGTCGTGGTTGCCGGGGATCCAGCGGGCGGGTGCATCGATCTGCGCGGTCAGCTGACGAAACTGCTGGTAGGACTCCAGCGTGCCGTCTTGGGAGAGGTCGCCCGTGGCAATCATCAGGTCGATTTGCGGCTGTTGTTCGAGCACCAGCTCGATGACCTTTTGCAGACTCTCACGAGTTTTCATGCCCAGCAGCGCGCCGTCCGCCTCGGCGAACAGATGGCTGTCGGACAGTTGCACCAGCAACGCCGCATCGGCAGTGGTCAGAGTCGATACGCTCGGCAAGGCGTTCTCCCAGGGCTGGACGCCGGGTCGGAAAGGTTCGCAATTATGCTGGGGGAAGGCCCCGGGAAGAAACCGCCGAACCGGACACAGTTCACAACTTGCCGCTGTAATAGAAACTATCGAACGGCGGCGTACTCGTGACCGCAGGCCAGGCAATGACTCAGCCACTCTCCGAGGAACAGATTGAGCTGGGCCTTTTCGTCCGGCTGATGCATGGCCGCATTGGGGTAAGGATAGACGCCGCGAAAGCGTCGCGCATGTTCGGCACTGATGACTTCGGCCATGCGCGCGTCGTGATAGACCTGCACTTCCAGTTGCGGCACCGGCAGCCACGGCAGGCTGTGTTCCTGACGCACTTGCAGGGTCGTGGTGTACGGGCAGGTCTGCAACACTTCGATGGCCAGCACGCCGAGCATCTGGTCGCCCTGGGTCACGGCGATGCGCCGCGCTTCAGGTTCGCGGCGCATGTCCGGCAACAGTCGCATCAGGCGCGCGTAGTTGGCCTCGCAGGCGGCTTGCAGGCCCACGAGGTCGACACGATAGCGATCGCGCAGTTTGTTTACGACCATAACCCCCTCACTTCGGCGCGATTGAGCGCCAGCCACTGCAAGGCGATGATGCTCGCCGCATTGGCAATCCGGCCGTCGCGTACAGCCTGCAGCGCATCCTCGAATGCCCAGACCGTGACGCGGATATCTTCTGCTTCTTCCTCCAGCCCATGCAGGCCGCCAACGCCTTCGGTGCTGCAACGCCCCAGAAACAGATGCACGAACTCGTTGCTGCCCCCCGGCGACGGGAAATATTGCATCATCGGCCACAACGCCTTGATGTCGAGTCCAGCTTCCTCCTGCGCTTCGCGGCGAGCAACTTCTTCCGGCACTTCTTCCTTGTCGATCAGACCGGCGACCAGTTCCACCAGCCACGGGTTGGCGGCCTTGCCCATGGCGCCGACGCGAAACTGTTCGATCAGCACCACTTCATCGCGTTGCGGATCGTAGGGCAGCAGGCACACGGCGTCGTGTCGCACGAACACTTCACGATTGATCTCGCGGCTCATGCCGCCGGCGAACAGTTCGTGGCGCAAATGCACACGGTCGAGCTTGTAGAAGCCCTTGTAGCATTGTTCGCGCCGCACGATATCGATGGCGGCGGGAGTGGCTTTGGCAAGATCGGTCATGGGCATCCTCGTTTACTGCAATTCCAATACGAGGCTGCTTTTTTGTGACGGGCAACCTCGACTTCGCGCCATCCTAACGCGCCCGCGATGTTTGATGCAGCCCCTTTACCGTCAGCGGGATGGACGGTGGAGGCGAAACCCACTCTAATTAGCTTAGTGGCGAACTGACCGCTTCACAGAGAGTCGAAGCGGTAACTTTTTGCCTTCCCCTGTTTCAGAAAGGACGCCCATGTCGCTTTTCAAAATCGCCTCCGTGGCGGCCATCGCCCTGACCCTGGGCGCCTGCGCCAGCCTGTTCCAGCCCAACTACCGCACGCCGCTGGAAACCACCCGCGACGCCTCGGAAACCCTGAAACCCGGTTGCTCCAACCCGGACTGCCCGCTGGTGAACATCGATACCCTGCACTTCCCGGCCGAGCCTGCGCTGGACGGCATCATCGAAAAACGCCTGCTGCAATTCACCCGCACCGAGCCGAACGCACCGGTAGCGCCGACCCTGGCGGCCTATCGCGAGCAGTTCCTGCGCACGGCCGGCCCGCGCAACAGCAGCTATTTGCAGGCGAAAGTACGCGAGCAGCATGACGGTCTGGTGATTGTCGAAGTGTCGAGCTACCTGGACACCGGCGGCGCCCATGGCACCCCGGGCCGCGGTTTCATCAACTATTCGCGCCAGCAGCACAAGGTGCTGAGCCTGTCGGACATGCTGGTGCCGGGTCAGGAAGAGGCCTTCTGGAAGGCTGCTCAAGTGGCGCATAACAGCTGGCTGATCAGCACCAAGCTCGATCAGGAACCGGAGTTCGTGAAGAACTGGCCGTTCGTCAAAACCCCGCACGTGGCCCTGACCTACGGCGGAGTGATCCTCAAGTACGACGTGAGCACCATCGCGCCTTACGCGCTGGGCCACGTCGAACTGAAGATCCCTTACCCGCGCCTGAACGGCATCATCAAGCCCGAGCTGTTTCCCGGCCGTAACTGAAGGCCCGGCCCAGCACGAGTTGCAGCAGCCCTGCCAGGACCAGCGCCGGCAGGGTTGCGCCGACATCCGGATACAGGTTGGCCAGCAGGTGATAGGTGCTGATGCCACCCAGCCAGGCCAACAGCGCCGGCCAGCGCAACGCGGCCGAGGCCACCTGACCACTGCGCTTGCGCAGAATGAAATGATCCACCAGCACCACGCCGAACAGCGGCGCGAACACCGAGCCGATCAGCAGCAGGAAATTCTGATACTGCGCCAAGGGCGCGAGCAGCGCGATCAGGGTGCAGATCACACCGATGGCCAAGGCCAGATGCTCGACTTTCAGACGTAGCAGAATCCCGCTGGACACCGCCGCCGAGTGAATGTCGGCAAAGGCGTTTTCCGACTCGTCCAGCAAAATCAGTAGCAGCGGAATCCCCAGACCTGCACCGGCCAGTGCCAGCAGCAGCGCGTTGACTTCACCGCTCGGCGCAAAGGCCAGGGTGTAGGTGACGCCCAGGCTCATCAGCCAGAAGTTGCCGATGAAAAAACCGATGGCCGTGCCACCGAATACGTTCTTCGCCCGCTTGCCGAAACGCGAGTAGTCGGCAATCAGCGGCAGCCACGACAGCGGCATCGCGATGGCAATGTCGAAGCCCACGGCGAACGGCATCGAACCATCCCCGGCCTGTGCCCACAAGGCGCCCAGATCGGCCTTGGCGAACAGGTTCCAGGTCAGCCAGATGCACGCGGCCAGAATCAGCCAGATGCCCCATTTGCGCAGGATCTTGCGCACGAACGTCAGCGGCCCGCTGACGGCGAGCAACGTCGCCAGTGCACCGAAACACAACGTCCACAGCATCGGGCTGGCCCACAACGAACCTTCGCTGAACGCACGGGTACCCAGCAGGCTGGCCGCATCACGCATGACGATAATTTCGAACGAACCCCAACCGATCAGTTGCAGCAGGTTGAGCAGCGCCGGCAGGCTCGCGCCTTTGCTGCCAAGGCTGAGTTTCAGCGCGGCCATCGACGACAGGCCGGTGTCGCTGCCGATCACGCCGACGGCGGCCAGCAGCAGGACACCGACCAGGGTGCCGAGGAAGATCGCCAGCAGCGATCCCGACAGGCCCAGCCCCGGCGCCAGCAGCGCACCGGTCTGCAAGACCATCAGACCGATGCCGAGGGAAAACCACAGGGAAAACAGATCGCGACCGCCGAACACACGCTTGTCGACGGGCACGGCGAGGTCGGGGGAATAGGTACCGGGTTGAATGCTCAAGGGTGTTATCTCAGAGGGACATTTGTTGTTGTGTCGATCAATCGCCAGCAGGCTGGCTCCCACAGGGGACTTGTGGTGTTCACAAATCCGATGTGGGAGCCAGCCTGCTGGCGATAGGGCCTGCACAGGCCCCACCCTTTCAGGTCAGATCAAACCTTCTTGTACAGCTGACTGCCTTCCTTCTTGAACCGCTCGGCCTGTTCCGCCAGGCCTTGGGCGACGTCCACGTCGACCGCGTCGATCCGCTGGTTGGCCGCGTATTCGCGGACTTCCTGGGTGATCTTCATCGAGCAGAATTTCGGCCCGCACATCGAACAGAAATGCGCGACCTTCGCCGAGTCCTTCGGCAGGGTTTCATCGTGATACGAACGGGCGGTGTCCGGGTCCAGACCGAGGTTGAACTGGTCTTCCCAACGGAATTCGAAACGCGCCTTGCTCAAGGCGTTGTCGCGGATCTGCGCGCCCGGATGTCCCTTGGCCAGGTCCGCTGCGTGGGCGGCGATCTTGTAGGTGATGATCCCGGTCTTCACGTCATCCTTGTTCGGCAGGCCCAGGTGCTCTTTCGGCGTCACGTAGCAAAGCATCGCGCAACCGAACCAGCCGATCATCGCCGCACCGATACCGGAGGTGATGTGGTCATAACCCGGTGCGATGTCGGTGGTCAGCGGGCCGAGGGTGTAGAACGGCGCCTCGTCGCAGCACTCCAGCTGCTTGTCCATGTTCTCTTTGATCAACTGCATCGGCACGTGGCCCGGGCCTTCGATCATGCATTGCACGTCGTGTTTCCAGGCGATCTTGGTCAGCTCGCCGAGGGTTTCCAGTTCGCCGAATTGCGCTTCGTCGTTGGCGTCGGCAATCGAGCCCGGACGCAGGCCGTCGCCCAGCGAGAAGCTGACGTCATAGGCCTTCATGATTTCGCAGATTTCGTCGAAGTGGGTGTAGAGGAAGTTCTCTTTGTGGTGCGCCAGGCACCACTTGGCCATGATCGAACCGCCACGGGAAACGATGCCGGTCACGCGCTTGGCGGTCAGCGGCACATAGCGCAGCAACACGCCGGCGTGGATGGTGAAGTAGTCGACGCCCTGCTCCGCCTGCTCGATCAGTGTGTCGCGGAACAGCTCCCAGGTCAGGTCTTCGGCCACGCCGTTAACTTTTTCCAGTGCCTGATAAATCGGTACGGTGCCGATCGGAACCGGCGAGTTGCGGATGATCCACTCGCGGGTTTCGTGGATGTGCTTGCCGGTGGACAAGTCCATGACCGTGTCCGACCCCCAGCGAATGCCCCAGGTCAGTTTCGCCACTTCTTCTTCGATGGACGAACCCAGCGCACTGTTGCCAATGTTGCCGTTGATCTTCACCAGGAAGTTACGGCCGATGATCATCGGTTCCAGTTCGACGTGGTTGATGTTGGCCGGAATGATCGCGCGGCCACGGGCGATTTCTTCGCGCACGAACTCAGGGGTGATTTCTTTCGGGATGCTCGCGCCAAAACTGTGGCCGGCGTGTTGCTGGTTCAACAGACCGGCGGCGCGGGCTTCTTGCAGCTTCATGTTTTCGCGGATGGCGACGTATTCCATCTCGGCGGTGATGATGCCTTTGCGGGCGTAGTGCATCTGGCTGACGTTGGCCCCGGCCTTGGCTCGGCGCGGGTTATTGACGTGGGCAAAACGCAGCTTGGTCAGCTCCGGATCGGCCAGGCGTTCCTGACCGAAGTTCGAGCTCAGGCCTGGCAGGCGCTCGGTGTCGCCACGGTCGTCGATCCACGCCGAACGCACATCGCCCAGACCTTTGCGCACATCGATCACCACGTTCGGATCGGTGTACGGGCCGGAGGTGTCGTAGACGGTGACCGGCGCGTTGATTTCGCCGCCGAAGTCGGTCGGGGTCACATCGAGGGTGATTTCGCGCATCGGCACGCGGATGTCCGGGCGGGAGCCCTGAACGTAGACTTTTTGCGAACGGGTGAACGGTTGAACCGACTGCTCGTCGACCTTGGCCGAGTCACTCAGGTTGATCGCGTTTTTAGATTTTGTAGTCATCACGGGCTCTCCAGACAGCATCCAGGCAGTGGATTGTCGGAGCAGAACCTGAAAGGCACGGACGCACCAGGACTGGTGCTGTGCATCGTCGTCGAGCGTTCGATTGTCGAACAATTTCCCGGACGAAGCACAAGAGGACTCGCCGGGTGACGAGAAATCTTGTTCCCTACGCAGGCGCTAACCTGATCAGGTTCAACGGGATCCGAAATTATTCGATCTCAGCCTCATAGCAAGGCACCCCGACAAGAACCCGGCCAGTCTAGACACAACCGGCAAAGAACGCCAACACCGCAGCAAACACCATGATGAATGGCGCAATTGCGGCGGCCGACAGGATTGTGAGCGCTTCAATGCGCTACTACACTCGCCTTGCCCTGCTGCGCCTTGACGCTATGCGGCCCGCGCCTTACCTTTGGCGCCCGGATTATTTCCATAATATTCATGCTAGGGATCGCCTCATGCTGCGCAAACTCTCACTGGCTGTTGCCGTGTCTTGTGCGTCCAACGCAATGGTCTGGGCAGCAGAAGCGCCCTTGTCGACCAGGACCGATCTGGTCAGCGTCTATCAGGAAGCGGTCGACAACAACGCCGATCTGGCCGCCGCCCGCGCCCAGTATGGCGCTCAGAAAGAAGTGGTGCCCCAGGCCCGCGCCGGGCTGCTGCCGAACCTTTCCGGCGGCGCCGAAACCGCCAGCGTGCGCACCTCCATTGACCAGCCATCGGCCATCGCCAACCGCAGCGCGCATTCCTATCAGGCGACCCTCGCACAGCCGCTGTTCCGCGCCGATCGCTGGTTCCAGTACCAGGCCGCCAAGGACGTCAACGAGCAGGCCGCGCTGCAACTGTCGGCCACCGAGCAGAACCTGATCCTGCAATCGGCCGAAAGCTATTTCAACGTGCTGCGCAGCCAGGACAACCTGGCCTCGACCAAGGCTGAAGAAGCCGCGTTCAAGCGCCAGCTCGACCAGTCCAACGAGCGCTTCGACGTGGGCCTGTCGGACAAGACCGACGTACTGCAATCCCAAGCCAGTTACGACACCGCCCGGGCCAACCGGATCGTTGCCCAGCGTCAGGTGGATGATGCGTTCGAAGCGCTGATCACCCTGACCAACCGTCAGTACAACTCGATCCAGGGCATTGTCCACACCCTGCCGATCCTGCCGCCGGCGCCGAACGACGCCAAGGCCTGGGTCGACACCGCCGCCAAACAGAACCTCAATCTGCTGGCCAGCAACTATGCGGTGAGCTCCGCCGAACAGACGTTGAAGCAACGCAAGGCCGGTCACCTGCCGACCCTCGACGCCGTGGCCAAATACGAAAAAGGCGACAACGACGCCCTCGGCTTCTCCAACCCGAGCGCGTTCGGCACGCCGTATCACGGCAACGTCGAGCAGAGCACCGTGGGTCTGCAACTGAACATCCCGATCTACAGCGGCGGGCTGACCAGCTCCCAGGTGCGCCAGTCTTACGCGCAACTGGATCAGAGCGAGCAACAGCGCGAAAGCCTGCGCCGGCAGATCGTGGAAAACACCCGCAACCTGCACCGCGCAGTGAACACCGACGTTGAACAGGTGCAGGCGCGCCGCCAGTCGATCATCTCCAACCAGAGCGCGGTGGAAGCCACAGAAATCGGTTATCAGGTGGGTACGCGCAACATCGTCGACGTGCTCGACGCCCAGCGTCAGCTTTACACCTCGGTGCGCAACTACAACAACACCCGTTACGACTACATTCTCGACAATCTGCGCCTGAAACAGGCTGCGGGGACGTTGAACCCGGGTGACCTGCAGGACCTGACCCGTTATCTGAAAGCCGACTACAACCCGGACAAGGATTTCCTGCCGCCGGATCTGGCCAAGGCCGCCGAAGAGCAGCTCAAGGCCCGGCCTTAAACAAAAAACGCAGCCCTGAGGCTGCGTTTTTTTATGGGCGGTCGATCAACCTTCCCAGGCCATCAAGCAATCGCTGCAACGCGCCCTGATTGCGGCGCATAACGTTCAATCCGGCTTCCGCCATGCGCTGTGCATCGCGCGGCAACTCGAACAGCCGCTGCACTTCCGTCGCCAGACCTTCGGCGTCATCCACTTCGGCCAAGGCCCCGGCGCTGCGCAACTGTGCGGCGATGTCGAGGAAGTTGAACAGGTGCGGGCCGCTGATCACCGGTTTCGCCAAAGCTGCCGGCTCCAGCAGGTTGTGGCCACCGTTGGGCACCAGGCTGCCACCGACAAACGCACTGTCGGCCAGGGCATAGAGAAACAGCAACTCGCCCATGGTGTCGCCGAGCAGCACCGAGGTTGCGGCATCGACGTTGGCGCCGGTCGAACGACGCACCGTGGCAAACCCTTCACGCTGGCACAGTTCGAACACCGAGTTGAAACGTTCCGGGTGACGCGGCACCAGAATCAGCAGCGCATCGGGATGGTTGGCCAGCAAACGGCGATGGGCATTGAGCACCACCTCGTCTTCGCCTTCATGGGTGCTGGCGGCGATCCACACCGGGCGCTCCTGCGCCTGCCATTGACCGCGCAGTTCAGCGGCGCGTTGCAGCAATTGTGGGTCGATGGTCAGGTCGAACTTGATCGAGCCGGTGACTTCGACCGTCTCCGGGCGTGCGCCCAAATCGCGGAAGCGCTGGGCTTCGGCTTCGGTCTGCACGGCGAACAGGCTCATCTCGGCCAGCATCGGTGCGGTCAGTTTGCTGAATCGGCCATAGCCTTTGGCCGAACGCTCGGACAGGCGTCCGTTGGCCAGCGCCACCGGAATCCCGCGTTTGGCGCATTGGTGAATGTGGTTCGGCCAGAGTTCGGTTTCCATGATCACGGCCAGTTTCGGCTGCACGCGATCCAGAAAACGCGCCGCCGCGCAGGGCAAATCGTAAGGCAGGTAGCAATGCTGGATGCGCGGCTCTTTGGCGAACATCGCATGAATGCGCTCCGACCCGGTCGGCGTCATGCAGGTCACGGTGACCGGAAGCGTCGGATAACGTTGCAGCAGCGCGCGAATCATCGGCGCGGCCGCGATGCTTTCGCCCACTGACACGGCGTGAACCCAGATGCCTCCAGGCTGCAGCGTCGGCATGCCGTAGGAGAAACGTTCGCCAATCCGTTTGGCATACGCCGGCGCCTTGCGCGAACGCAGCCATAGCCGAATCGCCACCAATGGCAGCCCCAGGTAAAACAGCGCGGTGTAGAGAGTTCTATTCATGGCGGCGGAGTTTATCGGCTTTTGCCGCCGATCGCCCGCAGGTGTATGGCAAATCGCTCCGCCAGCCAGCGGGCGGCCGGCCCCAGCGGTTCGTCCCGACGCCAGACCAGCTCCACCACCAGCGCTGGCGGCGTCCATTCGCTGTCGAGTTCCACCATCAGGCCCTGATAGGCCGAGTACTGCACCACGTGGCGCGGCAGCCAGGCCCAGCCGAGGTCGCGCACCAGCCATTCGGCCATGACGTAGAAACTGTCGGCGCGCCAGACCTGCGGACTGGCCGGTTCGCTGCCGGGGTAGACGCTGGTCTGGGTCGACATCAGCAGTTGCCGATGTTGCGCCAGTTGCTGGCAATTGACCCGGGACTGCGCCGCCAGCGGGTGATTGACGCCACACACCGTAACCATTTCCACGCTGCCCAACACCCGACGCTCCAGTGCCTCGGGGATTTCATCGTGATAGAACAACAACCCGAGATCGGCCCGACGCTCCACCAGTTTGCGCGAAACCTCGCCCTGTGCGGCGCTGGTCAGTTGTACTTCAAGACTCGGAAACTGCTCGGCCAGCGCACCGAAGCTTTCCACCAGCGCCTGATACGGCATCGCCTCATCCTGAGCCACGCGCAGCTGCGCTTCCTGGCCACGCAACATGGCCATGGCCCGACCGTTCAGGCGTTCGCATTGGCGCAGTACTTCCCGCGCCTCCTCGAGCAAGGCTTCGCCCGCTTCGGTAAGACTCGGCTGGCGACCGCTGCTACGCTCGAACAGACTGACACCGAGATCGTCTTCCAGCATGGCAATCGCGCTGCTGATCGCCGACTGTGCCTTGCGTTGCTGGCGCGCCACGGCGGAGAACGAACGCTGTTCGGCGACCGCGACGAACACGCGCAACTGATCCAGATTCCACTGCATGTCCATCGGGCAACCCATCTTCAAAACAGATAGGTAATGACTTTACCCCATCCGGGCAGTCACTAGAATGCCGCCTCAGAAAGCAACGCTTCACACGAGGAATTGAACATGAACGCTTACGTCTATCTGGCTATTGCCATTTGCGCCGAAGTGATCGCCACCGTTTCGATGAAAGCTGTCAAAGGCTTCAGCACGCCTCTGCCCTTGGTTCTGGTCATCGTCGGTTACGCCATTGCGTTCTGGATGCTGACGCTGGTGGTGCGCAGCGTGCCGGTGGGCGTGGCCTACGCGGTGTGGGCTGGCATGGGCATCGTGATGGTCAGCGTGGCGGCACTGTTCATCTATGGGCAGAAGCTGGACGTGCCGGCGATGCTCGGGATGGCATTGATCGTACTCGGTGTGGTGGTGATTCAGCTGTTCTCGAAAACCGCCGGCCATTAACCTGAACTACACAGATCCCGGTGGGAGCGAGCCTGCTCGCGAAAGCTTAGTGTCAGACACATCATCGACAACTGACACGCCCTCTTCGCGAGCAGGCTCGCTCCCACATTCGGATTTGCGTCAGCCCTGTTGATCATCGACAAATCCCCTTTTCCCCGAGTCTGTATACTGCGCCCTCGTCTTGAACACTGAGGTCGTTGCATGCCATCTCCCATTTCCACCGACGTGCTGATTGTCGGCGCTGGTGTCGCCGGTCTCTGGTTGAACGCGCGCCTGCGCCGCCAGGGTTTCTCGACCGTGCTGGTGGAAAGCGCCAGCCTCGGTGGCGGACAGAGCGTGAAGTCCCAGGGCATCATTCACGGCGGCGCCAAATACGCGTTGCACGGTGCGCTGACCGGGGCCTCGGAAGCCATCGCCGACATGCCGCGCCGCTGGCGCGAAGCCCTGGCCGGCAACGGCGAACTGGATCTGACCGGCGTGCGCCTGCTGTCCGAAGCCCACTACCTGTGGTCGCCGGGCACCCTGGCCGGCAACCTCACCAGTTTCTTCGCCAGCAAAGCGGTGCGCGGCCGGGTCGATCAGGTCAAGGGCGATCAGTTGCCGCCAGCGCTGCAAGACAAGCGTTTCAAGGGCAAGGTCTACCGCCTCGCCGAACTGGTGGTCGATGTGCCGAGCGTGATCCAGCGCCTGGCCGACCTCGCCGGTGACGGCCTGCTGGCCGGCCAGAACATCGAGCCATTGCTGGAAAGCGGCGTGCTGGTCGGCCTGAAAGTCGACGGTCGCGAGATTCGTGCTCAGCGCATCGTCCTCAGCACCGGTGCCGGCACCGCAGCGTTGCTGGAAGCTCTCGGCCTGACCCGACCGGCCATGCAACGCCGGCCGCTGCACATGATCATCGCCAAGGGCCCTGGCCTGAAGCCGCTGTACGCCCATTGCCTGGGTGGCGGCACCAAGCCGCGTATCACCGTGACCACCCACCCGGCCGCCGACGGCCAGTGGGTCTGGTACATGGGCGGCGATATTGCCGAGTCCGAAGGCGTGGCTCGCGAGCCGGCCGAGCAGATTGCCACTGCACAAAAGGAAATCGCACAGTTGCTGCCGTGGATCGACCTGAGCAACGTGCAATGGGCGACCCTGCGCGTCGACCGCGCGGAACCGCTGCAAACCGGCCTGACCCGCCCGGACAACGCGTTCCTCGCCGAAGAAGGTCGCCTGCTGGTTGGCTGGCCAACCAAACTCGCCCTGGCGCCGGACTTCGCTGACCGGGTGATCGCCTCCCTTGAACGCGATGGCATCCAGCCGAGCCACCCCGCCCCGCTGCCAGAACTGCCGAAACCACCGATGGGTGTTCCAGCCTGGGAGCAACTGCTGCCATGAGCCTGCCGACCCTGCACGATCTGCATCGCCCGTTGGGCAGCACCGGCCTGCTGGTTTCGCCGCTGGGCCTGGGCACCGTCAAACTTGGCCGCGACCAAGGCGTGAAATATCCCAATGGCTTCCAGATCCCCGACGACGATGCCGCACGCATGCTGCTCAAGCAGGCGCGGGAGCTGGGCATCAACCTGATCGACACCGCCCCGGCCTACGGCCGCAGTGAAGAACGCCTCGGCCCGCTGCTGCGAAGTGAGCGCAAGGACTGGGTGATCGTCAGCAAGGTCGGCGAAGAATTTACCAACGGCCAATCGACCCACGACTTCAGCGCCGCTCACACCCGGATGTCGGTGGAGCGCAGCCTGCAACGTCTGGAAACGGATTTTATTGACCTGGTGCTGGTGCACTCCGATGGCAACGACATGGCCATCCTCAATGACAGCGACGTCTATGCAACCCTTGCGGCGCTGAAGGCCGAGGGCAAGATTCGCGGCTTCGGCTTCTCCGGCAAAACCGTCGAAGGCGGCCTCAAAGCGCTGGAGCAAGGCGACTGCGCGATGGTCACCTACAATCTGAACGAACAAAACGAGAAGGCGGTCATTGACTATGCTGCTGCCCACGGCAAAGCCGTTCTGGTGAAGAAGGCCCTGGCCAGCGGGCACGTGTGCCTGAGTCCCGGGGTGGATCCGGTACGCGCCAGCTTCGAGTTGCTGTTCGCCCGGCCCGGCGTGGCCAGTGCCATCGTCGGGACAATCAATCCGCTGCACCTCGCCCATAACGTTGCGACCGTTGCCCAGGTCCTTCGTGGTCACTGACGCCGCCCCGCGGCCTTAAGCAGGAGCCGACATGCCGCGTACGCTCATCAGAAAGAACCCGAGCAACTTCAAGACGCTGCCGCTGTTCGTCGAAGCGACGCCCGAAGGCCTGACCTACCAGAGCGTCGGCATGCCGCTGAATTTCGCCCAGACCCTGCAGCGGCGCAAACCGGTCAGCGTGGCGGATGCCGAGCGCTTTGCGCTGGAGCTGGCCAACCTCGGCGTCTCGGTGCGCCTGACCCTGCACTGGCAGAATCGCGATTACTGGGTGCTGGTGCGCCAGCGGCGGCAGGATCGCGGCGATGTCGTGCTCAAACTGATTTCCGGTTACGTGCCGGCGCACGAATTGAATATCCCGTTGCACACGGCCATCCAGGAGATCGCCGAAGAATGCCTGCTGGAAACCCCGGAAGGCTGGCTCGGCGGGCGTTTCAACGACACCTGGCTGCCGGCGCCGTACGCCTCGGCGCTGCATTATCGCGAGGCCCTGCCCTTTCGCCTGACACCGTTGTCCGGCTCGGCACGGCCAGTGCGCTGCGCCAATCTGCAATTGCTCGAACGGCCACGGGCCTACGTGCACTTGCCGACCGCGTCCCTGCAATTGATTTACGACCTGCGCCTCGACGTGCCCAAGGAAGCCAAGAGCCTGAGCCTGTTCCATGTCGATGAACGGCTGGAAGGCGATCAACTGGTTGCCCGGCTCGACCGCAAACGGCCCGATCTGTACTTGATGCCGCTGCAGGATGGCGAGCCACTGCCCGAGCTGTATACGCTGAAGAAAGGTCAGTTATCCCCGGCAGGCACACGAGGCCTGTATCTGGCGGAAAGCTTCGCCCGGCAGGACGGCTGGCTGGTGCGCGATGAGCGGATTCGCTGGAAGGACTGGCTGCGCCAACAGGGCCTGACGCCGCCACCCAAGGACACGGGGCTGGCGCGGTTGCGGGGCAAGGCGAAGCAACTGCTGAAGAAGATCGTGCCGCGCAAGAAAGTGAACTCCTGAACGGCAAAAGACCGCGCCTGCGAGCGACTCCAGAGAGTCATCGCAGGCGCGGTCTTTATGTTTGCATCACTCGGACTTGCGGATTTTTTCCACAATCGCCGTTGTCGAGCTGTTTTCCACCAGCCCCAGCACTTTCACGGTGCCGCCGTAGGCCTTGACGATATCGGCGCCGACAACCTGGTCGATGCCATAGTCGCCGCCCTTCACCAGCACGTCCGGCTTGACCTCGCGCAGCAGGTTTTCCGGAGTACCTTCAGGGAAGCTGATCACCCAGTCCACCGCGCCCAGGCCGGCGAGAACCGCCATGCGCCGGTCGACGCTGTTGATCGGCCGGCCCGGACCTTTCAGGCGGCTGACCGAGGCGTCGTCGTTGATCGCCACGATCAGACGATCACCCTGGGCCCGTGCCTGCTCGAGGTAGGTCACGTGGCCTGCGTGGAGAATGTCGAAGCAGCCATTGGTGAACACGATCCGCTCGTTGTGCGCACGGGCATCGGCCACCGCCAGAATCAGTTGCTCCAGTCCTAACACACCGCGTTCCGAACCTTCCTCGCGCTGAATGGCGCGACGCAGTTCCGGGGCGCTGATCGCCGCCGTACCCAGTTTGCCGACCACGATACCGGCCGCCAGGTTGGCCAGCGCTACCGCATGCGGCAGTTCTTCGCCTGCGGCAATCGCGGCCGCCAGGGTGGAAATCACCGTGTCGCCGGCACCGGTCACGTCGAACACTTCACGGGCCCGGGCCGGCAGGTGCAGCGCCGGATGATCCGGGCGCAGCAGGGTCATGCCGTGCTCGCCGCGAGTCACCAGTAGTGCGCCGAGCTCGAGGTCGTGCATCAGTTTCGCGCCCTTGCTCACCAGTTCGTGCTCATCGGCGCAACCGCCGACGATGGCTTCGAACTCGCTGAGGTTCGGGGTGATCAGGCTCGCGCCACGGTAGATCGAGAAATCCTTGCCCTTCGGGTCGGCCAGCACCGGAATGCCTTTGGCCCGGGCGGCCTGGATCAGCGCCTGATGGTTTTTCAGGGCGCCTTTGCCGTAGTCGGACAGCACCAGCACCTTGATGCCTTCCAGCAGGTCGTCGACCTGGGAAGCAAGGGCCAGGGCGTCGGTGGCGAACGGTTCTTCGAAGTCGATACGCAGCAATTGCTGGTGCCGGCTCATGACCCGCAGCTTGACGATGGTCGGCTGGTGCGCGATGCGCTGGAACAAGGCGCGCACGCCCGCACCCTTGAGGCTGTTGCTCAGGCTGTCGGCGGCTTCGTCGTCACCGGTCACACCGACCAGCGACGCCGGCGCACCCAGCGCGGCAATGTTCAAGGCAACGTTGGCGGCACCGCCCGGGCGGTCTTCGATTTGCTCGACCTTTACAACCGGAACCGGCGCCTCAGGGGAAATCCGTGAGGTACCACCATGCCAGTAACGGTCGAGCATGACATCGCCGACCACCAAGACAGGGGCTTGATCGAATCGCGGCATGGACAACTTCATGGAGCAACCCACATACAAAATGAACAGGGGCGCGATATTAACACAGGGTTGGCGAAGGCTTGTGCGGCGGCTGCAACAGGATGAAACAACAGGCTTTTTTGCTCATTTTTTGCACAGGAACGCCGCCAGTCGATGGCAGGCATCGGCCAGCTCGACCTCGTCCGTATCGATCCGGCACTCGGCCGCCAGCGGCGCCTCGTACGGACTGTCGATCCCGGTAAAGTCCTTGATCCGCCCTTCTCGCGCCGCGCGGTACAAGCCCTTCGGATCGCGCCGGGCGCAGACTTCCAGCGAGGTGCTGACATGCACTTCAATGAAATCACCTTCGGCAAACAGCCGGCGTGCCGTATCCCGCTCGGCACGAAACGGTGAAATGGCAGCCACGATCACGATCAACCCGGCGTCCACCATCAATCGCGCCACTTCGGCGGTACGCCGGATGTTCTCGCGTCGACAGGTATCGGTCATCCCCAGATCGCAGCAAAGACCGCTGCGCAAGTTGTCGCCATCGAGCAGGAACGTGTGCAGCCCGAACTGATGCAGATGCAGCTCCAGTGCATTGGCCAGGGTCGACTTTCCGGCACCGGACAGTCCGGTCAGCCACAGGCAACGGGGGCGCTGCGTCTTCTGCGCGGCGCGCGCCTGGGCAGGAAGAGACAGCGCATAGGGACGGATCGCCGGTGGCGGCGATACTGACAGTACCTCACTCATAACCGAGCATCTCGTAGTCACGTGCATAGACTCGTCGCACCAGACGTCGGGTACGTTGCGTACAAAAGTCACGGGCCGGTTGCGGGCGGCGCTGCCGGGAACTGTTGATGCGTTGCAGCTGGCTGGTCAGACCCAGGCGCTCGCAAACGAGGTGAAAATCCCGTTCCAGATGCTCCTGATAGCCGACGAAGTCCAGGGCCAGGCGCCCCAGTGAATCGGTGAGAAAGTCGGTTTGCGCGGCAAAGTGCAATTGTCGCCCGATGGTGTCGGCATGTAGCCAGCGTGCAACGAAGTCGTCGAAGTCGCGGTAGTGCCTGACCAGCTGCTGCGCGGCCTGGTCACGCCCGCCCAGTTGGTTGCCGTGCAAGAAGGCATAGGCCGAATAGGCACGCTCCAGCGGATCACGCACGAAAGTGAATTTGAATGCGGCGGCGAACTGAGCGGGAAACTGTTCTTCATACCAGTACAACGGTAAGTGACCGGGACGCCAGCCGTCGAACATTGACTCGCAGACACTGCTGCCGGCGCATTTGGGGACGTGAATGAACAGACAGGAACGTTGCTCGAAGACTTCGGGAAAGCGCAGGTTGGACGACATGGACTTGTTCACCGCCTGTCGGTCGACCACCGACAGGCGCCCCAGCAGAAAAGCCCGCTGCGGCTTTGGCAGCAGTTTCCACAGATAGCGTTGCAACATGAAAGTACCCGCGCGACGGGGATGGCCCCTTCGATGGAAGTCAGAGTTCGTCCGGGAACCTTAACAAGCGCGGTGTCGGGTTTTATGCAGGTTTGGTCAAGAAGGGTAAAGATCCGGATACAAATGGCCGGGCGCATTGCGCGCCCGGCGTCCGCGAGGCGGGATCAGGCAATATCTTCGGCCGGAGCGTCGAGGCCCATGGCGTTCAGACGCGCGTAGTAGCCATTCTGCGCCAGCAGTTCGTTGTGAGTGCCACGCTCGACGATCCGGCCCTGATCCATCACCAGAATCAGGTCGGCCTTCTCGATGGTCGACAGACGGTGGGCAATGACCAGCGTGGTGCGGCCCTTCATCACTTGATCCAGTGCTGCCTGAATGTGCCGCTCGGATTCGGTGTCGAGGGCCGAGGTGGCCTCGTCGAGAATCAACAATGGCGCGTTCTTGAGCAAGGCACGGGCGATCGCCAGGCGCTGGCGCTGGCCACCGGAAAGCAGCACGCCGTTCTCACCGACCTGGGTGTCCAGGCCTTCGGGCAGCTGCGCGATGAAGTCCATCGCATACGCGTCACGCGCGGCTTTTTCGATGTCTTCCCTCGGCGCCCCGGCCAGATCGCCGTAGGCAATGTTGTTGGCCACGGTGTCGCTGAACAGCGTGACGTGCTGGGTGACCTGGGCGATGTGGCGGCGCAGGTTGAGCAGCTTGTATTGCTCGACTTCCACACCGTCGATCAGGATCTCGCCCTTGTCGTGGTGGTAGAAGCGCGGGATCAGGTTGGCCAGGGTCGACTTGCCGCTGCCGGAACGGCCGACCAGCGCCACCATCTGCCCGGGCTCGGCCGAGAAGCTGATGTTGTCGAGCACCTGACGCTCGGTCCCCGGATAGGTGAAGCTCAGGTTGCGCACATCGAGACGACCGCTGACCACATCGCGCTCGACCGTGCCGGTATCGACTTCCGGCTCGACGTCGAGCTGCTCGAAAATGCTTTCGGCACCGGCCACGCCTTTCTGGATGGTCGAACTGACTTCGGACAACTGGCGAATCGGCTTGGGCAGCAGGCCCGCCAGGGTGATGTAAGCCACCATGTCACCCGCCGAAGCGTCACCGCGCAGGAACAGCACCAGGAACATCAGCACGGCCATGGCGGTGTAGATCACCAGTTGCAGCATCGGCGTGTAGATGGCGCCGGTGCGGGTCATGCGCAGTTGTTTGTCGGTATTGCTCTGACTGGCATTGAGGAAGCGTTTCTCTTCGTAGGCTTCGCCGCCGAAGCTGCGCACCACGCGATAGCCCTGGATGGTTTCGGATGCCACATGGGTCACGTCGCCCATGGCCAGCTGGATTTTCTTGCTCTGCTTGCGGAATTTCTTGCTGGCGGTGCGCACCATCACGGCGATCAACGGCAGGATTGCAACCATCACCAGTGTCAGTTTCCAGTTCATGAACAGCAGGGAGGCAAACAGGAAGATGACTGTCATGCCTTCACGGATTACGACCTTGATCGCATCTGTTGCCGCCCCCGTGACCATGGTCACGTTGAAGGTGATGCGTGAAATCAGATGACCGGAGTTATGCTTGTCGAAGTACCGGTTCGGCAGTACCAGCAGGTTGTTGAACAGCTGCACCCGTAGATCATGGACCAGGCCCAGGGAAACCTTGGCCAGGAAGTAGTTGCCCAGATAGGACCCCAGGCCCTGCCACGCAGCGATCAGGATGATCAGTAGCGGTACGGCCTGCAAAAGTTGCAGGTCGCGCAGGTAAGGCACGGTGGGAAACAGCACTGCCTCGGGGTTGGACAGACCGTCGACGAAATACTTGAGAATGTAACCGAGCATCGGCTGGGTCGATGCGAAAATCAGAAAACCGACGATGCTGATCAGGAACAGACTGATATACGGCCGGACGTAGCCGAGCAGGCGGAAGTAGATTTTCAAGCTCGAAGGGCTTGCGGCGGGACTGGAGTCGGTCATATCACGCGAAAGTCGATAAAAAGGACGCTGACTTTAGCACAGCTTCTTAAGGGTTCTGGCAATCGGCCAAAGGCTGTTATTGTTATGCGTCTTTTTCAGCATCAAATAGCCATCAACGAAATGGCCGATCAACTTCAGGATTGAATCTCACAGCATGCAACTTCGCGGCTTCAACAGTACGTCCAGTCGAATCTTCGATTTCATCAGCCTGTGGATGCTTCCCGTCGGCTACTTCCTGCTCCTGTGCGCGCTGTTCTTCCTGCCTGGTCGCAGCCTGCACCACAAGCTGTTTTATGGCCTGTTCAGCATTCCGGCGCTGATTGCCCTGTGCCTGCGCCCTCAGGGCTTCAGGGAGCTGGTGCGCGAACCGATGATTGTTGCCTTGCTGGTGTTCGTCGCCTGGGCGATGCTCAGCCTGAGCTGGGGGCCAGCCGACGGCGAATCGTTCAGTGGCATGTTCAAACCACCGCTGCATACCTTGCTGCTGTTCGTCGGCTGTTACCTGCTTGTGCGCTATCGCAGTGACATTCTTGCGCCGATGCTGTTCGTCGCAGCGCTGGTCGCCCTCGCCGCCACGACGTGTTTCCTGATTCCATTCATCCATCATTACGAACCCGGCGCCCGCCTGGTTGGCGGTGGGGCGTTCGACAACCCGCTGCTCAGCTCACACCTGTTCGGCTTCTTCTGTGCCTACTGGATGAGCGTCAGCATGTCGTGCAGGCATGGCCGCCTGCTCTGGCTCAGCCTGCCGGCGATGCTGGTCATGTTTGCAGCAGTCATCGCCACCGGTTCAAGAACGCCACTGGTCGCACTGACCATGGCTGCGCTGTGGCTGAGCTTCATCTGCTGGAACCGTCGCTCCCTGGCGATGCTGGGGGCCCTGGCTACCGTGGGCATCAGTGTGGTCTGCGTGTTTTCGAAGATGATCACCGAGCGTGGCGACTCTTACCGTTTCGAAATCTGGCAGATCGCCCTGCAAAAGATTTCCGAGCACCCGTGGATCGGTCATGGCTATAACGCCGATCTGGCGATCGACCCGGGCGTTGGCTACAACTTTCAGGAACCTCACAGTTTTGTGCTGGGCGTGCTTTATTACGTCGGCATTCTGGGTTTGCTCCCATGGCTGTTTTTCCAGGCCTGGGGACTGTTCAGCAGTTGGCGTCAGCGCGTTCAACCACTGCTGATCATCGCGTCGACCTGGCTGGTGTTCGGTATCGGTGCCGGACTGACAGAGGGCGGCGGGATCATCTCGCGGCCAAAGGAGCACTGGTTCCTGCTGTGGATTCCTCTGGCACTGATTGCCGCACTGAGCATCAACCAGCGAGCTCGCCGCCTGCTGACCCTGCCCGTACAGAGAATGTCTGCCACCGGCCTGCAACAGCTGGGCGCCAACGCTCAGGTAGTTGAAGAAGATGGCCTGGGTCCAAAGGTCCTGCGCCTGACCGACGGCAGTTTTCTCAAACTGTTCCGCCGCCGTCGCTGGTACACCTCGGGCAACTTCAACCCTTACTCCGAACGCTTCGCCATCAATAGCGAACAATTGCGCCGGATGGGCATCCCGACCCCACAGGTGTTGAACCTGTACCGCCTCGAAGATGGCAGCAGTGCAGTGCATTACGCTCCACTTCCGGGCCACACCTTGCGCCAGGTACTCCAGGGCATCACCGCACCGGCCGTGCGACAGGCCCTGGTCGAGCGTTTCGGCAAGTTCATGGCGCGCCTGCATGAACAGGGCGTGTATTTCCGCTCGCTGCACCTGGGCAACGTTCTGGTGCTGGAGGACGGTGAATTCGGATTGATCGACCTGGCCGACCTGCGCATTTATCCGTCCCCCTTGAGCCTCTCATTGCGTCAACGCAACCTGCGCCATATGCAGCGTTACACGGAAGACAAGCGCTGGCTGTTCGAGGACCACTTCGACGCCCTGCTCCAGGGCTATTCGACGACGGCCTCCCGAGCGGCGGTCGATAATCTGCACAGGCAAGTGCAACAGGGAGGTCGCCCGGCCCGGGCCCATTGATCATGATGGATACCAATCCAGTCTTCGCCCTGGCAGCGTATCTGCTCGCCATCGCGACTTCAGTGATATTCCTGCGTCTGGTCCCCAAAGCCGTCCTGCATCTGCAGCATAACGGCGAAAGCCGCTACGCCAGCATCGACGGCTTGCGCGGTTATCTGGCCTTTGGCGTATTCATACATCACGCTCTCATTACCTGGTTCTACCTGCGCACCGGCGTCATCGAGTTTCCGCCGAGCAACTTTTATTCGCAGCTGGGCCAGGCCAGCGTTGCGCTGTTTTTCATGATCACCGGTTTTCTGTTCTGGAGCCGCCTGCTCAAGCAGGGACGCCGGCACGACTGGCTGGCATTTGCGGTGTCACGGGTGTTCCGGCTTTATCCCCTCTACCTGCCACTGATGCTGATTGTGTTTGTCACCGTGTTCAATCTGCAGGGTTGGGAACTGAAAGACTCTCCCGCACAACTGGCCGGACAGGTACTGAGCTGGTTGACGTTCGACCGGCCGGACATCAATCAGTACCACCAGAGCGGCATGTTGATCTCCAACGTGACCTGGACACTCGCCTACGAGGTGTTTTTCTATCTGGCTCTGCCCCTTCTGGGACTGGTGTTCATTTACCGCGGGCACTGGTTGCAAGTCGTGCTGTGCCTGATCGGAATCTACGCCCTGTATCAGGTCGTCGGCTGGGAACATTCGCTGAAAAAGCATTTTCTGGCGAGTTTTCTTGGCGGCATCGCGGCAGCTTATTGGGTACGACGCCCGCAGCTGGTCGCATGGAGCCAGACCCACGTAGCAACGGCGGTTGCCCTGCTGGCCTTGATTCTGACGATGACACTGTTCAAGCGCGCCTTCAGCCTGATGCCGCTTCTGCTGCTGAGCGTATTCTTCGCCATCGTCGCGTCGGGCAACCCGCTCTGGGGCGCGCTGCGTGTGCGCAGTGTCCGCTGGCTGGGAGAGATCAGCTACAGCACCTACCTGCTGCACGGCTATGTGCTCTGGATCATGGTGCAGCAGCTGCCACACCTGATGTCCTTCAATCCGCAGAGCCCGGTTCTTTACCTGCTGTTGATGGTCGTCTGCAGTTGTCTGCTGATCGTCATTGCCAGCCTCACATTCCTGTACATCGAGAAGCCTGGAATCGAAGCCGGAAAGACATTTCTGCAATGGTTACGCCAGAAGCAGCGCCCGAAAAAACTGGCCGAGGAAGCCGCCCGGGAGCGTTGAGCAGCTATGAGGGCTGGCGCTGGCGGGCGTAGGTGAGGAATCCCTCGATGTCGTCACTGCACAGCGTTTGCGCCAGGCTGTGCAGTTCGGTTTCCGGCCAATCCCACCAGGCACTCTGCAACAATTGCTGGCGCTGCTCCTCGGGAAAGCGCCAGCGCAGGAATTTCGCCGGATTGCCTCCCATCACCGCGTAGGGTTCGACATCCCGCGTAACCAGGGCACCGGCCGCGATGATCGCGCCGCTCCCGATCGTAACGCCCGAAAGGATCGTGCAGTCGGAGCACAGCCAGACATCGTTGCCGATCGTCACGTCCCCGTGAGTGCCGCTGTAATCGCGAATATGCGCGGCCTGCGGCAGCATCGCCGGAAACGGAAACGTGGTCACCCAGTCCGCCCGGTGATGCCCGCCGAGAAAAATCTGCACGCCTTCGGCAATCGAACAGTAGGCGCCGATTTTCAGCGTCGAGCCTTCCTTCCAGTCGTGAACGAACGGCAGACCATAACTGCCCCGGCCAAAGGTGTAGTCAGGATAAGCCTGGGCGAACCGTGCAGCACCGCGTTCGATCTTCGGCAACTTGCGAATCGCCCGTTTGGCGCGTCGCTCACGCCAGCGCTGAAGCCAGCCCATGGTTCAGTCCTTTTCCAGCGGCGAAAACAGCAGCCGACCCAGACCGCGCCAGGTTTTCTTGTTCCAGGCCTTGAACGGAATCTGCGCCAGCAGCTCCCGCGCCAGTTTGCGGTCACGGTTGGCGGTTTTCAGGAACATCGAATTGAGCGATTTGTAGCGCACCTCGTCGTACAGCGGGTGATCGCTGAACAGCGCGTAGGTACGCAGAATGTTCTCGATCATGAAACGGTGATTCTTGTAAGAGTTGGTGGCGTGCTTGCGATAGCGCGCCATCACCACGTTCAGACCATCGATGAAGTAACCGGCGCGGGTGACTTTCAACTCGATGTACAGATCCTCGAGACGAATCGTCGGATCGAACCCGCCCACCTTGTCCAGTGCCTCGCGGCGGATCATCAGGGTCGGTGCCGGTGGATACGGCTTGCGTTCCAGGAACATGTCATCGAAATCCAGGCGACGGAACGGCACGTCCCGGCGCTGACGCTTTTCCGGATAGAGGTTGCCGTCGGCGTCCATCAACTCGATGTTGCCGGCGCAGATACCCACTTCCGGCTTGCCGTCCATGTACGCGACCTGGGTGGCGATGCGGTCCGGGTACATGATGTCGTCGGAACCGAACGGCACGATCAGGCTACCTTTGGCCCGTGCGATGGCGCCGTTGAGCGTGTTGGTCAGGCCCTGGTTCTGCTGCACCCGGAAGTCGAAGCCGTGCTGTTCCTGCAAGGCCTTGATGCGCTCGACGCTGTCATCCTTCGATCCGTCGTCGACCACCAGCAGCTCGATGTTCTGGTAGCTCTGATTGATGACGCTGAGGATGCTTTCCTCGATGTACGGCCCGTGGTTGTAGGACGCGATGATGACGGTGACGAGGGGTTGCGCTTCGCTCAAGGCGGTGGCCTCACTCATGGCTGCTCCTTGCGGGCCTGCGCCAGGCCGGAGTCGATCAGGTTCAGGTATTCCTGGCGGAAGACCTCGATGTCGTGCTGCTCCTGCAAATAACGATAGGCCTGTTCACCCTTGGCCTTGAGCTCGTCATCCGGCAGCCCGAGGTAGGTGTCCAGCGCCACGACCAGGCTCGACACATCCTTGGGCGTGATCGCCAGCCCCCCAGCACCTTCGATCAGCGGCAACATGGCCGGCACGTTCGACGCGATCACCGGCAAGTGCCCGCTCATGCCTTCCAGCAAAGCCAGGCCCAGGCCTTCGGCCAGCGACGGCATGGTCCAGATATCAAACGCACGCACGTATTGCAGGGCGTTTTCCTTGAAGCCCAACAGGTGGGCGCGACCGCTCAGACCGAGCTGATCGATCTCGGCCGCCAGCGGCGCTTGCAGCCGTCCGGCACCGATGATTGCCAGTTGGGTGTTCGGGTATTTGTCTTTCAGTTGGGCGAAAGCCTGCAACAGATAAGTGTGGCCCTTGACCGACACCAGCCGTCCCAGCGCACCGATCAGGCGCACATTCGGGTCGATGCCCAGCAGCTCGCGGGCGCGCTCGCGGCTGTGCTGCAAGCCTTCGGCCTGTTCGATGTCGATGGCGTTGGTGATCGCGTAAGTATTCTGATCGGTGAAACCGCAATCGCAGTCCAGCAGGTACTGTTTGACCGCCGGCGACACACCGACGAAACGCCAGTGCCGGTCAATCAGGCGTTGAGTCTGACGGCGGCGATAGAAGCGGTCGTACTCGCCGAAACCGTGGGAAATGCCGATGCACAACGGCACTTTCAACCAGCGGTTGAGGGTCAGCATCATGTTCACCGGTTTGAAGCGGTTGCAGATCACCACGTCGAACTTTTCCCGGCGGCAGAACTTGTACAGCTGCCACATCGCCCGCAGGCGCATGCCTTTGAGGGACTTGTCGGAAAATTCGAAATACACCGAACGGTCGGCCCGGCTGACAGCTTCACCCGGTCCGGGTTTGCCGCGCAGGAATGCCGCCGTCACCTCATAACGATCGGTCGGCAACGCCTTGACGATCTGTTCGGCGAGGTCGGCGAAATCATGGGATTTGACGTTGTAGTCGGGCTGCAGCTGCAGCACCTTTGCGCGTTGACTCATGACTCTCCCCGGTGCGATCCCGTCGCGCCTGTTTCGCTCTGCTTCAGTACCCAGAACAACTCCTGGCGTCTGACCGCTTTGCGGAAAAATTCGTTCTCGCCATAGACCGACGGCGCCCGACCGGCCAGCAGTCGCTGAAACAACCGGCGCAGGCGCCGCTTGAACGGCGCCGGCGGCTGCAGGTCATGCATCATGCCCAGTGCCATGGCCTTGTCCCGTTGCAACTCGACCGACAGCGGCAGGCACAGCGGCTGCATCACCAGAGTCGCATCGAACGTCGGCGGCAGAGCGATGCCCTGCCCGCTGTCACCCATCGGCCAGCGATCGTTGTCGTGCAAGTGGTTGGCGTAACCGAGCAGGGTCGGTTGGTAATCGAGACCGCGCAAGGCTTCCAGCACTGCCTCTTGGGCGCAGATATGGTCAGGATGCGGATCCAGCGTCGGATGCGGCAACACGATCACATCCGGACGGGCACGGGACAAGACGTCACGCAGATCGGCCAGCAGATTGTTCCAGGTCGGCGCGCCGTCGGCATCGCCCGGCAAGGCAAACGGATTCAACTGACGAAAGATTCGCGTGTCGTTCAGATCGGCTTCCCGAGAGCCCACCGGTTGACTCGGCGCAGCCTGCATCGCCGCCAGTTGCAGGCAGAAGTAACCGAATTGCACGCAGTTTTCCTGTGGAATGCCGGCCCAGCGCGGCACGGCGAGGCTGTCCCAGGCCCGCAAGCGGCCCTTGAGTCGCGACGCCTCGACCTTGTTCAGGCCCATCTGCTGGTAGTGTTCGGCTTCGATCTCGCCGGCGGTCAGGGTCACGATCCAGGCTTCTTTGGCCTGACTGTACAGACCGTAGGCGGCCAGTTCGGCATCGTCGGCGTGAGGGGCGATGACCATTACCCGCTGCTGGCGGTAGTCCGGTTGTTCCAGCGCCCACAACACTGGCTCGCCGGACACCCGGCAAAAGCGTCCGCGCAGACGCAACAGACCTTGCGACAAGGCCTGCGCCTGACCGCTGAGGTTCAGATAACGCAGGCCGTTGACGCCTCGTTCGAAGGTCTGGGCATCGGGACTTGCCCCACCCACCAACTCGACCCGAGGATCGAAGAATCGTCCCAGAAAGCTGCTTTTGATCTTCACGGCGAGGATCAGCGTAGCGTCGTCCACCAGCATTACGCCCTCGTCGAGGCGCAATTGCTCACCGTGCAAATGCACTTTTGGCTGCGGTGTGAACGGCGGAAAGCTGTATTGGTAATCGTCTTTCGGCGAATAGAACAGGTGGTCGGCGAACCACGCCTCGTGAGCGATCCAGCCAATCACCGCCAGCACCAGCGGCAACCACCAGGCCACCATCACGCCGAGGGCGATCAACACGATCAGTGCAACCAACAGGCTGATTCGCTTATTGCGCCGGTGACGCTTGAGCAGTTGCTGTTTGCGGCTCATGGGCTGACTCATACGGTGAAGACCGGCACAGGATTGCACCAGCGATCCTTGTATTCACGGTCGGCACGACCGAAGGAAAAACGCAGCGGCTTGTCGAGTGCCCGAGCGTGCTCCCAGGCACTTTGCGTATTGAGGAAACTCAGGACACTGCCGGGGCTGAACTCACGGGTTTCGGGGTCGACGCCGCCGTTGATGTACTCGACGCTGATCCACTCCGGCGCTTCGACGCGGTATACCAGCTGAATCGCGATCGGCGCATCGTTGAGGAAGATCACCGATCCGATCAACAGCTCGCGCAGCAGCTCGATGACCTCGGCCATGCGTGCCGCGCCAGTGGCTGGAAAACCCCAGCGACGCTGGAACAGGTCGCAGTAGATCGCGGCCAGTTCGGCACTCGTGAACTCGCTGACCGGCCGTACGACGCCGCCCGCCTCTTCCAGCAGGCGCAGTTCACGGCGCTGGTTGTAGCGAAACTTCTTCGACAGTTCTTCCGGGGTGCGGGCCATGGCCAGTTGCTCGGTCTGCAACTTGAGGCCGCTGAAGCGGTTTTCGTTGAGCGCCGACAGGTAGCGTCCGCGATGGCGCAGCGGGGCCTGGGCATCGGCGGCGGCCGGCAGGATCAGTTCGGCGTTGCCGAGATCGAACAGGCCTTTCTTGCCGTTGCGTTTGAGCACGTCCTTGGACAAGGCCAGATCACGGCCCCAGGTCGGGATCGCCGCTTTGATATCGCCCTGCTGCTCCCAGGCCAGATAACGCACCGGGATGCCGGCCAGATCCGCAAGACGCTCGACGACCATCGGATGGGTCGCGACGCTGCCGCCAAAACGCTGCCAGGCCTGTGCATAAGTTGAGGCGTCAACGGGCGACCAGCCACGCTCGCGCCAGCCTTGAAATCGGTTGAGCATCAGCCCCTCGGTGCCAGATCGGTAACTTGCGGCAAATGCCAGAAGGTGTCGCGCACGGCGCGGTCGGAGAAGCGTTCGCGCAGGCGATCGAACATCATCTCGGCGCATTGACGACGTTGCTGCTCGTCCATGCCGGCCAGATGTTTCAGACCCTGGGCCAGATGCTCCGCATCGCCCAGCGGGAACAGAATGCCCACGCCTTCGACCACTTCCTTCGCCCCGCCGCACGCGGTCGCCAGCAACGGCACACCGGCGGCCATGGCCTCCAGCAGCACCATGCCGAACGGTTCGTGGTCGGAGCTCAAGGCAAACACATCGAATGCGCGGAAGTAATTGCGTGCGTCCGGCACCTGACCGAGAAACAGCACACGATCACCGACACCCAGTTCGCGAGCCAGCGCCTTGAGTTCGTCCTCAAGACGACCCTTGCCGAGGATCACCAGTTGGCTGTTGGCCGGCAGACCGGGCAGCGCGGCGGCAAAACCGTGCAACAGCGTGGCCTGATCCTTGTCCGGGTGCAGGCGACCGACGTTGCCGACAATGAATGCATCCGCAGAAAGACCCAAGGTCTCGCGGGCTTCACGGGCGGACACCTGACTCATCTGCAACGCCGAAACATCGATGCGGTTGTAGAGGGTCTGGATGCGCGTCGCCGGCCATTTCGGCAGGCAGCGGCGCATGTCGTCGCGCACCGCGTCGGACACACCGAGCAGGCTCAGGCGCTTGCGGAAAATGTGCGCAAAGAGTTTGCGCGAGCCGCGTTTGTAATCGCCAAACGCATGGTGCACGCCAATCACCGGCAGCGAAGTGCCGAGCAAGGCGATATAGATCGGCTTGAAGCGATGGGCGATGCAGAAACTGAAATTGCGTGAAGCGGCGATCTTGCGCAGATCGCCGATGGCGCCCAGCTTCAGGCCACGAATGGCCTTGGAGCTGTATTCCATGAACAACACTTCGTCGGAGGCGCAGGCCGCGGCCACCTCGCTATCGGCCGCCCCGGTCAGAAAGACCGTGGTGACCCGATAACCGGTGCCCGCGAACAGGCTGGCGTACTGCCGCGCGCAGTCGAGGAACGGCCCGTCATAGCCGTGACAGAACTGCAGCACATGGCGTTCAGCCGAGCGTGTCATAAGCGTTTGCGCCTTCTTTGACCACCAGGATGTCTTCCATGATCAGGTACTGCAGATCGGAGCCGAAGAACATGTTCAGGGCGTCGGTCGGCGAGCAGATCATCGGTTCACCACGGCGGTTGAGCGAGGTGTTCAGGGACACGCCGTTGCCGGTCAGCACTTCCAGCGCCTTCATCATGTCGTAGTAGCGCGGGTTGTATTCGCGCTTGAGCACCTGGGCCCGGGACGTGCCGTCTTCATGGACGACTTCCGGGACGCGGGTCTTCCACTCTTCCGCCACTTCGAAGGTGAAGGTCATGAACGGCGCCGGGTGATCGATCTTGATCATCTGTGGCGCAACGGTGTCGAGCATCGACGGGCAGAAAGGCCTCCAGCGCTCGCGGAACTTGATCTGGTGGTTGATGCGGTCGGCCACGCCAGCCACGCTCGGGCAACCGATGATCGAACGGCCGCCCAGTGCACGCGGACCGAACTCCATGCGGCCCTGGAACCAGGCCACCGGGTTGCCATCGACCATGATTTTGGCGATCTGCTCCGGCATGTTGTCGAGCTTGCGCCAGGTCGGCTTGTTCTCGTGACGGGCGCACGCGGCGATCACGTCTTCGTTGCTGTACGACGGGCCGAGGTAAACGTGTTCCATCTTCTCGACCGGCACGCCACGGGTGTTGGACACATAGGCCGCTGCACCGACTGCGGTGCCGGCATCGCCGGAGGCAGGCTGTACGAACAGCTCCTTGACGTCGTCGCGGGCGATGATTTTCTGGTTGAGCTTGACGTTCAACGCACAGCCACCGGCGTAGGCCAGTTTGCCGGTTTCCTTGAGCACGTCGCCCAGGTAGTAGTCGATCATCTGCAGCGCGATTTTTTCGAAAAGCGCCTGAATGCTGGCGGCGTAGTGGATGTACGGCTCGTCGGCGATGTCGCCTTCGCGCTTCGGACCCAGCCACTCGATCAGCTTCGGCGAGAAGTAGTAACCCTTGCCTTTCTCTTTGTAGCGACGCAGGCCGATCACGTTGGCGTAGTCGGTGTTGATCACCAGCTCGCCGTTTTCGAACGAGGCCAGGCGCGAGAAATCGTATTTGCTGGCGTCGCCGTACGGCGCCATGCCCATGACCTTGAACTCACCGTCGAGCATGTCGAAACCGAGGAACTCGGTGATCGCGCCGTACAGGCCGCCGAGGGAGTCCGGATCGAAGAATTCCTTGATCTTGTGGATCTTGCCGTTTTCGCCATAACCGAAGAAGGTCGTGGCGTACTCGCCCTTGCCGTCGATGCCGAGGATCGCGGTTTTCTCTTTGAAACCCGAGCAGTGGTAGGCGCTGGAAGCGTGGGCCAGGTGGTGTTCAACCGGCTCGATCTTGATTTTCTTCGGATCGAAGCCCAGTTGTTCCAGGCACCAGACGATTTTGTTGCGATAGCGCTTGTAGCGACGGTTGCCCATCAGGATCGCGTCGAGTGCACGATCCGGGGCGTACCAGTAGCGCTTGGCGTACTGCCAGCGGGCCTTGCCGAAAATGCTGATCGGGGCGAACGGAATCGCCACCACGTCAACGTCGGACGGCTTGATGCCGGCCTGCTCCAGGCAGAACTTCGCCGATTCGTAGGGCATGCGGTTCTTTGCATGTTTATCGCGTACGAAGCGCTCTTCCTCAGCCGCCGCGACCAGCTTGCCGTCGATGTACAAGGCTGCTGAAGGATCATGGCTAAGGGCGCCGGACAGGCCAAGAATCGTCAATGCCACAGGGGTCTAGCCTCTTTAGTCTGCATTCAGGCGCGATGCGCCTTGAAAAATGATGTGCCCTCGCACCGGGCGAGAGACAGCTAAAGGGCGGGATTATAGCTTAAAAGCGCCGACAAACCTCTAGCGGAACTGGCCGGCCGGTGCGTTGACACCTTGGGAGCATCGCCATAGACTCCAGCGCAAATGGACTGGGAGATCCCGGTCGGCGTTAATGCCTCGGTGAGATCATCGGGGCTTTTCGCTTTCTGGGGAGGGGAAAATCTTCAAACCCCAATTCTCGAAACCCTCTCCAACTTTGCTCCGCCCCCCGCTGCAATAGAACTTGCGCTTGAGCACGTCAAAAGCACGATTTTCCTGACCCGCCCTCAACACGCTCATGCCAATGGGTCTCGCAACAAGATCGGCTAGCTGCAAGCCGGTAGAGTTCACCTGCTTGGTTGCAAAAACGATATCAAACGGCAGTTGAATACCCCATCGATTCGCCCCGCTACACATCCTGCGAAACTCCAATTCAAGCTCGTTATCCTCTCGCTTTCCTCGGCGCTCGAAAATCACATGCGTCAGTGCCCCCTGCTGATTCTTCTCCTGCATAAACTCATAGAGCGTTTCCAGACAAAAGCCGAGAGCGAGGTGATAAGGATTGTGTCCCGTGCCTTGTTTTTCGCGAAGGGAAGCCTTGTCTACGACGCAACTGATCAGAACGAAGTTGCTGGCTTTAATGATGCAAGTCAGCTCCTCAAGAAAGGCATTCTTGTGCTCTCTCGACATGAAAAGGCCAGAAAAAGCTCCTTTTTCTTTACGAATTTCGAGTTCATGCAGACCGATCAGATCGTGTCCCATATGGGCAAACTTGAATTTCTGTAGAGCAGGAATGACTTTCTCGCAGTAATGCAGCTTATGAAAGGCACAAAACGCGAGCACGAAGACTGGATAGTTGGGATCCAGTGTCTGCATCCCATGATCACCGCTCTCATCGACATAAACGATGACATCGCTGTATTCAGTGGTTGTGGGCAAAGTAATTACCCACGGCCTGGCCGCCAATAAACACTGATATTCCCGTCCACCGCCTGGCGATAGATCGTAAAAGGCAGGAAAGCCGTGTCGAAGACGCCGGACAGGGTCAGGTCGAGCAGGACGACCGGCACCAGAATCCCGGTGGGATCGGGTGGCGCGTGTAGCAGGCAGAAATCATGGGCCAGCCCGCTGTAGATACGCGGAATGGACTGGCAGTAGGTCTTCTGTTTGCGCAGGCTGCGCGTGGCGTCCTCGTCGCCCTGCAACACGGTGACGGCGGTGCCGCAGCCGGACAGGGCCAGAGAAAATGCGCCGATGGTGAAAGCCGTTTTGATGGTCAAGATTTGCCCTCCGGGAACGTCGGGGCAAACTAACATCGGGGTTTTATGGGGGGCAGTTCATGGGTTCCGGGAAGGCCGTAGGACAAGTCACAAGGATTTGTCGCCACTTGCCCTACCCGATTTTCATTGCAGATACGTCTTACGCGCTTGCGAAATAAATCACGCAGCGCCCGATGAATCCTTGGGCAAACGCTGATCAATCACCTGATACAACGCACTGCTCTCGGGCCAGTTGCGCATGAACCGCGCGCGATCCCGGGCATAGGCCGGAGCAAAGCTGCCCGCCGAGCCGTGCTGACACATCGAATCCAGGTCGATCAACGCCCAGCGATCCTCATGCCAGAACAGGTTGTGCCCCTTGAAGTCGCCATGACTGATGCGCTCGGCAATCAACCGTGCAAACAGCTGATCCAGCGCCTGCAACTCGGCTTCCGGCGCTGCGCCGCTTTCAACATACGGCGCAAAACGCTCGATGATGTCCGGCCCGGCCAGGTACTCGGTGATCAGATACGCCTTGCTGCGCAGCCAGAAAAACCGGGTTTCCAGCACTGCCAACGGTCTGGGTGTGGCGATACCGAGGAACGCCAGGCGATTGCCTTCGCGCCAGGAATGCCAGGCACGACTCGGGCGCCAGAAGCGCTTGAGCCAGTGGGCAAAATTCTTGATGTTGTAACGCTTGATCACCAGAGGACGCCCGGCGACTTCAACCTTGCCGACGCTGGCCGCGCCACCGGTCTTGTATAAATGGCCCTGATCGAGCAAGGCATCGGCCTGCTCCAGCACCGGCAACATCGCGGGTTCTTCTTCGCGACGGATCGAACGCAGGCCAAAGGCCCCGCGCCGCACGCTGAACAGCGTGCATTCACGACCGACCTTGATCAGAAAATCCTTCAGCCGCCAGGCGCGCACCTTGTCGATCTGCTTCTGCAGCGCTTCCAGCGGCAGTGCGTGCTCGCTGTTGCTCAGCAGGTAATACACCAGCAATTCTTCGATGAACGGTTCCAGCGACTTGGGCAACTGGGCGAAAAATACGCCCAGATTTTCCAGCACTTTCTGTCGGGATAATGGCTGACCGGCGTTTTCCGCGCAGATACCGGCGCCATCGATCAGGTACAACTGACCACCGTGGCGCAGCAGGTTGTCCAGGTGCAGGTCTTCCTGCCACAGGCCTTTGCCGTGCAACTGGCCAATGGCACCGAGCGCTTCGGCCAGCACTGCCGATTGTTCGTCCGCCAACACCGGCAAGGATTCGACCTTGCTCCAGGCGTCACCCAGGCTTTCGGCGCCTTCAAGAAACTCGAACAGCAGCCAGCCGCCCTCGCCGTCCTTCAGGCCATCGGCCAGCAGTAACGGCGTGGTCATGCCTTGGGCGGCGAGCAGTTTCACGCCTTCCAGTTCACGCTGAAAATGCCGCGCCGCCTTGCCGCCGACCAACAACTTGGCCAACACCGGGCGACCGCGCCACACGCCGGCACCGACATAACGCTGCCCCGGCAACACCCGCAACAGACTGAGCAATTGCAGATCCGCCGTTCCGGCTGCATCGGCCAGCGAAACGGTCAGCGGCAGACTCGGCGTGCGCCCGGCATTTTTCAGGTCGGACAGCTGCATCAGCGGGTCTCCTTGCGACTGCGCCGCGCGGTCAGCCGCGTGACCCAGCTATCGACCAGCGAACTGTCGACCGACTGATCGAGATAGGCCGCCAGCAACTCGCGCAACTGGGCATCAGTCCACTCCGGCGCCCGGCGCAGCAGCGGCTCCAGGTCCTTGACCCGATCCCGCTGACCGAACAGCAGAGGGCGGGTCTTTTCCAGATCGATCAGTTGCGCCTGATAACCGGCGCCTTCGGCCCGCAGGAAAATATGCTTCGGATAGAAGCAACCGTGGACCTGACGTACACCGTGCAGGAGCCGCGCCAGTTGACCGCAGGCCTTGAGAATCGCCGACTGTTGCGATGCATCAAGGTCCGACCAGCGCTGCAACAGAGAATCCAGATCATCCCAACCGTCGAGGGCGCGGGTCAGCAGGATCGCGCGCACTTCGCCGTTGACCTTGCGCTGACCGAAAAACGCCGCCTGCAGCGCCGGAATGCCGAGCTGGTTATAGCGACTGATGTTGCGAAATTCCCGGGCAAACGTCGGCTCGCCGAACGGCGCGTGCAAGGTGCGGGTCAGGTAGTTGCTCTGACGTTTGAGGTAGTAACCATGACCTTCGAGCTCAAGGCGAAACACACTGCTCCAGCCGCCACCGTCGGTGTTCGGCTCATCCACCGCTTCGAGCTGCTTGGCCCACAGCGCGTCGAACGTGCCGAGACCGTGGCGCTCCAGCAGCGCACGGTCTTCAGCGGCGAGAAAATCAGTCATTCGCGTCCCTCGAAAAATCTCACCACGTGACGAATCCGTTTCTTGTCGGCGGCATTGAGCCGGTCACGCTGGCGGTATTGCAGGTAGAAGCGCAGACGCTGGGTGTTAGACAGGTGATATTTGGCAACCTTGTCGAGACAGGCCAGGTCCTTGGTGATCCGGTATTTGAGCCAGAAACCGCGCCAGAAATCGCCGTTCGGGCAGTCGATGAGAAACAGCTGTGCCTGATCGTCGATCAGCAAGTTGCGCCATTTCAGATCGTTATGGGTAAAGCGATGATCGTGCATCGTCCGGGTATAGACCGCCAGTTGCCGACTGATGCCGTCCACCCAGCTGTGATTGCGCAGCTTGGGATCGTTGCGTTCGGCCAGTGCCGAGAGGTCCTCGGTGCGCGGCAGCTCACGGGTAATCATCGCCCCGCGGTCGTAGGCCATGCCGTTGCGCTCCAGGCCCCAGGCCACCACTTCGGCAGTGGGAATGCCCCACTTGGCGAAACGCTTGAGGTTCTGCCACTCCATCTTCACCCGCGGCTTGCCGAGGTAGCGGCGCAAACCCTTGCCGGCGCCGGAGTAGCGTTTGACGTAATAGTTGACGCCGTTGCGCTGCACACGGATGACTTCGGACAACGGATCGCGGGTCAGGCGCTCGCCTTCCAGCGCGAATACCGCTTCAAGACTGCCAAAATCCGCTGCGAGGTCGCTGTACCCGGGTTCAAGATTCCAACCCGCCATCAGAGCGCATCCCCGTAACGCTGTTTTCGCGCGTAGAGCTTGTTGGCCTTGCCTTCGAGCCAGCTCAGCAACGACGCCTCTTCAGCCAGGATCTGGCGCAGCGGTTGCTGAAAGTAGCCCTTGAGGAAGCGCAACTTGTCACGGCGAGTGAGGCCGATGTCCAGCGCGGAAAAATACAGCGCCGCCAGGTCCTTGTCGCGCCAGCGCCGGGTGATCGCCGGGCGGGTCTGGGCACGGTGCAGGTCGATCACCGAGAGTTTGAAATCTTCCGGGGTCACCGGCTTGTCGGTGTGCAGCAGGAAGTGGCAGATGTAGCAGTCGCGGTGGTTGACCCCGGCGCGGTGCATCATGCCGGTCATGCGTGCGACTTCGGCGATCAGCGCCCGCTTGAGTTTCGGCTGCGGTGGCTGCTTGACCCAGTCGATGCTGAAGTCTTCAAGACTGATGGTCGGCGCCAGCTCTTCAGTGACGATGAACGAATGCTGATCCGCCGGGTTGCTGCCCTTCTCGCCGTACGCGACGGCGGTCATGGTCGGAACGCCGACTTCCTGCAGGCGCTGGATAGCCTTCCACTCCTGGCCTGCGCCGAGCACCGGCAGCTTGGCGGTCAGCAGGTTCTTGAAAATCTCGCCCCAACCGATGCCACGGTGGATCTTGACGAAAAATCCGTTGCCGTCGACTTCCGTGCGCAAAGTCCTGCGGGCTTCCAGCTCGCGGTACACCTCGCCCTGCAAGCCCTCGACTTCCGCGAACGCATCGCGGCCGGCCCAGAGGCTCTTGAACGGTTCAGCCAGCATCAACTTCATTTATGCGTGCTCCGCCAGAATCACATCGGCCGCGTGCTGCGGCATGCTGTAGAGGTCGGCCGTCTCGGCGAAAGCCAGACCGTTGCGGTTCCAGGCCGCCCGTGCAGCGTCGTCGTTCAACATGTCGGTCAGGTATTGCGTCAGTTGCGCCTGATCGAACGGTTCGTCCAGCACACGCCCGGCATCGGCCTCGGCAATGTAATGGGCGTAACCGCAGACCGCGCTGACCAGCACCGGCAACCCGGCGACCAACGCTTCAAGCAGTACCGTACCGGTGTTTTCGTTGTACGCCGGGTGGATCAACAGATCGGCACCGAGCAGGAAGCGCGGAATATCGCTGCGTCCCTTGAGGAACGTCACGTTGTCGCCCAGACCCAAAGTTGCACTCTGCATCTGGAACAATTTGGGGTCATCCTGGCCGATTACAAACAGCCGGGTACGTTTCTTCAGTTCGGCGGGCAATGCGGCCAGCGCTTTCAGGCTGCGATCGACGCCCTTGGTCTTGAACCCGGAGCCGATCTGCACCAGCAGCAGCTCGTCGTCTTTCAGATTGAATTCGGCGCGGAAACCGGCGCGAATCTCATCGGCATCCGCCGGACGCCGACGATCCAGGGCGATGCCCGGCGGCAGCAAGTGGAAGCGTTCCAGCGGCGTGTCGTAATGCTTGATGAACAGTGGCTGCTGCACTTCGGAAATCATCAGCACTTCGGTTTTCGCGTCTTTGGCGAACACCGCGCGCTCGTATTCGGCGAAGTGGCGGTAGCGACCCCAGCGGCGATACAGCGAATGGCGCAGGTTCTGCGCCTTGTCTTCGAAGCAGCCGTCGGCGGCGTAGTAGACGTCCAGTCCCGGCATCTTGTTGAAGCCGATCAGGCGGTCCACCGGGCGCTTGGCCAGGTCAGCCTCCATCCACGCACTGAGCTTTTCGTTGCGACGGTGATTGAAGAACGCCTTGACCGGCGCCACCAACACTTCGAAACCGGGCGGCACGTCGCCTTCCCAGATCAGGGTGTAGACGCGGATCTGGTGGCCACGCTTCTGGCATTCGAGTGCGATGCGCATGAAATCGCGCTGCAAGCCACCAAACGGGAAATATTTGTAAAGGACAAATGCCAATTGCATCAACGCAGCTCCTCAGCCATCAACAACGTGCTCAGTCGGCTGGCGACACGCTCGGGATTCAGACGCGTGAAGCACAAAGGCCACTCGCGTTTCAGGTCAAACTGACGGGCATCCTGCGCGGTCGGTTGATACGTACATTTCTTTTGCAGGCACGGCGCGCACGGGAAATCGCTGCCGAGGTGAATCTGCAGCTTGCCGTAGGCGCCGGTCAGGCCCGGATTGGTCGGGCCGAACAGGGAAATCGTCGGCACATCCAGTGCCGCAGCGAGATGGCCGAGCCCGGTGTCCACCGCAACGCAAGCCTGGGCGCCGGCCAGCACCTTGCCGACCCCGGCCAGGTTCAGTTTCGGCAAGACTTCGGCGTGCTTGAAACCGGCGGCGATGCGCTCGGCCCGGGCCTTCTCCAGCGGGTTACCCCACGGCAGCCTGATCCCGACGCCGAGGTAGCCGACCCGCTCGGTCAGCTCGCGCCAATAGCTTTCCGGCCAGTGCTTGGTGTCCCAGGTGGTGCCATGCAGGAACACCACGTAGGCATTCTTGCGCGGCAATTCGACCAGACGTTCGACGTTGAGGCCGTAATCGCCCAGGCCTTTTGGCAAGTCGTAGCCCAAGGCAATGGCGAACAACTGACGCACACGCTCGACAGCGTGCTGACCACGGGCCACCGCCAGTTTGCGGTCATAAAAACGCGCGGCGATCGGCTCGCGGGCCGAGCCCTTGTCCAAGCCAGCCACCGGCGCTTTGACGTAGCGAGTCAGCCAGGCGCTTTTCAGCAGGCCTTGAGCGTCGATCACCAGGTCATATTTGTTCGCCCGAACGGATTGTTTGAAGCGTTTCCACTCGCCGCTGGTGATGGTTTTCCAGAGGTTCTTGCGCCAGCGGCGGATCGCCACCGGAATCACCTTGCCCACGGCCGGGTGCCAGGTCGGGATTTCGGCAAAGCCTTCTTCCACCACCCAGTCGAACTTGATCCCGGGAATCGCCCGGGCAGCGTCGGTCAACGCCGGAAGCGCATGAATCACGTCGCCCAGCGATGAAGTCTTGATCAGCAATACCCGCAACTTAATGAACCTCGACCACGGAGCCCTGCAAACGCTGCAAGGCATCGTTGACCGCGTCCGGCATCAGCTGGCGCAGGCAGTTGTAATGGCCGAAACGGCAGGTACGGTCGAAGCACGGGCTGCAATCGAGGCCCAGGCGGACGATTTCCACATGTTCGGCCAACGGCGGGGTGAAACCCGGCGAAGTCGAACCGTAGACCGCCACCAACGGACGGTTCAGCGCCGCTGCGACATGCATCAGACCGGAATCGTTGGAGACCACAGAATCTGCGCAGGACATCAGGTCGATGGCCTCGGCCAGCGAAGTGCCGCCGCTGAGGTTCACGGATTCTTCACGCAGGCCCGGAATGAGCCGCGCGCGGATGTCTTCACCGACCGCGTGATCGTTCTTCGAGCCGAACAGCCAGACTTGCCAGCCTTCGCGAATGCGTGCCTCGGCGACCTTGGCGTAATGCTCGGACGGCCAGCGCTTGGCTTCACCGAACTCGGCGCCGGGGCACAGCACCAGCACCGGGCGATCCAGGGTCAAACCGAACTTGGCCAGCGCCGCCTCGCGGGTGACCGGGTCGATCTGCAGGCTCGGGCGCGGATAGGGTTTCGGCAGTTCGGCGTTCGGTTCATAGGCCAGCGCCATGAAACGCTCGATCATCAGCGGATAACGTTCTTTATCCAGCGTGCGCACATCATTGAGCAGGCCGTAGCGGAACTCGCCACGCCAGCCGGTGCGTTTCGGGATGCCGGCGAAGAACGGCACCAGCGCCGACTTCAGCGAATTCGGCAGCAGGATCGCCTGGTCGTACTGGCCGGCCAGGGATTTGCCGATCCGCCGGCGGGTCGCCAGCTCCAGCGCGCCGTGGCCGAGCGGGAAGCTCAAGGCCTTGCGCACTTCGGGCATGCGCTCGAGGATCGGCCGGCTCCACTCGGGGGCCAGCACGTCGATTTCGCACTGCGGGTGGCGTTGCTTGAGACACTGAAACAGTGTCTGCGCCATCACCATGTCACCGACCCAACTGGGCCCAACGATCAGAATATTCATGTGGTTTCCATAAACGAACCGGGGAGGCCTTACGCCTCCCCGTCTCGAGAATCAGCTTAGCCCCAGCTCTCGCCAGATCCGCATCACCTGCCGCCGTTCGTCCGCGAACTGGTCGCCCGGTATCACGCCGGCGTCCTTCTGCAAGGCCTGCCGGTGGGCGGCGGAACGATAGGCCTTGTAGGCCTCGCGCAACAGGCTGGCGTCTTCGACGGGCATCAGCCCTTCGTGTTCCAGCTCTTCCAGAATGCGGATATTGTCCGTCCAGCGCAGCAGCGGCGGGTGGCTTTGCGACCACGCCAGGGCCGCGTATTGCACCATAAATTCAATATCGACGATACCTCCGGCGTCCTGCTTGAGGTCGAACGGCGCCGCGGCGTCGAAGGCATTCGCCCCGGTACCGGCGGCCGTGCTCTTGCTGCCGAGGTTATCGCGCATCTTGGCGCGCATCTCGCTCACTTCCTGTTGCAGCTTCGCCAGATCCCGCGCCTTGCCCAATACCTGGGCCCGTACTTTCTCGAATGCCTGGCCGACATCCTGACTGCCCACCAGCACCCGCGCCCGCACCAGAGCCTGATGCTCCCATGTCCAGGCTTCATTTTCTTGATAGCGGGCAAATGCCCCCAGCGAACTGACCAACAGCCCCGATGCACCGGACGGTCGCAGACGCATGTCCACTTCATACAGCTGGCCGGAGTTGGTCTGCGCCGTCAGCAGGTGAATGATCCGCTGACCGAGCCGGGTAAAGAACTGCGCACCATCAATCGGTTTCGCCCCGTCGGTTTCCGCCTGCGGATCACCGTCGTGGATAAACACCAGGTCCAGGTCCGAACCATGCCCCAACTCGATCCCGCCGACTTTCCCATAACCGACAATGATGAAGCCGGGATCGCACAATGTGCCGTCGGTGCGCAGCGGCGTGCCGTACTTGGCCACGGTCTGGCGCCAGGCCAGGGCCAGCACTTGCTCGAGAATCGCTTCGGCAAGCCAGGTCAGGTAGTCGCTGACTTTCATCAACGGCAGGCTGCCGGCGATTTCCGAGGCGGCGACGCGCAAGCGGTGCGCCAGTTTGAAATGGCGCAGGGCTTCCATCTGTTGTTCGAGGTCGTCCTCCGGGATCCGGGTCAGGCGCTCGCGCAATTCGGCAGCCAGTTCCGGCGCCAAGGGCGGCTTGAACAGGCGACCTTCATTGAGCAACTCATCGAGCAGCAACGGGAAACGGGTGATCTGCTCGGCGATCCACGGGCTGGCGGCGCACAGGGTCAACAAGCGACGCAGCGCGCCGGGGTTTTCCGTCAGCAACACTAAATAAGCCGAGCGCCGGGCCACCGCTTCGACCAGCGGCAGAACTCGTTCCAGCACCAAGTCCGGGTTGTCATGCTCCACCGCCTGAGCGAGCAGGCGTGGAATAAAGGCGTCGAGGCGTTCGCGCCCCAGACGCTGCATCGCCCGCAGTTGCGGACTGCTGCGCAGACCGGCCAGCGCCTTCAAGGCTTTGGTGGCGTCGGCGAAACCGCCCTCTTCCAGTTGGCGGCAGGCGGCTTCTTCGTCCTGCGCCTCTTCCCACAGCGGCAGCCATTCGCCGCCGACTACCACTTCGCAATCGGCACCCTCTTCTTCATCGGGGTCAGCGATCACTTGTGCGAAGTGCCACGCCACACGGCCACGCCAGAACATCAGCTTTTCATGGAAGGCGTCCCAGTCGGCGAAACCGAGCATGAAGGCGATGCGCGCCTGATCCTGCGCAGTGTCCGGGAGCATCTGGGTCTGACGGTCGGCAATCGCCTGGATCGCGTGCTCGGTGTAGCGCAGGAATTCGTAACCTTCACGCAACTCGCTGATCACCGCCGGCGGCAGGTAACCCTGCCCTTCCAGCGTGCCCAGCACCTTTAATAGAGGGCGCTGTTGCAGGCTCAGATCGCGACCACCGTGGATCAACTGAAAGGCCTGGGCGATGAACTCGACTTCACGGATGCCGCCGGAGCCCAGCTTGATGTTATCGGCCATGCCTTTGCGCCGGACTTCCTGCTGGATCAACTGCTTCATGGTGCGCAGTGCTTCGATCGCCGAGAAGTCCAGGTAGCGCCGGTAAACGAACGGTCGCAGCATGTCGAGCAACTGCGCGCCCGCCACCTGATCGCCCGCGACGACTCGCGCCTTGATCATCGCGTAGCGTTCCCAATCGCGGCCCTGATCCTGGTAATACTGCTCCAGCGCATTGAAGCTCAGCACCAGCGCGCCGGACGAGCCGTACGGGCGCAGGCGCATATCGACGCGAAACACAAAGCCGTCGACGGTCATCGGGTCGAGGGCCTTGATCAGGCGTTGGCCGAGACGGATGAAAAATTCCTGGTTATCCAGCGCGCGCTTCACGCCGACGGTTTCGCCGCCCTCGGGATAGGCGAAGATCAGGTCGATGTCCGAAGACAGGTTCAGCTCCACCGCGCCGAGCTTGCCCATACCGAGGATGACCATTTGCTGCGGTTCGCCGCTGCGCCGGCCGGTGGGCGTGCCGAATTGCTGGCAATGGCGGCTGTACAGCCATTGATAGGCCTGGTCGATGCTGGCGTCGGCCATGTCGGACAGGTCGCGGCAGGTCTGCACCAGGTCGGCCTGACGGGTCAGGTCGCGCCATATGATCCGCACCTGATGCCGGGCGCGTTGACGACGCAGGACACGACCCAGCTCGTCTTCTGTTTGTGCAGCGTTCACCGCAGCGGCGATCTGCCCGCACAACTCGCCGGGGGCGAACGGCCGGTCGAGTTCGCCGGACTGCACCAGCGACAGCAACATCAAAGGGTCACGAACACTCTGTTCAATCACGAAATCGCTGGCGCCAGTGACGCGGGCGAACTGCGCCCAGCGCTCCGGAGTCCAGCTGGAGAAGCCGTGATCGCCTTCGGTCAATCCGGCGACGGCCGTACGGAACGACTGCTCCGATCGGCTGACCAACGGCAGGAGAATGGCGGGCAGTTCGGCAAGCGCGGGCAGGGTCATGGTCTATCCTTGATCGGCGTGTAAATGGCCGCTTGTAGTGATGATTGAAAAACCGCTACGCGAAGGACTGTCGAACAAAAGTGAGAAATAGCTGAAATTTCTTTTTCTTTGGCAGCCAACATCAAACTTTCACCTTTTCCGGATGGCTAAAGACCAACCTTAACGATTATTCTCACAACGCAGTCGGAGGCCACAAGCCTTTCATCTGTAGTTTTACTACTCGTCTATACATTCGAAAGGCTGAAATGCCGGATGATTTGTAGTAAAACTACACGCCGCCGGAACAACCTGTCGGCAATCCAAGAATTTTAAATCGTCTGCCCACAAGGCCAGTCGCAAACTCAGGCAACCGATTCTGGAAGCCTTTCCGCCCTGGAGCAAGCCATGCAAGACCTCGATCCCGTCGAAACCCAGGAATGGCTGGACGCCCTGGAATCGGTTCTCGACAAAGAAGGCGAAGACCGTGCTCACTATCTGATGACCCGTATGGGCGAACTCGCGACCCGCAGCGGCTCGCAACTGCCTTACGCCATCACCACGCCTTACCGCAACACCATTCCGGTTACCCACGAAGCACGCATGCCTGGCGACCTGTTCATGGAACGCCGCATTCGCTCGCTGGTACGCTGGAACGCGATGGCCATGGTAATGCGTACGAACCTGAAAGATTCTGACCTGGGCGGTCACATCTCCAGCTTCGCCTCCAGCGCGACCCTGTACGACATCGGTTTCAACTACTTCTTCCAGGCCCCGACCGACGAACACGGCGGCGACCTGATCTACTTCCAGGGTCACACCTCGCCAGGCGTCTACGCCCGTGCGTTCATGGAAGGCCGCATTTCCGAAGACCAGATGAACAACTTCCGCCAGGAAGTCGACGGTCAGGGCCTGTCGTCCTACCCGCACCCTTGGCTGATGCCTGACTTCTGGCAGTTCCCGACCGTATCGATGGGTCTGGGTCCGATCCAGGCGATCTACCAGGCGCGCTTCATGAAGTACCTGGAGCATCGCGGCTTCATCCAGCCGGGCAAACAGAAAGTCTGGTGCTTCCTGGGCGACGGCGAGTGCGACGAGCCGGAATCCCTGGGCGCGATCTCCCTGGCCGGCCGCGAGAAGCTGGACAACCTGATCTTCGTCATCAACTGCAACCTGCAGCGCCTCGACGGCCCGGTTCGCGGCAACGGCAAGATCATCCAGGAACTCGAAGGCGTGTTCCGCGGTGCTCAGTGGAACGTGACCAAAGTCATCTGGGGCCGTTTCTGGGACCCGTTGCTGGCCAAAGACGTCGACGGCATCCTGCAACGTCGCATGGACGAAGTCATCGACGGCGAGTACCAGAACTACAAAGCCAAAGACGGCGCGTTCGTGCGTGAACACTTCTTCAACACGCCTGAACTCAAGGCGATGGTTGCCGACCTGTCCGACGACGAGATCTGGAAGCTCAACCGTGGCGGCCACGACCCTTACAAGGTCTACGCGGCGTACCACGAAGCGGTCAACCACAAAGAACAGCCGACCGTCATCCTGGCCAAGACCATCAAGGGTTACGGTACCGGTGCGGGCGAAGCGAAGAACACCGCGCACAACACCAAGAAAGTCGACGTCGACAGCCTGAAGCTGTTCCGCGACCGCTTCGACATCCCGGTGAAAGACGAAGAGCTGGAAAACCTGCCGTTCTTCAAGCCTGAGCCAAACAGCGCCGAAGCCCGTTACCTGGCCGAGCGCCGCGCCGCACTGGGCGGTTTCGTCCCTCAGCGTCGCGCACAGAGCTTCAGCGTACCGACTCCGGACCTGGACACCCTCAAGGCGATCCTCGACGGTTCCGGCGACCGTGAAATTTCCACCACCATGGCCTTCGTGCGGATCCTCGCGCAACTGGTCAAGGACAAGGAAATCGGCCCGCGCATCGTTCCGATCATCCCGGACGAAGCCCGTACCTTCGGTATGGAAGGCATGTTCCGTCAGCTGGGCATCTACTCGTCCGTCGGCCAGCTCTACGAGCCAGTCGATAAAGACCAGGTGATGTTCTACAAGGAAGACCAGAAAGGTCAGATCCTTGAAGAAGGCATCAACGAAGCGGGCGCCATGAGCTCCTTCATCGCGGCCGGTACTTCGTACTCCAGCCACAACCAGCCAATGCTGCCGTTCTACATCTTCTACTCGATGTTCGGCTTCCAGCGTATCGGCGACCTGGCCTGGGCTGCCGGCGACAGCCGCACCCGTGGCTTCCTGATCGGCGGTACCGCCGGCCGTACCACCCTGAACGGTGAAGGCCTGCAGCACGAAGACGGTCACAGCCACCTGCTGGCTGCCACCATCCCGAACTGCCGCACCTACGATCCGACCTACGGCTACGAGCTGGCGGTGATCATTCAGGACGGCATGAAGAAGATGACCGAAGAGCAACAGGACATCTTCTATTACATCACCGTGATGAACGAGTCGTACCAGCAGCCAGCCATGCCGGCCGGTGCCGAAGAAGGCATCAAGAAAGGCATGTACCTGCTCGAAGAAGACACCCGCGACGCGGCGCACCACGTACAGCTGATGGGCTCCGGCACCATCCTGCGTGAAGTCCGTGAAGCGGCGAAGATCCTGCGTGAAGAGTTCAACATCGGCGCCGATGTGTGGAGCGTCACCAGCTTCAACGAACTGCGTCGCGACGGCCTGGCCGTAGAGCGCAGCAACCGTCTGAAACCAGGCCAGAAGCCTAAGCGCAGCTACGTCGAAGAGTGCCTGAGCGGCCGTAAAGGTCCGGTCATCGCCTCTACCGACTACATGAAACTGTTCGCCGAGCAGATCCGTCAGTGGGTACCGTCCAAGGAATTCAAAGTCCTGGGCACCGACGGTTTCGGCCGCAGCGACAGCCGCAAGAAACTGCGTCATTTCTTCGAAGTCGACCGTCATTTCGTGGTGTTGGCAGCCCTGGAAGCACTGGCTGACCGTGGCGATATCGAACCTAAAGTCGTGGCCGAGGCCATTACCAGGTTCGGCATCGACCCGGAAAAACGCAACCCACTGGACTGCTGAGGAGAAACTCTGTGAGCGAACTCATTCGCGTACCTGACATCGGCAGCGGTGAAGGTGAAGTAATCGAACTGTTTGTGAAGGTCGGCGACCGTATCGAAGCCGACCAGAGCATCCTGACTCTGGAATCGGACAAGGCCAGCATGGAAGTGCCGGCCCCGAAGGCCGGCGTCATCAAGAGCCTGAAAGTGAAGCTGGGCGACCGTCTGAAAGAAGGCGACGAACTGCTGGAACTGGAAGTCGAGGGCGCCGCGCAAGCGGCCCCTGCTCCGGCTGCTGCGCCTGCCGCCAAGGCTGAAGCTGCACCGGCTGCGGCTCCTGCTGCTGCCGCGCCAGCCGCTGCCCCTGCTGCCGCTTCGGTTCAGCAAGTGCACGTGCCGGACATCGGTTCGTCGGGCAAGGCCCAGATCATCGAGATCCAGGTCAAGGTCGGCGACAAGGTCGAGGCTGATCAGTCGCTGATCACCCTGGAATCCGACAAGGCGAGCATGGAAATCCCGTCGCCTGCCGCTGGCGTGGTCAAGGCCATCAGCGTCAAGTTGAACGACGAAGTCGGTACTGGCGACCTGATCCTGGATCTGGAAGTGGCGGGGGCTGCGGCCCCTGCGGCTGCCGCTCCGGCCCAGGCGGCTGCTCCAGCCGCTGCCGCTGCGCCGGCTCCGGTCGCCGCGCCTGCTGCACCGGTTTCCGACAGCGTTCAGGACATCCACGTTCCGGACATCGGTTCGGCCGGCAAGGCCAAGATCATCGAAGTACTGGTCAAGGCTGGCGACAGCGTTGAAGCCGACCAGTCGCTGATCACCCTGGAATCCGACAAGGCGAGCATGGAAATCCCGTCGCCTGCCGCTGGCGTGGTGGAAAGCATTTCCATCAAGCTGGACGACGAAGTCGGCACCGGCGACCTGATCCTCAAGCTGAAAGTCAAAGGCGCCGCTCCGGCTGCTGCCCCGGCTCCAGCTGCCGCTGCGGCTCCGAGCGCTCCGGCGCCAGCCGCTGCTGCTCCGGCTGCCGCTGCACCTGCTGCTGCCGCTCCGGTCGCTGCTCCAGCCAAGCCGGGCGCCAAAGTTCACGCCGGCCCTGCCGTGCGTCAACTGGCTCGCGAGTTCGGCGTCGAGCTGAGCGCTGTCGGCGCCAGCGGTCCGCACGGTCGTATCCTGAAAGAAGACGTGCAGACTTACGTCAAAGCCATGATGCAGAAGGCCAAGGAAGCACCGGCCGCTGCTGCTGGCGCAACCGGTGGCGCGGGCATCCCGCCGATTCCGGTCGTCGACTTCAGCCGCTTCGGCGAAATCGAAGAAGTGCCGATGACCCGCCTGATGCAGGTCGGCGCCGCCAACCTGCACCGCAGCTGGCTGAACGTTCCGCACGTGACGCAATTCGACTCGGCGGATATCACCGAGCTGGAAGCGTTCCGCAACGCACAGAAGGCTGTCGCAGAGAAGGCCGGCGTCAAGCTGACCATTCTGCCGCTGCTGCTCAAGTCCTGCGCACACCTGCTCAAGGAACTGCCGGACTTCAACAGTTCGCTGGCGCCAAGCGGCAAGGCGATCATCCGCAAGAAATACGTGAACATCGGCTTCGCCGTCGACACCCCGGATGGCCTGCTGGTACCGGTCATCAAGAACGTCGACCAGAAGAGCCTGCTGCAACTGGCCGCCGAGGCCGCTTCCCTGGCTGAAAAAGCCCGGACCAAGAAGCTCTCGTCGGACGAGATGCAAGGCGCCTGCTTCACCATTTCCAGCCTCGGCCACATTGGCGGCACCGGCTTCACGCCGATCGTCAACGCGCCGGAAGTGGCGATCCTCGGCGTTTCCAAGGCAACCATCCAGCCAGTCTGGGACGGCAAAGCCTTCCAGCCGAAACTGATGCTGCCACTGTCGCTGTCCTACGATCACCGCGTGATCAACGGCGCCGCTGCTGCACGCTTCACCAAGCGTCTGAGCGATCTGCTGGCGGACATCCGCACCATCCTGCTGTAAAGCGCTCGGCCCTCCGGCAACGGAGGGCCGACCGCGTTCCACGTTTTCGAGCGCCACACGCTCGTACCTCAACCCCGTCAGTTTGGCGGGGCTTTTTTTTGCGTGAAATAACTGTCGCCCGCACTTTTCCCACAACTTGCGCTGACATAAGCCACGAGCCGAGTCCACTTCCTGTCGATATTTTTCAGCAGCAGACAACTAATCTTGGCGCACAAAAGTTAGCCAATAGACCCTGGAAAACTTTACTCATTAACTTTCATTCGAATGGATTCGAACATGCTAAAGCCTGTTGTCGGCCCGATTATTGGCCACACCACAACTCACCAGACAAGAATATTCATTGGCGGCGACTTTCAAAATGGCGCTACTGCATTCGCAGGCATTCGTTACCGAACCACTGATTCAAAACAATGGTCGAAGGGACTGTTTATCAAACTTGATGCCAGCCGTGATCAATCTGGCGTCCTGGTTCTCGACAACTTGAACCCCGACACCGACTACGAATACCAGACCGGCTGGTTCACCCCCATGAGCCCGGCCCACACGGTTGAAAGCGTGGCGGAACTCCCGCTGCAATGGCCACGGGAAACCTGGCGCTTTCGCACTCGCAGCGGGCAGCCGCTGCAACCACGGGCCTACATCCTCGGTTCCTGCCGTTACTTGCGCCTGACCGCCGGCCTGCCTGTGCTCCCGCAGTTGGGCGACCGGATCTTCGCCTCGATCAGCCAATTGATCGAGGGCGCACAACCCCCGGTCAGCGCGATCATGATGAGCGGTGACCAGATCTACGCCGATGATTTGAACCTGATTGCACCGGACCGCGAATATAACGAGATCATTGCCAAATATCGCGCTGCTTTCTCTCAACCAAACATTCAACGATTGATGTCTGGCACTTCCACTTACATGATTCTCGATGACCATGAAATAGAAGATAACTGGCCAGCAAATGCCGACCCATCCGATGAAGCACTGTTTCACAATGCAATGGCGGCTTATGAAATCTATCAGGTCAGTCACAGTCCGGCCTGCTCACTCACAACTAACGGCCAAGTAGAACATTCTTCGTTGAAGCACTATTGGTATCAATTCAGCGATGGCGATATCGAATGGTTTGTGACCGACAGCCGAACCCGTCGCAACTTGTCCAGAGAGAACCGCCGCATCCTGGATGAAGAACAGGAACAGGCCTTGTGCAAGTGGTTGATCGAAAGCCCCGCGCGGGTCAAATTCGTGGTTACCAGCGTCATGTTCTACCCGGATCGCAGAATGAACGGCGAGGATGCCTGGATGGGTTTCCCCGAACAGCGCCTGCGCCTGCTGGAAACCATCCGCCGGCATCGGATAAGAAACGTGGTGTTTATTTCCGGCGATGTTCACGGTTCGCTGACCTCCCGCCTGACCCACAGCGACGATCCTGATTTCGAAGTGCACACCATCGTGTCCTCGCCGTTGAGCAACAGCAAACTGCTGCCCTATGCCACGGCCTCGACGTTCATTCTCGATCAGCCGCTGGCCCGTACCGACGCAGGATTTTACCGGCACACGCTGACCAGCGAAGTCGTCAGTCAGGACAATTTTGCCCACATGGTGGTCGACGCCGGGCACATCCTGGTCAACTACCACGACCGCGATGGCAAGCGCCTGCAAACGATCAACATTCCACTTCGCTAAACCCGGCGGCTTTACCGTTCCGGTTGCCCGATGGCTCTGGAACGGTACTTTCCCGGCGATCGCGCATTACTTTCCGCCACCCGCTGGAGAAATGCCCGCCGCAGCCGACATATTCTTATAGCACTTGGCCTTCATGTCTCTTGTCAGTCGGTGCCGCAATGATGCAACCTTGCCGCAGGCAACAGTAAAGAGGGCGAGAGCCCGGCGCGTTCAGCAAATTTCCAAGCGAGTTCCCTTCATGAAGAGCCAACCCGATGCCGCCAGCCGTATGGCGGCCGAGGTAGTGACGCAGTTGCCTGTGCCCTCGCGGCTCGGCATGCTGCGTTTCGAGCGCCTGAATGAAGCCAGTTGGGCGATGCTGTTTCTCGATCCCAACTGCGAACGTCAGTTCGGTCAACCCGCCGTTGAGCTGTGCGCACTGGTCGGCTCGCCCTACGCCAGCCTGATGGAGCCCGAAGCGCGTTATCAGCTGCACGACGCAATCCAGCAGCAACTCGGCCACAGCCCGCATTATCTGGTGCGCTACACCCTGCACACCGCCGCCGGCGCGCTGAGCATTCTTGAACTCGGTGAAGCCTACAAACAGCACAACCGCCATTTGTTGCGCGGTTATCTGCTGGCCGTCGACGACGTATTTGACGAGGCACCAACGCTGCCGTCCGTCGACCTGGAAACCCAGAACTCGCGCCTGCAGATCGCCCTTGAGCTCAACCAGCGCGCCCAGCAGGAGCAATTGCAGCACCTCGAGCGGGTGCGCGCCCAGCAGGACCTGATCCTGTTGCTGGCCCGCCAGCGCTACAGCAGCCAGAACTCCCTGCAGGAAGCCGCCGAGCTGATCACCCGCTGCGCCTGCGATATCTACGAAATCGACTGCGCCAGCCTGTGGAACCTCGAAGGCCAGAAACTGGTGCCGATCTCGGCCTATCACCGCGCCACCCAGGAATACATCCTGCCGGACGTGATCGACGTCAGCGGCTTCCCCGATTACATGGAAGCGCTGCACGGCAGCCGCGCCATCGACGCGCACAACGCGATGCGCGACCCGCGTACCCGGGAAATGGCCGAAGCGCTGCGCCCCCGTGACGTCAACGCCATGCTCGACGCCAGCATCCGTGTCGATGGCCAGGTGGTCGGCGTGCTGTGCCTGGAGCAGACCGGCGTCACCCGCGCCTGGCAGTCCGACGAAATCGCCTTTGCCGGTGAACTGGCCGACCAGTTCGCCCAGGTCATCAACAATCACAACCGCCGCACCGCCACCAGCGCCCTGCACCTGTTCCAGCGTGCGGTCGAGCAAAGTGCCAACGCCTTTTTGCTGGTCAACTGCGACGGCGTGGTCGAATACGTCAACCCGAGCTTCACCGCGATCACCCAGTACACCACCGAGGAAGTCCACGGCCAGCGCCTGTCGGAACTGCCGGCCCTGGAAAACCTCAGCGAGCTGCTGTTCGACGCCCCCTCGGCGCTGGCCAAGAGCAACAGCTGGCAGGGCGAGTTCAAGAGCCGCCGCAAGAACCTCGAACCCTACTGGGGGCAGTTGTCGATCTCCAAGGTCTATGGCGACAACCGTGAGCTGACGCACTACATCGGCATCTACGAAGACATCACCCAGACCAAACTGGCGCAGCAGCGCATCGAGCGCCTAGCGTACACCGACAACCTGACCAACCTCGGCAACCGGCCTGCATTTATCCGCAATCTGGACGAACGCTTCGCCCGAGACAGCGATACCCCGATCAGCCTGCTGCTGGTGGACATCGACAACTTCAAGCGCATCAACGACAGCCTCGGCCACCAGACCGGCGACAAACTGTTGATCAGCCTGGCCCGTCGCCTGCGCAACAGCCTGAGCCCGAGCGGCAGCCTGGCGCGGTTCGCCAGTAACGAATTCGCCGTGCTGCTCGACAACACCGACCTCGAAGCCGGCCAACAGATCGCCAGCCAGTTGCTGATGACCCTCGACAAACCGATGTTCGTCGACAACCAATTGATCAGCGTCACCGGCTCCGTGGGCCTGGCCTGCGCGCCGCTGCACGGCCGCGACCCGCAGACCCTGATGCGTAACGCCGGCCTCGCCCTGCACAAGGCCAAGGCCAACGGCAAACATCAGGTGCAGGTGTTCACCGAAGCGCTGAACGCCGAGGCCAGCTACAAACTGTTCGTCGAGAACAACCTGCGCCGCGCCCTGACCCAGAACGAGCTGGACGTGTTCTACCAGCCGAAGCTGTGCCTGCGCAGCGGTCGCCTGCTCGGCATGGAAGCGCTGCTGCGCTGGAATCACCCGGAGCGCGGCATGATCCGCCCGGACCAGTTCATCAGCGTCGCCGAAGAAACCGGCCTGATCATTCCGATCGGCAAGTGGATCGCCCGCCAGGCCTGCCGCATGAGCAAAGCGCTGACCGCCGCCGGCATGGGCAACCTGCAAGTGGCGATCAACCTGTCGCCCAAGCAGTTCTCCGACCCGGATCTGGTGGCCTCGATCGCCAACATCCTCAAGGAAGAAGCCCTGCCGGCCAATCTGTTGGAGCTGGAACTGACCGAAGGTCTGCTGCTGGAAGCCACCGAAGACACCCACTTGCAGCTCGACCAGCTCAAGCGCCTGGGCCTGACCCTGGCCATGGACGACTTCGGCACCGGTTACTCGTCGCTCAGTTACCTGAAAAAATTCCCGATCGACATCATCAAGATCGATCGCAGCTTCATCCATGAAATCCCGGACAACCAGGACGACATGGAAATCACCTCCGCCGTGATCGCCATGGCCCACAACCTGAAACTCAAGGTCGTGGCCGAAGGCATCGAGACCGCCGAGCAACTGGCGTTCCTGCGCCGCCACCGCTGCGACGTCGGCCAGGGCTACCTGTTCGACCGGCCGATTCCGGGCGGCGAGCTGATCCAGGCGCTCAAGCGCTACCCGCGCGGCCCGCTCTGCCTGTAACCCACCGAGCACTATCCGCACACTTTGCCTGGTGATTAACTTGGCATCATTGGGCACACTGGTGGTCTGCTTATTTACATCCCATCCTGACTGAGAGGAACGATCATGGTTCTGCGCTCGGAAATTCTGGTGAACAAAAACGTGCTACCGACTAAAGAACAAGCTCTGCCCGGCCGTGAAACCCCGATGGCCTTGCCTGAAAAACACTTTGTTTTCACCGAAACGCCGTTGCTGGGCCCGTTCTTTCAGGACGTCGACTTCGCGATTTTCGGTCTGGGCTGCTTCTGGGGCGCGGAACGCCGCTTCTGGCAGCGCGAAGGTGTGGTCAGCACCGTGGTCGGTTACGCCGGCGGTTACACGCCGAACCCGACCTACGAAGAAGTCTGCTCGGGCCTGACCGGCCACGCTGAAGTGGTGCTGGTGGTGTATGACAAGGCCAAGGTCAGCTACGAAGAACTGCTCGCAATGTTCTGGGAATTGCACAACCCGACGCAGGGCATGCGCCAGGGCAACGACATCGGCACCCAGTACCGTTCGGTGATTTACGCGACCCACCCGGAGCAACTGGATGCGGCGTTGAAGAGCAAGGCTGTTTATCAGGCCGAGCTGTCGAAGGCGGGCCTGGGTGAAATCAGCACCGAGATTGAACAGGCGCCGACCGTTTACTTCGCCGAGACTTATCACCAGCAGTACCTGGCGAAAAATCCGGAAGGCTACTGCGGGATTGGCGGCACTGGCGTTTGCATGCCACCGAGTCTGGCAGGTAACTGAGCCCGCCTTGATCGCTCCCGCGCTTGGCGTGGGAGCGATTGACGGTTGATCAGCTCTCGGCGATCAACCAGTCCATCTGCCATCCACCCTGGGTCTGGCCCAGTTTCTTGGACAACCACGGCAGCAGCTCACGCAATTCTTCCTCCAGCCCCCACGGCGGATTGGCAATCGCCAGGCCAGAGCCGTTCAGGCTGTTCGGCGTGTCCAGCGGATGCACCAGCAACTCGACCCGCAGCAACTTCGGCGCACCGGTGCCAGCCAGATCCTGATAGAAACGACGTAGCGCGCGCTGGTCCTTCACCGGGTACCAGATGGCCGCCACAGTCTGGCGCATGCGCGAGATCGCCTCTTTCAAGGACGCCGCGCAACGCTGCATCTCGTCGAGTTTCTCGAACGGCGGATCGATCAGCATCACCGCACGCTTCTCGGCCACCGGCAGCAACGCCCGCGCCACATGCCAACCCTCACCCAGATGCACCGCCACACGACGGTCGCCCTTCATGTTGTCCTTAAGCAGCACGCCGTCTTCCGGGTGCTTCTCGTTGAGCAACACCCGGTCCTGAGAACGGGTCAGACGCCGCGCCAGCTCCGGCGAACCCGGGTAGTAGCGCAACTGGCCGTCCGGGTTCATCTCGTGCAGCACTTTCATATAGTCGGCGGTCAGCGCCGGCAGATCCGGCTGGTCCCACAAGCGTGCAATGCCTTCCAGGTACTCGCCGGTACGGTTGGCCTGATCGCCCTGCAGGTCATACAGACCGATGCCGGCGTGGCTGTCGAGATAGGCAAACGGCTGCTCCTTGCGCGACATCAGGGCGATGAGGCGGGTCAAGGTCAGGTGTTTGAACACATCGGCGTGATTGCCGGCATGGAAGGCGTGACGATAATTCATGGCTGCTCCTGCGAGGGCCGTGAAGTTTACCTTTTACCGGGCGGCAAGTCAGGGGTTGGGGGCTGAGTGGGTGTTTGTTCCCACGCAGAGCGTGGGAACGATCGAGTCAGGACGGTATGGCGTGTAGGCGTTTGCCAATCACATCCAGCACATCACAGCCGTCGCGCAACGGAATCACGCAGAGCTGGGCGAAGTCGCTCAGGATGACCGAGTCGCATTCGACCGAGCCGCGCATGCACATGTTTTCCAGGACCTGGATTACGGCGCGGATACGGTAGTTGGCGGCGTCCATCAGGACATCGAGCGGGGCGTGGGTGTCGATGAACAACGTGGGCATATCGTTGCAGTTGCTGGTCAGCGCCATGAGGCGGTTGTCTGGGTGGGGGATGAAGGGTTCGTAGGGTGGATCAGGTTTTAACGTCGACATTTTTTGCACCTCGGCAGGTCAAGTGAGGCTGCCAACGACCTTCCTACAGGTTTGGGTGGCAGCTGTACGCGAGAGTAGGAAAGCTGAGGAACCCACCAAACTCAGCCACGCCGAAGCGTTCCCGCGCACAGCCGCCGCGAACAATGTCATGGGCACGTTCAGGTGCCGCAATCAAAGGACAGAGCTGATGCACGGTGAGTTTTCCAAGGGTTCCTACGCCCTGTCACCACTCTCGCAGTGACAGCCAAAAGACTATCCCCGCACCACCGGGCCCACCAGTTCACGAAAACCGCCGCAACTCGCAGGAAACGTCCGAAGCCTTTGCCCGGAAATTTCACTCTGACTCGTCCCGCAAGTAGTCCAGCAATACCGAAGCCGACGATTCGTCCGACGCCGAAACTGCAAAAAACCTGACGACCTTGCAGCGCAAAACATCGGCGGGAAACGCCTCGAACAACGCTGGTTGCTGCTCGCTCAACCACTGCAAGGCATTGCTGATCCGGACATCATCGCCGAATTGCGCCAGCAGCTTTTCCGGCACCGACCACCAAGGGAAATCCCGATCCGAGGCCTGCGCCCTGCCCCCGATCTCGACGGCCTGACCGTTGATCAAGCCTCGCGTGAGAACCGGCAGCAATTGCCCGGCATCCACCTCGGAAGACTCAAGAATCGGCAACAAAAACCGCCCATCCCAAAACCGGAAGAACACCGCTTTCCCGTCCGGCATCAGCACCTGAGTCAAACTGCGAAAGTGCTCGACCACCGCCTCAAGCCCCGCCGAAGAGACCGCCAGCCAGCCCCAGTCGCGGGATTCGGTGGTCGCGACCCAATCCAGAAACTTACTACCCGCGTCGACGATTCCCACATAGGGCATCACCGCATCCCACTCGGCATAAATCGTTTGCGCCCAGAGCGGTTTCGGCATCTGCGCATTCGGTGGCCAGGCTTTCAGCGGACCCACCGCACTGGCGCTGCTGAAAATCGCGAACAACTGCTCTGTCGCTTTCAGTGGTTCATCCTTCAACCATTGATCAGGCCGCACAGACACCCTCCTTGCAGCGCTCGCATTCTTCGCAGAACGGCGCATCTCCTTTAAGATTCATGATTTGCGCAGCAGTCAGAATCGCAGCCGGTGCCGCCGCCAGTTTCTCCGGCAACCCCGGCACGGTCGGCGCCGCGCTCATCGCCGCCATCGGCGCACCACCCACCACAATCGGCACGCTGCTGAAGATCCCGCCGGGGCCGATATTGATCCACTGCCCGCCCGCCTGAATCGTCGCGCTCGCCCCGCCGTCGATCACCACCTGCTGGCCGGCGCTGACATGGAATTGTGCACTGGCGTTGATCGCCTGATTGCTCACGCGGATGTGCCGGTCGCCGGTCACTGTGAGGTGATCGTCCTGCTTCACTTCGGTCTGGCGCTGGCCGTGGGTGATGCGTTGTTCATCAGCTTTGAGTTCATGTTTGGCGAGACCGGTCACTACGACGCTGCGCTGGTTGTCGACCTGAAGCTGCTGATCATTCAGCACATGCTGCGTCCAGTTTCGCTGGGCCCGCAGGTAGATTTCCTCCGCGCCTTTGCGATCCTCGATGCGCAGTTCGTTGTAGCCCCCACCGCCGGGACTGCTCTGGCTACGGAAAATGCTGCGGGTCTTGTCGGCCGGCAGATCGAGCGGCATCGGCGTGGCGGCGTTCGGCAGACAACCCATCACCAGCGGTTTATCGGCGTCGGAATCGATGAACCCCACCAGCACTTCCATGCCGACCCGCGGAATCAGCACGCTGCCATAACGGTCGTGAGCCCAGCCGCTTGCGACCCGCAGCCAGCAGCTGGAATGCTCGTTGAGTTCGCCGTCGCGATCCCAGGCCAGTTGCACCTTGACCCGGCCGTACTCGTCGCAATGGATTTCACTGTCTTTCGGGCCGGTAACCACGGCCGGTTGATAACCAAGCATCCGTGGCTTTTCCGGGCCCATCGGTGGACGGAAGAACACGTCCCACGGCGTGGCGAGAAAGGTATTACGGTAACCCTGGAATTCATCGCCATCGCTGGTGACCGATTCCTCCAGCACTTGCGGCTGTCGGCCATGATGCTCGATAACGGTCAGCAGCCAGAGGTCATTCAAATCCTGGCGTGGATGCCCGGTCAGTTGCAGGAAATGTCCACTGACCAAGCCGGATTGATCGCTGCGCCCCTCGGCCTGACGGTAGTCGGCGACATGTCGCTCAAGGGTGCGCCGGGCCAATTGCTTGCCGGTTTCGCGCTCGGTGAACTGGCCGGGAAAGTGGTAATCCTCCAGCACCGGGCGCTGTTCGCTTTCCACCCGACTCTGCAGCGACAGGCGCGGTTTGGTGAAGTCGTAATCACGGCGAGTGACCACGCTGGTGCGGGTTTCCACACGGACGGTGAAGCGCTTGATCGCCGGGGCCGCCGCAGCCATGCCGCTGCCCGGGAGGTACAGCGTCGGTTCGGCCAGACGCGGAAATACCGTTTGATCGTCGCCGAACACCAATAGATGCCCGTCCGGGCTGTGCTGAAAGTGGAAATGTATGCCGACCTCGGCACACAAGCGCTGAATGAACGCCAGATCGCTCTCCGCGTACTGCACACAATATTCACGGGGCGGGTAGTCGCTGCCGAGGCGAAATTCGAAGGCATCGCGCAGGATCGCGTGATCCTTGAGGATCTGCGTGACGATCTGCGGAACGCTTTGGTGCTGGAAAATCCGCTGATTGATCCGGTGGCCAAGATAGGCCAGACGCGGAACAAGACTGACGTGATAGCGGGTCAGACGCTTGCCGGAATCGCCCTGCCCGACCCGATAGATCTGACCATGGATACCGGAACCGTCGTCATCAAAACCCAGAAACGCCTGAAAGTGCAGCAGGCTTTCAAGGTCCAGGTCCGGCCGTTCGCTGACCAGCTCCAGGTCGAAGCGAAAGGGTTGGCTGATGGCTTCCTTGCCCGTGAACTCAAGGACTTTGAGGTCAAATTGGGCGCCTTCGACGGTCAACGTGAAACGCGGTTGATTGGCAGGCGCGAACATCCGATGTCTCTCTGCAGTATGAGGGCGGGCGATTCTGCATGAGGGGCAAGGGGTGCAGGTTGGGTGACTGAAAAATCAGATTCTCCCTACGAGAAACTTCGATTTCACCTTCAACAATCAACGCATCTAACTACAGACATTTCTTTCAGAAATATCACCAATCCCTGTGGGAGCGAGCCTGCTCGCGATAGCGTCGGGTCAGTCACCATCAACTTTGAATGTTCAATCGCTATCGCGAGCAGGCTCGCTCCCACAGGTGGCTCAGGTGAACCCGATAAATCGCAGACAATAAAAAACGGCCCGTTTCCTGGCAGGAAACGGACCGTTCTTTTGTGAGCCTCAGCTTATTCCCATCACTTGTTCAGATGGAAGTCCTTCTCGGCCGCTTCGAAGCGCTGAACCATGCCGGTGCTTGGCTGGCCCATCAGGCTGACCAAGTAGATGGCCAGGCTGGCGAAGATGAAGCCCGGGATGATTTCGTACAGGCCCAGCACTTCAAAGTGCTTCCATACGATCACGGTGATCGCGCCGACCAGGATGCCGGCCAGTGCGCCGTCACGGGTCATTTTCTTCCAGATCACCGAGATCAGCACGACCGGGCCGAAGGCAGCGCCGAAACCGGCCCAGGCGTAGGAGACCAGACCCAGCACACGGTTGTCCGGGTTGGATGCCATCGCGATTGCGATCAGTGCAACCAGCAACACCATCGCGCGGCCGACCCATACCAGCTCGACTTGCGAGGCGGATTTACGCAGGAAAGTCTTGTAGAAGTCTTCGGTCAGGGCGCTCGAGCACACCAGCAACTGGCAGCTCAGGGTACTCATCACGGCAGCCAGAATGGCCGACAGCAGGACACCGGCAATCCACGGGTTGAACAGCAGCTTGGCCAGTTCGATGAACACACGTTCGTGGTTTTCGCTCACCGGCATTGCCACGTCCGGGTTGGCCGAGAAGTAAGCGATACCGAAGAAGCCCACGGCCACGGTGCCGCCCAGGCACAGGATCATCCAGGTCATGGAGATGCGACGGGCGTTGGCGATGGATTTCACCGAGTCAGCCGCCATGAAGCGCGCCAGGATGTGCGGCTGGCCGAAGTAGCCAAGCCCCCAGCCCATCAGCGAGATGATGCCGATGAAGGTGGTGCCCTTGAGCATGTCGAAGTTGCTCGGGTCATTGGCCTCAATGGCCAGGAACGTGGTGTCCACGCCACCGGTAGCCAGCAGAACGATGATCGGCGTCAGGATCAGGGCGAAGATCATCAGGGTGGCTTGAACGGTATCGGTCCAGCTCACCGCGAGGAAACCGCCGACAAAGGTGTAGGCAATCGTCGCCGCAGCACCGGCCCACAGCGCGGTCTCGTAGGACATGCCGAAGGTGCTTTCGAACAGACGGGCACCGGCAACAATGCCGGAAGCGCAGTAGATGGTGAAGAACACCAGAATCACTACTGCCGAAATGATCCGCAGCAGGCCGCTTTTATCTTCGAAACGGCTGGCGAAGTAGTCCGGCAGGGTCAGCGCATCGCCGTTGTGCTCGGTTTGAACACGCAGACGGCCGGCGACGAACAGCCAGTTCAGGTAGGCACCGACGATCAGGCCGATGGCGATCCAGCTTTCGGACAGGCCGGACATGTAGATGGCGCCCGGCAGGCCCATCAGCAACCAGCCGCTCATGTCGGAAGCGCCGGCGGACAATGCGGTCACCACGCTGCCCAGGCTGCGGCCGCCCAGAATGTAGTCGGAAAGGTTGTTGGTGGAGCGATAGGCCATGAAGCCGATCAGCACCATTGCTGCGATGTAGATCACGAACGTGATCAGGGTTGGATTGCTTGCGCTCATTACGTACGTGCCCTGGCTTTGTTTTTATGTAGCGGCGGCGGTTGCACCGTTTGCAGACTGACGCCTGACAGACGATTCGCACGGCCGCGCATTTATGACCAATGTTTCCCCAGGAAAGCCATTGGCCGGTAAACCGGGTTCTCCCGGTTGCACCTTGGGCGCGAATCCTATGCAACAAAGCAAAACAGGTGCAACCAGTTTCTTGAGAATTAGTTGCACCTACGTCGCTTTTTCGGCCGCAAACCGCCGTTTTTGCACCGTTGCGGCGCAGCAACACCCTACCATCTACCTTGAAAGCACCTATCTAGAGCGATCATCGCGAAGCAGAAATTTATTCCTGACAAGCTGCCGAATATTCCGACAAAAAAAGGGTTGCACCCGGTTGCACCTCTTTCGGCTCGCAGCTAATCTTGCCGCCAGCTGTTGTCGCGCAACTGCGGCACCTATGAGGATAAAAATATGGCTACCACCACCCTTGGGGTCAAACTTGACGACCCGACCCGCGAGCGCCTGAAGGCCGCCGCAACCTCGATTGATCGCACGCCGCACTGGCTGATCAAGCAGGCAATTTTCAATTACCTGGAAAAACTCGAGGGTGGTGCAACCCTGACCGAGCTGAACGGTTTGACTGCCAAGGATGCCGACGAGGCTGGCGAAGTTCACACCGATCACGCTCACCAATGTTTCCTCGAATTCGCCGAAAGCATCCTGCCGCAATCGGTGCTGCGCGCCTCGATCACCGCCGCCTACCGCCGCCCTGAGCCGGAAGTGGTACCGATGCTGATCGAGCAGGCTCGCCTGCCGGCGCCGATGGCCGAAGCCACCAACAAACTTGCAGCCAACATCGCGGAAAAACTGCGTAACCAGAAGAGTGCCGGCGGTCGTGCAGGCATTGTTCAGGGCCTGCTGCAGGAATTTTCCCTGTCGTCCCAGGAAGGCGTAGCGCTGATGTGCCTGGCCGAAGCGCTGCTGCGTATCCCGGACAAAGGCACTCGCGATGCGCTGATCCGCGACAAGATCAGCACCGGCAACTGGCAACCGCACCTGGGCAACAGCCCTTCGCTGTTCGTCAACGCAGCGACCTGGGGTCTGCTGCTGACCGGCAAACTGGTCTCGACTCACAACGAAGCTGGCCTGACTTCTTCCCTGAGCCGCATCATCGGCAAGAGCGGCGAGCCGATGATCCGCAAGGGCGTCGACATGGCCATGCGCCTGATGGGTGAGCAGTTCGTGACCGGCGAAACCATCGCCGAAGCCCTGGCCAACGCGAGCAAGTTCGAAGCCAAGGGCTTCCGCTATTCCTACGACATGCTTGGTGAAGCGGCGCTGACCGAACACGACGCCCAGAAGTACCTGGCCTCGTACGAACAAGCCATTCACTCGATCGGCAAAGCGTCCCACGGCCGTGGGATTTATGAAGGCCCGGGCATCTCGATCAAGCTGTCGGCCCTGCACCCGCGTTACAGCCGTGCCCAGTACGAGCGTGTGATGGACGAGCTGTACCCGCGCCTGCTGTCGCTGACCCTGCTGGCCAAGCAATACGACATCGGCCTGAACATCGACGCCGAAGAAGCCGACCGCCTGGAGCTGTCGCTGGATCTGCTCGAGCGCCTGTGCTTCGAGCCGCAACTGACCGGCTGGAACGGCATCGGTTTCGTGATCCAGGCCTACCAGAAGCGTTGCCCGTACGTGATCGACTACGTGATCGACCTGGCTCGCCGCAGCCGTCATCGCCTGATGATCCGTCTGGTGAAAGGCGCGTACTGGGACAGCGAAATCAAGCGCGCTCAGGTCGAAGGTCTGGAAGGCTATCCGGTCTACACCCGCAAGGTGTACACCGACGTTTCCTACATCGCCTGCGCCCGCAAACTGCTGTCGGTACCGGAAGTCATCTACCCGCAATTCGCCACGCACAACGCCCACACCCTGTCGGCGATTTATCACATTGCCGGTCAGAACTATTACCCGGGCCAGTACGAATTCCAGTGCCTGCACGGCATGGGCGAACCTTTGTACGAGCAGGTTGTAGGCAAAGTTTCCGAAGGCAAGCTGAACCGTCCTTGCCGCGTCTACGCTCCGGTCGGCACCCACGAAACCCTGCTGGCGTACCTCGTACGTCGTCTGCTGGAAAACGGCGCCAACACCTCGTTCGTCAACCGTATCGCCGACCAGTCGATTTCGATCCAGGAACTGGTGGCCGATCCCGTAGCGCAGATCGAGCAGATGGCAACCGTAGAAGGCGGTTTCGGCCTGCCGCACCCGCGCATTCCGCTGCCGCGTGACCTGTACGGTTCCGAGCGTGCCAACTCCAGCGGCATCGACATGGCCAACGAACATCGTCTGGCTTCGCTGTCCTGCGCCCTGCTGGCGACCGCACACAACAACTGGAAAGCCGCGCCGATGCTCGGTTGCGCTTCCAGCAACGAAGCGCCGGCCCCAGTGCTGAACCCGTCCGATCTGCGTGACGTGGTCGGCCACGTGCAGGAAGCTACCGTCGAAGACGTCGACAACGCCATTCAATGCGCCCTGAACGCCGCACCGATCTGGCAGGCCACCCCGCCGGCCGAACGCGCCGCGATTCTGGAACGCGCCGCGGACCTGATGGAAGGCGAGATCCAGCCGCTGATGGGCCTGCTGGCCCGCGAAGCCGGCAAGACCTTCGCCAACGCCATCGCCGAGGTCCGCGAAGCCGTCGACTTCCTGCGTTATTACGCGGTGCAGGCACGCAACGATTTCAGCAACGACGCCCACCGCCCATTGGGCCCGGTGGTCTGCATCAGCCCGTGGAACTTCCCGCTGGCAATTTTCAGCGGTCAGGTTGCCGCCGCACTGGCCGCCGGTAACCCGGTGCTGGCCAAACCGGCCGAACAGACTCCACTGGTCGCCGCACAAGCCGTACGCCTGCTGCTCGAAGCCGGGATTCCGGAAGGCGTGCTGCAACTGCTGCCGGGTCGCGGTGAAACCGTCGGTGCCGGCCTGGTGGGTGACGAGCGCGTCAAAGGCGTGATGTTCACCGGTTCCACCGAAGTTGCGCGCCTGCTGCAACGCAACATCGCCGGTCGTCTCGACAACCAGGGCCGCCCGATCCCGTTGATCGCCGAAACCGGCGGCCAGAACGCGATGATCGTCGACTCTTCGGCACTGACCGAACAGGTAGTGATCGACGTTGTGTCTTCGGCCTTCGACAGCGCCGGTCAGCGTTGCTCGGCGCTGCGGGTCCTGTGCTTGCAGGAAGATTCCGCTGATCGCGTCATCGAAATGCTTAAAGGTGCGATGGCTGAAAGCCGTCTCGGCAACCCGGAGCGCCTGTCCGTGGACATCGGCCCGGTGATCGACGCCGAAGCCAAGGCCGGCATCGAGAAGCACATCCAGGGCATGCGCGACAAAGGTCGCAACGTGTACCAGGTGGCCATCGCCGATGCCGAGGAAGTCAAACGCGGCACCTTCGTCATGCCGACCCTGATCGAACTGGAAAGCTTCGATGAGCTGCAACGCGAGATCTTCGGCCCGGTACTGCACGTGGTCCGCTACAAGCGTAAAGAAATCGACCAGTTGATCGCCCAGATCAATGCGTCCGGTTACGGCCTGACCCTCGGCGTGCACACCCGCATCGACGAGACCATCGCCAAGGTGATCGACAACGTCAACGCCGGTAACGTCTACGTCAACCGCAACATCGTCGGTGCCGTGGTCGGCGTCCAGCCGTTCGGTGGCGAAGGCCTGTCGGGTACCGGTCCGAAGGCTGGTGGTCCGCTGTACCTGTACCGCCTGCTGTCGACGCGTCCTGCCGACGCCATCGAACAATCCTTCGCTCGCGGTGATGCGGCCGTGGCACCGGATGTTCGTCTGCGCGATGCCCTGAGCAAACCGCTGGTTACCCTGAAAGCCTGGGCCGACAGCAACAAGTTTGCCGACCTGAGCACCCTGTGCGTGCAGTACGCAGCCCAGTCGCAAAGCGGTATCACCCGCGTGCTGGCCGGCCCGACCGGCGAGAAGAACAGCTACGCGATCCTGCCACGCGAGCACGTGCTGTGCCTGGCGGACATCGAAGGTGATCTGCTGACCCAGCTCGCTGCGGTGCTGGCGGTGGGCGGTTCGGCGGTCTGGCCGGAATCCGACACCAGCAAGGCATTGTTCGCACGCCTGCCGAAGGAGATTCAGGCGCGGATCAAACTGGTTTCCGACTGGAACAAGGACGACGTGGTGTTCGATGCGGTTCTGCATCACGGCCATTCCGACCAGTTGCGGGCGGTCTGCCAGCAGATCGCCAAGCGTACCGGCGCCATCGTCGGGGTTCAGGGCCTGTCCCAGGGCGAGACCAACATTGCGCTGGAGCGCCTGGTGATCGAGCGCGCGTTGAGCGTCAACACCGCAGCAGCGGGTGGTAACGCCAGCCTGATGACCATCGGCTAAACCCCGATCAGCCGTGCAGCCATGATGGCTGCACGGTGTGCATAACCCTGTGGGAGCGAGCCTGCTCGCGATAGCGGCCTGTCAGTCACATCTTTATTGGATGTGCCGCCGTCATCGCGAGCTGGCTCGCTCCCACATTTGTTTTGTGGTGTTTGTTAAGCCGCTGCTCGGCTCCAATATCACCGTTATCAATCTTCCTGTTCAGCCTTTATTCGCACGCCTAGACTCGGTCCATTCCAAAAAAAGGTAGGCCGCCATGTCCGAGACGCTGCTCAGTTCCCGCAATCTGGCTTTCGAGCTGTACGAAGTCCTCGATGCCGAGGGCCTGACCCGGCGCGAGCGGTTTGCCGAGCACAACCGCGAAACCTTCGATGCCGCCATCGGCACGGCGCGCAACATCGCCGAGAAGTACTTCGCACCGCACAATCGCAAGGGCGACGAGAACGAGCCGCGCTACGAGAACGGTCAGGCGATTCTGATTCCCGAAGTGAAACCGGCGGTGGATGCCTTCCTCGAAGCCGGATTCCTCAACGCGGCGCGCAGTTTCGACGCTGGCGGCATGCAACTTCCTACGCTGCTGTCCCAGGCCTGCTTCGCCCACTTTCAGTCGGCCAACGCGGCGTCGACCTCGTACCCGTTCCTGACCATGGGCGCGGCCAACCTGATCGAAAGCTTCGGTACCGAGGAGCAGAAGCAACGCTTTCTGCAACCGATGATCGATGGCCGCTTCTTCGGCACCATGGCCCTGACCGAACCCCATGCCGGTTCGTCGCTGTCGGATATTCGTACTCGCGCCGAGCCTGCGTCCGACGGCACCTATCGCCTCAAGGGCAACAAGATCTTCATCTCCGGTGGTGATCACCCGCTCTCGGAAAACATCGTGCACATGGTACTGGCCAAGCTGCCGGACGCACCGGCCGGGGTGAAGGGGATTTCGCTGTTTATCGTGCCCAAGTTTCTGGTCAACGATGACGGCAGTCTGGGCAAGCGCAACGACGTGCTGCTGGCCGGGCTGTTTCACAAGATGGGCTGGCGCGGCACCACGTCCACGGCGCTGAACTTCGGCGATAACGGCGCGTGCGTCGGCTATCTGGTGGGCAAGCCGCATCACGGCTTGAGCTACATGTTCCAGATGATGAACGAGGCACGAATCGGCGTCGGCATGGGCGCGGTGATGCTCGGTTATGCCGGTTACCTGTACTCGCTGGAATACGCCCGCGAACGTCCACAGGGCCGGGTGCCGGACAGCAAGGATCCGACGACGGCGCCAGTGGCGATCATTCAGCACGCCGACGTCAGACGCATGCTGCTGACGCAGAAATCCTACGTCGAAGGTGCGTTCGATCTCGGGTTATACGCGGCGCGACTGTTCGATGACACCACCACGCTTGAGACCGAAGCCGAGCGTAAACAGGTCCATGAACTCTTGGACTTGCTGACGCCGATCGTCAAATCCTGGCCATCGGAGTTCTGCCTGAAAGCCAACGAACTGGCGATCCAGATTCTCGGCGGTCACGGTTACACCCGCGAATACCCGGTGGAGCAGTATTACCGCGATAACCGCCTGAACCCGATCCACGAAGGCACCCACGGTATTCAGTCTCTGGACTTGCTCGGGCGCAAACTGGCGCAGAACGGCGGTGCCGGTCTTAAGCAACTGATCCGCCTGATTGCCGACACTGCCGAACGCGCGGTGGCGTACGAATCGTTGACCGCACTGCGTGAGCCACTGGAGAAATTGGTGGCGCGCCTGCAGAGCGTGACTATCGGCCTGTTGACCGATCTGGCTCAGGGCAAGGTCAACAGCAGCCTGGCGAACTCGGCGCTCTACCTGAAGGTTTTCGGGCACACGGTGATCGGCTGGCGTTGGCTGGAGCAGGCGATTCGGGCCGAAGAAGGACTGGCCAAGGGCAATGCGGCTGATGTCGACTTCTATAAGGGCAAGTTGCAGGCGGCGCGGTATTTCCTGACATGGGAAGTGCCGGGTTGTCAGCATGAACTGGCGTTGCTGGAGGCAAGGGATGATACGTGTCTGGCAATGCAGGATGCGTGGTTCTGACCCCTTGGTGATCGTTCCCACGCGCGGCGTGGGAACGATCACCTAATCAGGTAAGTTTGAACCCACCCATCTGCCGCGCCAGATCATCCGCCAGCCGCTGCAACATCTGACAATCCTCACGACACGCTCGAACCTCCCCCGCCGTCGCCCGGGCCAGATCGGAAATCCCCTGAACGTTGCGGTTGATCTCTTCAGTCACCGCCGACTGTTCCTCTGTCGCCGTCGCCACCTGATGGTTCATATCGCTGATGCGCTCGACTTGCCCGGTAATCGCGGTCAGCGAGGCTCCGGTGCGCTGACTCGATTCAACCCCGGTGCCAGTCGCAGCCTGACCGGTGCGCATGGATGACACGGCATTCTCCGCCCCCTGCTTGAGGCTTCCGATCATCTGCTGGATCTCGTCGGTCGACGCCTGAGTGCGACGCGCCAAGGTGCGGACTTCATCCGCCACCACCGCAAAACCACGCCCCATGTCCCCGGCCCGCGCCGCTTCAATCGCCGCGTTCAGCGCTAACAGATTGGTCTGCTCGGAAACCCCGCGAATCACCGCCAACACCTGATCGATCGACGCCACCTGATGCGCCAGCTCACCCACCGCGCCCGCCGCGACGCCGATTTCATCGGACATGCTTTCTATATGGCGAATCGAGCCGCTGACCACTTCCCGCGCCTGCATCGCTTCATCACGTGCAGTTTGCGAGGCGAGCGCGGCATTGCCGGCGTTCTGGGCGATTTCCTGCACGGTCAGGCCCATTTCGTGGACGGCGGTGGCGACCATGTCGGTCATTTCCTGCTGGCGGCCGGAGCGTTCGGCGGTGTTCTCCACAACCCTGGCCACCTGGCCGACGGCGACACGCAGACGCTCGCTGGTGGTCAGCACTTCGCCGATCATCCCGCGCTGGCTGTCGAGGAAACGGTTGAAGCCCCGGGCAAGGTCGCCCAGTTCATCGGCGCGGCTGGAATCTAACCGATGGGTCAAATCTCCACCACCGCTACCGATTGCTACCAGTGCGGCTGTTACCTGACGAATCGGTCGCACCAGTCCCTGGGCCAGCCAGATCACCAGTGCCAGGCAAACCAGCGCCACCGCCAGACCGATACCGCTGCTCATCCACATCGCCCGCCGGGCTTCGGCGTAGATCTGCGACTGCGGCACTTCGGCCACCAGGGTCCAGCCGAGATCACGCAAAGGCAGGCTGAAGGCGAGGAAGTCTTCGCCGTCGCGCTGGAAGCTGCTGTTGGTCGCCACTTTGTGGCCCATGACCGCTTGTGCCGCGTTGGCGCCGATCTGCTCCGTGAGGGTGCGTTTGCCGCTGAACTGTGCCTCGGGATGGACCTGGATCAGACCGTCGGAACGCACGAGATAGACCTTGCCGCGCTCGCCGAAGCTGAAGTTGTGGATCAACTCCGACAGCTCTTTCATGCTCAATCCGAGCCCCGCGACACCCACCACTTTGCCGGCCTGCTCGACCTTCAAATCGATGAACAGCGCCAGCTCTCCGGTGGCCCCGTCGTTATCGATGTTCAGGGTGCGTGGCTGATTGCTGTCGAGGAAAGAGTAGAACCAGGCATCGGCCGGTTTGGATCGACTGAGGGTGCGATCCAGGCCTTTTTCGGTGATGTAGTGATTGGATTCGGTGCCGATGATCAGCGCCGTGAAAGCCTTGTGTTCGGCGCGGATGCCTTCCAGATACTGCGCGAAGCCTGCTGTTTTGGCGGAGTCTTCACCAGTGGCCAGCCAGTCGCGGACCATGGTGTTGCTGGCGATGTCCTTGGCGGCGGTGAGGGGCTGAACGAGGATTCGCTCGATGTCGTTGCGCGTCGCTTCGATGCTCGACGGCAACGCCTGTTCGACCAGATAGCTCTGGGCGAGGCGGTTGACCACCAGGGTATAAATGCCAACCACGATCAGGATGCTGACCAGCAGAGCGGTGCCCATGCCGAGGATCAGTTGCCATTGAATACTGCGACGCCAGAACTGCATGGAGCACCCCTCCAGGAATAAGTGGAGGAAATACTGCAACAGTCGTGCCTTATGTATACAAAAAAATGAACAACAACTCTGACAATTGAATACAAATCAACCTGTCCGCCACAGGCGTAGCACCTGTTAGTTCTTACAGGTTCCCCCCCAATCAAATGAGGGTAGATTGAGTCCGGATCACTCGTGCAGGCAGTCGATGTGAACCAGCCATTCAAAAAGGTTACCGACCATGACCAGTCAAAACGAATCCCCAGTCATAAACCAGTTGCTCGACCAAAACACTTTTATCAAATACGCCAACCAGGGAGACTCCATCACCATCGGTGCCTCTACTGGCACTGTGACCGACAAGACCTATTCAGAAATAGGGGGCGTTCCCACCACTTTCCACATCAGCATCAAGGTACTTGGCCAAGAACTCACAACCAGTAAAACGATCAGCACCGGTGAGTACATGGAGCGGGTCAAAAAAGGGGATTTGGTAAAAAACAGCTCAGGTACCTTTCGGGTGACAGACAAGGTCTTTGTCAAGCAGCAGGACGGAGCCGACTTTGTCCGAATGAACTGGCAAAGAGTATAGCGATGGCTTGTAGTATCAGCGCCCTGCCGTCTCAGGGCGCTTTGTGCTCCACTACTACCCTTGCTGGATAGTCTTGGCAATCGTCTCGACCGTGGCGCTGACTTGCTCTTGGTAACGCTCGAGTTCTTCCTGGTGCTGCTTCTTCATTTCAATCTGCTGCGAGCACAGATTCATCGCCGCCAGCACCAGCAGGCGGTCGCCGATCAGTGTCGGGTATTTGCGCTTGGTGTCGGCCAGTGCGGCCTTGAGCATCAAAGCAGCGTCCAGCAGGGTCTGTTCTTCCCCGGACGGTGCCTTGATCGAATAGTCCTCCCCCATGATGGAGATGACTTTTACCCCTGCTGTGCCGTGGTTCATGCGCTGACAGGACCTGCGTTGACGCGATCAACCAGGGCCTGGATGCGTGCGGCGGTGGCGCCGTGCTTTTCTTCCTGTTCCATCAGGCTCAGTTGCAGGCTTTCGTTTTCATCCTTGGCCCGGGCCAGTTCCGTGGACAGGGTCTGGTTGGTTTCCGACAGGGTCTGGTTCTGTTGCACCAGGTCGCTGACGAGCTGTTCCAATTGGCTGAGGGATGCTTCCAACATTTTGATATTCCAGGGCTTTTTCAAAGGGCGCGTACGATAAAGAAAAGTCGTCGTGGATGCCAGGATTAAACCGGCGCAAGGCCTTGATTTTCCTGGCAGTCGACCATTCCTGCGAGTGTTAGAGACTGTGATCTGCCGATCTGGTTCCTGCACTTCGTCGCCCGACCCCTTATGCGACAAATACGCGCACCGCCTCAAGACTTTAGTCGTATGACCGATAAGTCATCCAACAGCAGTCTCAGCCCGCATGGATGCGGCCCTTCCTGGTATACGCCCCATGTCCCTTCGCAATATGAATATCGCCCCCCGGGCGTTCACCGGTTTCGCCCTGATCGGCGGCCTGATGCTGATTCTCGGCGTGTTCGCCCTGAACCAGATGAGCAAGATCCGCGGCGCCGCCGAAAACATCACTACCACGAGCGTGCCGAGCATCAAGAACCTCGACGAATTCACCCAGCTGACCCTGCGTCTGCGGGTGCTGTCGTACCGCTTGCTGGTGAACCGCGAGCCGGATATCCAGCAGAAAACCGTCGAGCTTCTGGAAATGCGCAACCAGCAGATCCGCAAGGCCCAGACCGAATACGAGCCGTTGATCGGCAGCCCGCAGGAACGTGCGGCCTACGATCAATACGTGCAGTTGCTGGGCCAGTACCGCCAGATCGAAGACCGGATGAAAACCCTGTCGCGCAACAATCAGGTGGATGAGCTGCGCAACCTGCTGAACACCCAGTTGCTCGACAACTCCGAAGCGATGAACTCGGTGCTCAACCGTCTGATGCAAATCAACGGCGAGCAGATCAGCACCACCAACCAGCAAGCCGCCGAGCAGTTTTCTTCGGCCTTCAGTCTTGTGGTGACGCTGTTGGTGATCGCCACCGGCCTGACCTTCCTGTTCGCCTGGCTGTTGACCATCAGCATCACCAAACCGATCTCCAAAGCACTGGACGCAGCGGAAACCATCGCCGAAGGCAACCTGACCCAACCGATTCACGTTGACGGCACCGACGAAGCCGGGCGCCTGCTGGCGGCCATGGCCAAGATGCAATCGAAGCTGCGCGACACTCTGCAACGGATTTCCGGCTCGGCCACGCAACTGGCGTCCGCCGCTGAAGAGCTGAACAGCGTCACCGACGAAAGCGCCCGTGGCCTGACCCAGCAGAACAACGAAATCGAGCAGGCCGCCACCGCGGTCAACGAGATGACCAGCGCCGTGGAAGAAGTCGCACGCAACGCGGTCAGCACCTCGGAAGCCTCGAAGAACGCCACCACCTCCGCCGGCGACGGTCGCGATCTGGTGCAGGAAACCGTCAGCGCCATCGAACGCATGAGCGCCGACGTACAGAGCACCGCGACCCTGATCGGTGATCTGGCCAACGAATCCCGTGACATCGGCAAGGTGCTGGACGTGATCCGTGGCCTGGCCGACCAGACCAACCTGTTGGCACTCAACGCCGCCATCGAAGCGGCCCGTGCCGGTGAGGCCGGTCGTGGTTTTGCCGTGGTGGCTGACGAAGTCCGTGCCCTGGCGCACCGCACCCAGCAGTCGACCAGCGAAATCGAGCGCATGATCGGCAGCATCCAGAGCGGCACCGAGCACGCCGTGGATTCGATGCGCAACAGCACCGAGCGCGCCGAATCGACCCTGAACATCGCCCGTGGCGCCGGCCTGTCGCTGGACACCATCAACACCGCCATCGTCGAGATCAACGAGCGCAACCTGGTGATCGCCAGCGCCGCCGAAGAACAGGCGCAGGTTGCACGTGAAGTGGACCGCAACCTGGTGAACATTCGCGATCTGTCGGTGCAGTCGGCGACTGGCGCGAATCAGACCAGTGCGGCGAGCAATGAGCTGTCGCGCCTGGCGCTGGATCTGAACAATATGGTTGGGCGGTTCAGCCTCTAACCCTGCGCAAGACTGATCGTTCCCACGCCTGTGGGGACGATCTTTCACCCCGCTGAAAAACCTTTTTGACAGCATCACATTTCAACAGGTTAGAATCGCTGGCACGCAGACTGCATGGTCAGTTTGTGCCCGTCTTTCCGCTTCTGGAGTACTGCCTTTGAATGCGACGACCATCAACAGCCTGTTCTTGATCGGCGCGTTGCTGGTAGGTGCGAGCATTCTTGTCAGTTCCCTTTCGTCGCGTCTCGGCATCCCGATTCTGGTGATCATCCTCGCGGTCGGCATGACTGCCGGGGTCGATGGCGGCGGCATCATTTTCGATAACTACCCGACGGCCTATCTGGTCGGCAACCTCGCGCTGGCGGTGATCCTCCTCGACGGCGGCTTGCGCACCCGGGTATCCAGTTTCCGCGTGGCCTTGTGGCCTGCCCTGTCGCTGGCCACGGTCGGTGTGCTGATAACCACCGGCCTCACCGGCATGGCCGCCGCCTGGCTGTTCGACCTGAATCTGATTCAAGGCCTGCTGATCGGCGCCATCGTCGGCTCGACGGACGCCGCAGCGGTGTTCTCGCTGCTCGGCGGCAAGGGCCTGAACGAACGGGTGACCGCCAGCCTGGAAATCGAATCCGGCAGCAACGACCCGATGGCGGTGTTCCTCACCGTGACCCTGATCGACATGCTCGCCAGCGGCCAGACCGGCCTGCACTGGAGCCTGCTGACCCACCTGATCCGTGAGTTCGGCATCGGTGGCGTGATCGGTCTCGGTGGCGGCTGGCTGATGCTGCAACTGGTCAACCGGATCAACCTCGCCACCGGCCTCTATCCGATCCTGGTGATCGCCGGCGGTCTGGTGGTGTTTGCCCTGACCAACGCTCTGCACGGCAGCGGATTCCTCGCCGTGTACCTGTGCGGTCTGGTGATCGGCAACCGCCCGGTGCGCAGCCGCCACGGCATCCTGCACATGCTCGACGGCATGGCGTGGCTGGCGCAGATCGGCATGTTCCTGGTGCTGGGGCTGCTGGTCACTCCGCATGACTTACTGCCGATCGCGTTGCCGGCCCTGGGCCTGGCGCTGTGGATGATTCTGTTCGCGCGGCCGCTGTCGGTGGTGGTCGGCTTGCTCCCGTTCAAGGCGTTCCACGGTCGCGAAAAGGCCTTCATTTCCTGGGTCGGCCTGCGTGGCGCGGTACCGATCATTCTGGCGGTGTTCCCGCTGATGGCCGGGCTGCCGAATGCGCAGCTGTACTTCAACCTCGCGTTCTTCATCGTGCTGGTGTCGCTGCTGGTGCAGGGCACGAGCCTGCCGTGGGTGGCCAGACTGCTCAAGGTGACGGTGCCGCCGGAGCCTGCGCCGATCTCCCGTTCGGCCCTGGAAGTGCACATCACCAGCGAGTGGGAGCTGTTCGTTTACAAGCTCGGTGCAGAGAAATGGTGCATCGGTTCCCCCCTGCGCGAGCTGAAAATGCCCGAAGGCACCCGTATCGCGGCCCTGTTTCGCGGTCAGCAACTGCTCCATCCGTCGGGTAGCACGGTGCTGGAAGTCGATGATTTGCTGTGTGTTATCGGCCACGAACACAACTTGCCGGCCCTCGGAAAACTGTTCAGCCAGGCACCGCAACGGGGCCTCGACCTGCGCTTCTTCGGCGACTTCGTACTCGAGGGAGACGCCCAGCTCAAAGCGGTTGCCGCCCTCTACGGCCTGTCGGCCGACGGCATCGATCCGGACATGACCCTGGGCCACTTCATCGCCCAGAAAGTCGGCGGTGCACCGATCGTTGGCGACCAGGTGGAATGGAACAACACCCACTGGACGGTGGCGGTCATGGACGGGAACAAGATCGCCAAAGTGGGCGTCAGATTCCCCGAAGGAAGTCGCCCGGGCCCCGGGCTCTTCCTCTAAACTGCCTCCACTCTCACTTGCTTGACCGGTCTCTATGCCTACCCTGCGCTCCTTTTTCCTCGCGGCCCTGCTGGGCCTGAGTCTTACTGTCGGCCCGCTGCAGGCCGCAGAACCGCCGTCCAGCGAAGCCGTGCAGGCGAACCTGGACAAGCTCACCGACAGCAAACTGCCCGAGGCCGACAAAAAGGCCCTGCAAACGCTCCTGCAAAATACGCTGAACCAGCTCAACAACCGGCGTGACTACGATCAGAAACTGATCGACCTCAAGCAACAACTGGCCACCGCGCCGAAACAGACCATCGAGAACACCCGCGAACTGGCACGCCTCAAGGCCACTGCCGTGGTACCGGTAGCGCAGCGTTTCACCAAAGAGAACATCCAGCAGCTGGAACAGATCCTTACCGAGCGCTCGACCCAGCAAAGCGACCTGCAAAAAGCCCTGGCCGATGCCAACAGCCTGATCATCACCGCGCAGACCCGTCCGGAGCGCGCCCAGGCAGAAATCGCCAGCAGCCAGACCCGCATCCAGCAGATCAACAGCATCCTCAAGACCGGCAAGGACAGCGGCAAGACCCTGAGTGCCGAGCAACGCGACCTGCTCAATGCCGAGCTGGCAGCGCTCAACGCACTGATCCCGTTGCGTCGCCAGGAACTGGCCGGCAACAACCAGTTGCAGGATCTGGGCAACAGCCAGCATGACCTGCTCACGGAAAAATCCGACCGCCTGGACCACGAGATCCAGGAACTGCAGACCCTGATCAACCAGAAGCGTCTGACCCTGTCTCAGGAAACCGTGACGCAGCAGTCGATCGAGGCCCAGAAGTCCGGCAGCAGCACCCTGCTCGCCACTGAAAGCGCGGCCAACCTCAAACTCTCCGACTACCTGCTCAAAAGCACCGACCGCCTCAACGAGCTGACCCAGCAGAACCTGCAGACCAAGCAGCAACTGGATAGTGTGACCCAGAGCGACTCGGCCCTCGACGAGCAGATCAACGTGCTCAAGGGCAGCCTGTTGCTGTCGAAGATTCTCTATAAGCAGAAGCAGGCGCTGCCACGCCTCAAGGTCGACCGCGACCTGGCGGACCAGATCGCCGACATTCGCCTGTATCAGTTTGAAATCAACCAGCAGCGCGAACAACTGAGCAACCCGGCGACTTACGTCGACACCCTGCTGTCCACCCAGCCGCCAGAGCAAGTCACACCGCAACTTCGCAAAAACCTGCTGGATCTGGCCAATACCCGCGTCGATCTGCTGGAGCGGCTGAGTCGCGAACTGAGCGCGATGCTCAATGAATCGATCACCCTGCAACTGAACCAGAAACAACTGCTGAGCACCGCCCAGAGCTTGCGCGCAACCCTCGACGAGCAAATGTTCTGGATTCCCAGCAACAAGCCGCTGGACTCCGAGTGGCTGCGCGGTGTGCCGGAACGCCTGAAACGCCAGATCGACACCTTGCCGCTGGCCTCCAGCCTCAGCGAACTGACCGACGGCCTGACCCAGCGTCCGCTGCTGTTCCTGCCGCTGGCACTGCTGATCGGCGCCTTGCTGTGGCGGCGCAAGCAGCTGTATGCACGCCTGAACAAGGTTCACCAGGACATCGGCCACTTCAAGCGCGACAGCCAGTGGCACACGCCTCAGGCGATCCTGATCAACATCCTGCTGGCGATGCCGGTGGCGCTGGGTCTTGCGTTGTGCGGGCTGGCACTGCAGATCGACGCCCGAGGCCAGAACGCCAACATGGGCGCCGCCCTGCTGCAAATGGGTCAGGCATGGCTGGTGTTCTACACCGCTTACCGGATCCTTGCGCCGGGTGGTGTGGCTGAACTGCACTTCCGCTGGGAGAAGCCGCAGGTCGAATTCCTGCAGGGCTGGGTACGTCGTCTCGGTCTGGTGGTCATGGCTCTCGTGGCGGTGGTGGCAGTCGCCGAACTGCAGCCGGCGGCGCTGGCCGATGACGTCATCGGCATGCCGGTAGTGCTGACTTGCTACGCGCTGATGGCGTGGCTGCTCAGTCGCCTGCTGATCAGCAGCCCGACCCACGAAAACGCCTCGCTGTTCCGCAAGGCCGTGGGGATCATGTTCACCCTGTTGCCCATCGCGCTGTTCGTCGCGGTGTGCTTCGGCTACTACTACACCGCGCTGAAACTCAGCGACCGTTTGATCAATACCCTGTACCTGCTGATGTTCTGGCTGGTGATCGAAGCCACGTTCGTCCGTGGCCTCGCGGTCGCAGCACGCCGTCTGGCCTACCAGCGCGCACTGGCCAAACGTCAGGCAGCGAAAGAAGCCGGCGACGGCGAAGCGGTGATCGAAGAACCGACCCTCGACATCGAGAAGGTCAACGAACAGTCCCTGCGCCTGATTCGCCTGGCGCTGCTCGGCGGTTTCATCGCCGCGCTGTACTGGGTCTGGGCCGACCTGATCACGGTGTTCTCGTACCTCGACAACATCACCCTCTACGAGTACACCAGCGGTACCGGCGCCAACATGAGCATGGTGCCGATCAGCATCGGCGACATGCTCGGCGCGCTGATCATCATCGGCATTACCTTTGCGCTCGCCCGCAACCTGCCGGGTCTGCTGGAAGTGTTCGTGCTGTCCAAACTCAATCTGGCCCAGGGCAGTGCCTACGCGACCACGACGCTGCTGTCGTACGTGATCGCCGGGGTCGGTTTCGTCTCGACCCTGTCGACCCTCGGCGTGAGCTGGGACAAGTTGCAATGGCTGGTGGCGGCGCTGTCGGTCGGCCTCGGTTTCGGGATGCAGGAGATCTTCGCGAACTTCATCTCCGGCATCATGATCCTGTTCGAACGGCCGGTGCGGATCGGCGACACCATCACCATCGGCAACCTGTCGGGCACCGTGAGCAAGATCCGCATCCGCGCCACGACCATCACCGACTTCGACCGCAAGGACATCATTGTCCCGAACAAAACGTTCATCACCGGGCAACTGATCAACTGGTCGCTGACCGACACCATCACCCGGGTGACGCTGAAACTCGGTGTGGATTACGGTTCGGATCTGGATCTGGTCAAGGAACTGCTGCTCAAGGCCGCCCGGGAAAACCCGCGCGTACTCAAAGAACCCGAGCCGCACGTGTACTTCCTCAACTTCGGCGAAAGCACCCTCGACCATGAGCTGCGCATGCATGTGCGCGACCTTGGCGACCGCAACCCGGTGATCGACGAGGTCAACCGCTTCATCAACCGCGAGTTCAAGAAGCAGCACATCAACATCTCGTTCCGGCAGATGGAGGTGTACCTGAAGAACCTTCACGGTCAGGAGTACAAACTGGTGCCGGTCGAAGACGACAGCAAAACCATCGTGCCCGTCAGCGGCGAGCAAAAGCCGCTGCAAGAGCCGCCGCCCGCCAAACTCGACTAACCGGACTAATCCCAGCAGAATGCTCGGACATTCTGCTGGAGCCGGCCCTTGAAAGCCCTCGACGAACTGACCTTCGACAACCGCTTCGCCCGCCTGGGCGATGCGTTCTCGGCCCATGTGCTGCCCGAACCGATCGACAACCCGCGACTGGTGGTCGCCAGCCCTGCGGCCCTGGCACTGCTGGATCTGGAACCGGCGGCGGCCGACACCCAGGAATTCGCTGAACTGTTCGGCGGCCACAAGTTGTGGGCCGATGCAGAACCGCGGGCGATGGTCTATTCCGGGCATCAGTTCGGCGGGTATACGCCGCAACTGGGCGATGGTCGCGGGCTGCTGCTGGGCGAGGTCTACAACGAAGCCGGCGAGCACTGGGACTTGCACCTCAAGGGCGCCGGGCAGACGCCGTTCTCGCGCATGGGAGATGGTCGTGCCGTGCTGCGTTCGTCGATCCGTGAGTTTCTCGCTTCCGAAGCGCTGTATGCGCTGAACATCCCGTCCTCTCGCGCCGCGTGCGTGATCGGTTCCGACACCCCGGTCTGGCGTGAAAAACAGGAACGCGCCGCGATGGTGCTGCGTCTGGCACCTAGCCACGTTCGCTTCGGCCATTTCGAATATTTCTATTACACCAAGCGTCCCGAGCAGCAGAAGCTGCTCGGCGAGCATGTGTTGGCGATGCACTACCCCGAATGCCTGGAGCAGCCGGAACCGTATCTGGCGATGTTCCGCGAGATCGTCGAGCGCAACGCCGAACTGATTGCCAAATGGCAGGCCTACGGTTTCTGCCACGGCGTGATGAACACCGACAACATGTCGATCCTCGGCATCACCTTCGACTTCGGCCCGTTCGCCTTCCTCGACGACTTCGACGCGAACTTCATCTGCAATCATTCCGATGATCAGGGCCGTTACTCGTTCAGCAATCAGGTCCCCGTCGGCCAGTGGAACCTCAGCGCTCTGGCCCAGGCCCTGACTCCGTTCATCAGCGTCGAAGCCCTGCGCGAAACTCTTGGCCTGTACCTGCCGCTGTTCCAGGCGCACTACCTCGACCTGATGCGCCGCCGTCTGGGCCTCACCACGGCCGAGGACGACGACCAGCAACTGCTGGAGCAACTGCTGCAATTGATGCAGAACAGTGGCGTCGACTACACCTTGTTCTTCCGTCGTCTGGGCGAGGAATCAGCAGACCAGGCGGTTGCCCGGCTGCGCGATGAGTTTGTGGATATCCGAGGCTTTGACGCCTGGGGTGAGCGTTATGTCGACCGCGTCGCACGGGATGGCGCCACCGATCAGGAACAGCGCCGCGCGCGGATGCATGCGGTGAATCCGTTGTACATCCTGCGCAATTACCTTGCGCAGAAGGCGATTGATGCTGCCGAGCAAGGCGACTACTCAGAGGTGCGTCGTCTGCATGCGGTGTTGAGCAATCCATTCGAGGAACAGCCTGGAATGGAAAGCTATGCAGAACGGCCGCCGGAGTGGGGCAAGCATCTGGAGATCAGTTGTTCGTCCTGAGTGCGACGACTTGAACCTTGATAATCGATCCGTACGGCTCCAGATCAGCCGTACGATCACACTCTTTTCATCGAGCCCGACATGACCGACCCACTCCTCATCCCCTGCCCCTCCTGCAACGGCCTCAACCGCATCCCCGCCGAACGCCTCAGCGACCACCCGAAATGCGGGCGCTGCAAGTCCGAGGTGCTGTTGAACAAGCCGTTCGAGCTCAAGCAAAGCGATTACGCCAGCCAGATCAAGGGCGATCTGCCGTTGCTGGTGGACGTGTGGGCGGACTGGTGCGGGCCGTGCAAGTCGTTTGCGCCGGTGTTCGAGCAGGCGGCGGCGCAGCTGGCGGGCAAATGCCGGCTGGCCAAGCTGGATAGCGAAGCCAATCAGCAGTTGTCGGCGCAGTTGGGGATTCGTTCGATTCCGAGCCTGATCCTGTTCAAAAATGGCCGGGAGGTGGCGCGGCAGAGTGGTGCGTTTCCGCTGCCGCAACTGATGGCGTGGTTGCGTAGCCAAGGTATCTGATCAAAACGCATATTCCCTGTGGGAGCGAGCCTGCTCGCGATGACGATTGCTCATTCAACAAATGTGCTGAATGAAAGACCGCTATCGCGAGCAGGCTCGCTCCCACAGTTCTTTGTGTTGGCTCAGACGATCAGGCGTCTTCGAGCAGGTTGTGCAGTTCGACGAACTGCTGTGTCAGCTTGTGTCGCGGATCGAGATGGATCAGCGGTGTGCTGGCCTGGTGCGATTCACGCATGCGCACTGAGCTGGCAAGGTAAACCGGCAACACCGGCAATCCTTCGGCAATCAACTCGTCGAGCATCTGCTGCGGCAGGCTGGCCCGGGCCTGGAACTGATTGACCACGATGCCTTCGACTTCCAGACCTTCGTTGTGGTCGTCCTTCAACTCTTCGATCTCCGACATCAGCCCGTACAGCGCCTGACGGGAAAAGCTGTCGCAATCGAAGGGAATCAGCACACGATCAGCGGCAATCAGCGCCGAAACCGCATAAAAATTCAAGGCTGGCGGGGTATCGAGGTAGATGCGGTCGTATTCGCCGTCCAGCTCTTCCAGCAACTTACGCAGCTTGTTGATCTTGTGCTTGGCCTCAAGCTTGGGCTGCAGGTCGGCCAGCTCCGCCGTGGCGGTGATGATGTGCAGGTTGTCGAACGGGGTTTCGTAGATATCGGCCTTGTTCTTCTTGGAGAACGGGCCCGAGGACAGGGTCTGCTTGAAGAAGTCGGCGATGCCCATCGGAATGTCATTACCGGTGAGCCCGGTCAGGTACTGAGTGGAGTTGGCCTGGGCATCGAGATCCACCAACAGCGTGCGATAACCCTCGCTGGCGCTGACCGCCGCCAGATTGCAGGCGATGCTGGATTTGCCCACGCCACCTTTCTGATTGAACACCACGCGCCGCATGACAAAACCTCCGTGTATCAAAGAATGACCGAGTGTAGTGGTGCCCGGCCCCGCTTCGCTACCTTCGCGGACATGGACTACAGGGTCAGGCGCAAATATCTCAATAGTTACGGCGCAAATGCTGCCTTCGACCGCCGATATGCCCGACAGACAATCCCTTCACAATCCGGATAATGGCCAAGTGATATTTTTTGCCATGTACCCTTCGGTCCATTTCAGAGCGCAAAATGTAACCAGCATTTGCTACACACTCGTCGCACCGGGATAATGCGCGCCACCCGGCGCCAAGCGCCACGCCACTTTCGGCAAGGTCAGCTCCTCTGTGGCTTTGGCAGAACCGCGTCAAAAACAGCCCGCAGGGGCGGGATGAATGTCCGTGATCAACTTCAACATCGCCCAATGGCGCGCCTGGGCTCCCGGGCTCGACAGCGTGGACGCCTGGCAAGCCTGGAGCCGACAGCCGGTCGTGCTCCCGAGCAGCGATGCCGCGCCCGATGTGTCGTTCCTTCCCGCCATGCAGCGCCGCCGTCTCAGCCGCCTGGCGCGGATGGCCTTCAGTGTCGGCTGGCCACTGGCCGACGGTCGGGAAAACCTGCCGCTGGTGTTCGTGTCCCGTCACGGCGAAACGCCGCGCACCTTCGACATCCTCAGTGACCTGGCCAACGAACAACCGCTGTCACCGACCCAGTTCAGCCTCTCCGTGCACAACGCGATCATCGGCCTGTGGTCGATCATGCGCGGCGAAACCAGCGAGATGACGGCCCTCGCCGCCGCTGGCGACGGTCTAGAGCACGGCGTGCTGGAAGCCGCCGTCCTGCTGGACGAAGGCGCGCCCGCCGTACTGTTGGTGATCACCGAAGAACAACCGCCCGAAGCCTATTCGGCGTGGATCGACGATGTGCCGTTTCCGTACGCGGTCGGCTTGCTGCTGACCCCCGGTACCGACTGGCGGCTGACCCTGAACAGCGCCCCCGAAGCACTGTCCAAAGCGCAATGGCCCCATGCGCTGAATCTGCTGCAAACCCTGCTCGGCCAGCAAACCCTTTGCCAACATGCCTGGAAAAATCGTGTATGGACCTGGCAACGCAACCCGTGACCGAAAAGCACCGCGACGCCTACTACTGGCGCCTGCTGGCCACCGCCCTCAGCTTCGCCCTGTTCGGGCTGGGTGGGCTGTGCCTGCGTTTGCTGGTGTTTCCGCTGCTGGGCTGCCTGCCGGGCGATGCGAAAGCCCATCGCGAGCGAGCGCGGCAGACCGTCAGTCGGCTGTTCTGGTTTTTCGTCCGGTTCATGGCCCGTACCGGCGTGTTGACCTATGACATCCAGGGCGCCGAACGCCTCGGCCGGCCGGGGCAGATGATCATCGCCAACCACCCGTCGCTGATCGATGTGGTGTTCCTGATCGGTCTGGTGCGCCACGCCAATTGCGTGGTGAAGAAAACACTGTGGGAAAACCCTTTCACCCGTGGCCCGCTGCGCAGCACCGAGTACATCAGCAACGACGGCAGCATGGACATGCTCGATGCCGCCGCCGGCGCATTGCAGGATGGCCAGACCCTGATCATTTTCCCGGAAGGCACGCGCACCCAACCCGGTCAGGCCCCGGCCTTTCATCGGGGGGCCGCGGCCATCGCGCTGCGCGGTGCGAAAATCCTGACGCCAGTCATCATCAAGGTCAGCCCGACCACTTTGACCAAGGCCGAGCCGTGGTATCGCATCCCGAGCCGCCGAGTTCACTTCAGTTTTCGCGTCGGGGCCGATATAGACCCACAGACCTTTGCCGCACAAGGCCCTGCACCGCAGGCCTCGCGCAAGCTCAACGACTTTCTGCACCATTTTTTTATCAAGGAGCTCGCCGAAGATGAGCGATCTGCACCGTGAGATAAAACTGCTGATCATCGACGCCCTGGGCCTCGAAGACATCAGCGTCGACGACATCGGCGACGACCAGACACTGTTCGGCGAAGGCCTGGGCCTGGATTCCGTCGACGCCCTGGAGCTTGGCCTGGCCATTCAGAAAAAGTACGGCATCAAGATCGACGCCGACGCCAAGGACACCCGCAACCACTTCACCAACGTGGCGAGCCTCGCGGCGTTCGTCACGGCAAAACAGGCAGCTTGAGACCGGACCATGCAAACTCGTGACGACATCTTCAACACCCTGCGCGATGCCCTGGTCGAGCTGTTCGAACTGGACCCGGCTCGTGTGAGCCTGGAATCGAACCTGTATCAGGACCTGGAAATCGACAGCATCGACGCCGTCGACCTGATCGACCACATCAAACGCCAGACCGGCAAGAAAATCGCCGCCGAGGAATTCAAGTCGGTGCGTACCGTCGGCGACGTGGTCGAGGCGGTCTACCGTCTGGTTCAACCGGCCGCATGAGCCGACTGATCGGCCTCGGCCTGCTGCTGGCGGGCCTGTTGTATCCCTTTGCGGTGTATTTCGGCATGGAGCACTTTGCGCCGTGGCAGTTCGGCCTGCTGCTGGGCAGCCTGTGGCTGGCCCGCGCGCTGACCGGCGAGCGCAAGCCCGGCAGCCTGTGGATGGCCTGCGTGGCCATCGTGTTCTGCCTGCTGCTGGCACTGTTCGACAGTCCGCTGTTGTTGCGCTGGTATCCGGTGCTGATCAGCGGCTTCATGCTGGTGCTGTTCAGCCTGAGCCTGAAATACGGCCCGCCGATGGTCGAACGTCTGGCGCGAATTCGCGAGCCGCAATTGCCGCCCGAGGCGATCCGCTACACCCGTCAGGTCACCGTGGCCTGGAGCGTGTTTTTTTTCTGTAACGGCTTGTGCGCGGCCCTGCTGACCCTTTGGGCGCCGCTGCACTGGTGGATGTTGTACACCGGCCTGATCTCCTACGGATTGATCGGCCTGATGTTTGCCATTGAATGGCTGATACGACAACGGGTAAGAGGTCGCCCATGAACTGGATAAAACTTGAGCAGCTGTTGCTCAAGGATCTGCCGCAGCGCGCCGTCACCGTCGCGCCGGCACTCGATCACGCACACTTGCGCGAGCAAGCCCTGAGCCTGGCCGCCGGCCTGCAAGCCAGGGGCGTACGACGTCTGGCCGTGCACCTGGAAGATGCCGCAGAACTGGCCATCGCCCTGCTCGGTGCCTGGCGCGCCGGCGTCAGCGTCTTGCTGCCTTCGGATCTGCAAGCGCAGACCCGCCAGCGCTGGTCGAACGAAGTCGACCTGTGGCTGACCGATCACGCAGACGATGCGCACCTGAGGGATTTGCAGGGCACCGCACTGACGGGCGCCGAACTGGGTCTCGACCAGTGTCGCCTGAGCCTGTGCACCTCCGGCTCCAGCGGCGAGCCCAAACGCATCGACAAATCCCTGCGGCAACTGGCCAACGAAGTCGAAGCCCTGGAAAAACTGTGGGGCGCAGATCTCGCTGAGGCCTGCATCATCGGCAGCGTCGCCACCCAACACATTTACGGTCTGTTGTTCCGTGTGCTGTGGCCGCTGTGTGCCGGGCGCGTGTTTCTGCGCAAACAACTGGCCTTTCCCGAGGACATGCAGCGCGCCAGCCGCGAACACCCGGCCTTCGCCTGGGTGGCCAGCCCGGCGTTGCTCAAGCGCATGGGCGACAACCTCGACTGGCCGGCCCTGAGCGCCGTGCGCCGGGTGTTTTCCTCCGGCGGCGCGCTGCCGGCAGATGCCGCGCAGAGCCTGCACCAGCGCTTGCAGCAATGGCCGACGGAAATCCTCGGCAGCTCGGAGACCGGCGGCATCGCCTGGCGTCAGGGCCAACAGCTGTGGCAGCCGTTCGCCGGTGTCGAGCTGAGCCAGGACGGCGACGGCGCCCTGCTGATCGCCTCTCCTTACCTGCCTGCCGGGCATGTCGAACACACCGCCGATGCCGCACGCATCGAAGCCGATGGTCGCTTCGAACTGCTCGGGCGACTGGACCGGATCGTCAAACTGGAAGAAAAACGCATCTCCCTGCCGATGCTGGAACAGGCCCTGGTCGCCCACGACTGGGTCGCCGAAGCGCGACTCGGTGTGGTGCAGGAAAACCGTGCTTCCCTCGGCGCCCTGCTGGTGCTCAGCGAATCCGGCCTGTTTGCCCTGCGCGAGCACGGCCGCCGCAGCCTCACCGAAACCCTGCGCCGTCACCTCGGCGAGCACTGCGAAGCCCTCGCCCTGCCCCGGCGCTGGCGCTTGCTGCGACAACTGCCGCTGAACCCTCAGGGCAAGCTGCCTCAGGCCGATGTCGAAGCCTTGCTGCTGGCGCCGCGTCCGAAGGCACCGGAGGTTCTGGAACAGACCGAAACCGATGGCGAATGGAGCCTGCAACTGAGCGTGCCGCCAGACCTCGCTTACTTCAGCGGTCACTTCCCCAAGGCCCCCGTGTTGCCTGGCGTGGTGCAGGTCGAGTGGGCGCTGAACCTTGGTCGGCAAGTGTTGAACCTGTCCGGCGCGTTCGCCGGCATGGAAGTACTGAAGTTCCAGCAACTGGTGCGCCCCGGCGATGAAATCCAGCTGCACCTGCGCTTCGATCCTGAACGCGGCAAGCTGTATTTCGCCTACCGCAACGACACCGCCACCTGCTCCAGCGGGCGGATTCTGTTGGGGACTGGCAATGCATAACCCTTGCGCGGTCATCCCGGTCTACAACCACGAAACCGCGATCGCCACGGTGGTCGATGCCCTGCTCGCCCAGGGCTTGCCGTGCATTCTGGTGGATGACGCCAGCAGCAAATCCTGCGCAGCCGTGCTGGATGTTCTGGCCGAACGCGAGCGGGTGTATCTGGTGCGACTCACCACCAATCAGGGCAAGGGCGGCGCGGTGATGACCGGCTTGCGTGAAGCGGCGCGACTGGGTTTCAGCCACGCCTTGCAGGTCGACGCCGACGGTCAGCACGACTTGCAGGACGTCGCGCGGTTCGTCGAGGAATCCCGCGCCCATCCGCGTGCGCTGATCTGCGGTTATCCGCTGTACGACGCCAGCGTGCCCAAGGGGCGCCTGTACGCCCGTTACCTGACTCACGTGATGGTGTGGATCAACACCCTGTCGCTGCAGATCCGCGATTCGATGTGCGGTTTCCGGGTGTATCCGCTGGAGCCGACACTGGCAGTGATCGACTCGGCGCGGATCGGCAAGCGCATGGATTTCGACTCGGACATCCTCGTGCGCCTGTCCTGGCGCAACCAGCCGATGCGCTGGCTGCAAACCAGCGTGCACTACCCGCTGGACGGTGTGTCGCACTTTCGGATGTTCCACGACAACGTGCTGATTTCGAGCATGCACACGCGCCTGTTCTTCGGCATGTTGCTGCGCTCGCCCGCGATCCTCTGGCGACGGTGGCGCGCATGACGGTCGAAACCGACAAGAAGCACTGGGCCGACCGCGAAGAGCGCGGCAGTTTCCTGCTGATGAAATTCACCGCGTTCGCCGCCAAGGTCCTTGGCCGACGCCTGCTGAGCCCGTTGCTGTACGGCATCGTCCTGTACTTCTTCCTGTTCGGCCGCACGGCCCGGCGCAGTGCCTGGCAGTATCAGCAGCGCCTCGCCGACTGGAGCGGTCGCCACGAATTGCGCCCGAGCCTGTGGCGCGTGTTCGGGCAGTTCATGGCGTTCGCCGATTCGCTGCTCGACAAGCTTGACGTGTGGAACCGCAAGTTGAGCATCGAGCAGATCGAAATCATCGATCCGGCGTTGCTGCGCAATCAGTTGCGCGGCAGTCGCGGGCAAATGCTGGTGGGCGCGCACCTGGGCAACCTCGAAGTGTGCCGGGCGCTGGCGGAGATCGGCGAAAAGGTCACCATGAACGTGCTGGTGCACACCAAGCACGCCGAACAATTCAACCGCCTGCTGGGCGAGGCCGGGGCGACCAATCTTCGGCTGATCCAGGTCAGCGAGCTGGACCCGGGGGTTATGCTGCAGCTGAACGAACGCCTGGAGCGCGGCGAATGGCTGGCGATTGCCGGTGATCGTGTACCGCTGCATGGCGGCCGCAGCGTGACCGTGGATTTCCTTGGCCATCCGGCACGGTTCCCGCAAGGTCCGTGGCTGCTGGCCGGCCTGCTGAAATGCCCGGTCAATCTGCTGATGTGCCTCAAGCAACCTGACGGCCACTATCGCCTGACCCTCGAGCCGTTCACCGAGGCCGTGACCTGGACCCGCCGCGACCGCGAACAGGTCATTCATCAGTGGGCGACCCGCTACGCCGAACGCCTGAGTCACTATTGCCTCGAAGCCCCCAGGCAATGGTTCAACTTTTACCCTTTCTGGAAGACCGATGACGACGCCAACCCATGAGCCGGTAACCTTCGGCGAACGCCCTTTGCGCATCGAAGACGTGCTGGCCCTGGCCAACCGTCAGGCACCCGTGCAGTTGCAGAGCGACGCCGACTACCGCGAACGCATCGCCAAAGGCGCGCGGTTCCTCGATTCGCTGCTGGACAAGGAAGGCGTGATCTACGGCGTGACCACCGGTTACGGCGACTCCTGCGTGGTCGCGGTGCCGCTGCATCACGTCGAAGCGCTGCCGCAGCATCTCTACACCTTCCACGGTTGCGGGCTGGGCAAACTGCTCGACGCCCAGGCCACCCGCGCAGTGCTGGCGGCGCGTTTGCAGTCGCTGTGCCACGGCGTGTCCGGGGTGCGCATCGAACTGCTGGAACGCCTGCATGCCTTCCTTGAACACGACATTCTGCCGCTGATCCCCGAAGAGGGTTCGGTGGGCGCCAGCGGCGATCTGACGCCGCTGTCCTACGTCGCCGCGACCCTGTCCGGCGAGCGTGAAGTGATGTTCCGTGGCGAGCGCCGCCAGTCCGCCGATGTGCATCGTGAACTGGGCTGGACTCCGCTGGTGCTGCGCCCGAAAGAAGCGCTGGCACTGATGAACGGCACCGCCGTGATGACCGGCCTCGCTTGCCTGGCTTACGCCCGCGCCGATTACCTGCTGCAACTGGCCACCCGCATCACCGCGTTGAACGTGGTGGCGCTGCAAGGTAATCCGGAGCACTTCGACGAGCGCCTGTTCGCCGCCAAACCGCATCCGGGGCAGATGCAGGTCGCCGCGTGGCTGCGCAAGGATCTGGCGATCGACGCGCCGACCGCGCCGCTGCATCGCCTGCAGGATCGCTACTCGCTGCGTTGCGCACCGCATGTGCTCGGCGTATTGGCCGACAGCCTGAACTGGCTGCGTTCGTTCATCGAGACCGAACTCAACAGCGCCAACGACAACCCGATCATCGACGCCGAAGCCGAGCGCGTGCTGCACGGCGGGCACTTCTACGGCGGACACATCGCGTTCGCCATGGACAGCCTGAAAAACCTCGTGGCCAACGTCGCCGATCTGCTCGACCGACAACTCGCGCTGCTGGTGGACGAGCGTTACAACCACGGTTTGCCGAGCAACCTGTCCGGCGCCAGCGCCGACCGGGCGATGCTCAACCACGGCTTCAAGGCTGTGCAGATCGGCGCCAGCGCCTGGACCGCCGAAGCGTTGAAAAACACCATGCCTGCCAGCGTGTTCTCGCGCTCAACCGAGTGCCACAACCAGGACAAGGTGAGCATGGGCACCATCGCCGCCCGCGATGCCATTCGCGTGCTGGAGCTGACCGAACAGGTGGCCGCCGCCACGCTGCTCGCGGCCAATCAGGGTGTGTGGCTGCGTGGCCGTGATGAAGACGCACGCCCACTGCCTCCGTCCCTGGCCGCGATGCACGAAGCGCTGGCCAAAGACTTCCCGCCGGTGATCGAAGACCGCGCCCTGGAAGGCGAACTGCGCCTGTGCCTGAAACGCATTGCCGAACAACACTGGAGGCTGCATGCGTAGCGCCGGAGTGCTTCACGCCGATACGGAAATCCTCGTGCCGTTCTTTGACGTCGACACCATGCACGTCGTCTGGCACGGCCATTACGTGAAATACCTGGAAGTGGCGCGCTGCGCGTTGCTCGACAAAATCGGCCACAACTACAACCAGATGGTCGATTCGGGCTACGCCTGGCCGGTGATCGACCTGCAATTGCGCTACGTGCGCGGCGCGGTGTTCGGTCAGCGGCTGAACGTGCGCGCCAGCCTGGTCGAGTGGGAAAACCGCCTGAAGATTCACTACCTGATCACCGACGCCGAGACCGGCGAGCGCCTGACCCGCGCCAGTTCGGTGCAGGTCGCCGTCGAGGTGAGCAGCCGCGAGATGCAACTGGCGTCGCCGAAAGTCTTCACCGATGCCGTGGAAAGGATGCTGCGATGAATGTGTTTGTGAAATCCCTTGGGGCCCTGGCGCTGTTGACGCTGTCGTCGCTGGCCAACGCCTTCGACCTGCAACAGCTGAGCGATCAACTGGCGAAACCGGACGTGATCCACGGCCAGTTCATCCAGGAAAAGCACCTGCGCGCCCTGCCCCAGCCGCTGATCAGCAAGGGCAGCTTCGTGCTGGCGAAAAAACACGGCCTGCTCTGGTTGCTGAAAACCCCTCTGCAGCAGGACTACCGCATCAACGCCAAGGGCATCGCCCGTCGTGACGTCAGCGGTTGGCAACTGTTGCCCGGCAAGAGCGCCGGCGCCGAACAGAACCGTCTGTTCCTCGCCGTGCTGCAAGGCGACAGCAGCGGCCTGCAACGGGATTTCGAACTGACCCTGAGCGGCGACGCGCAGCAATGGCATCTGACACTGACCCCGCGCTCGGTGCTGCTCAAGCAGGTGTTCAACCAGATCAACATCACCGGCGGCACGTTGGTGAATACCATCGAACTGCTGGAAACCCAGGGCGACAGCACCGTTCTGCGCATGCAGGACAGCACCGCCGGCCAACCGTTGAGCGACGCGGAGCAACATGACTTTGCCGAGTGAGCGCAGGCTGCCCTGGCTGTTCCTGATCCTGCTGCTGGCCGTCGTCGCACTGGGCGCCTGGCAGTGGCGCGACGGCGCACCGCTGTCGGCGAACCTGATGGAACTGGTGCCCGGCACCCATCCGGACGCGGTCGAGCAACGCGCCGAACAACGCATGCAGGAACCGCTCAACCGGGAAATGCTGGTGCTGGTCGGTCAAGCGGATCGCCAGCAAGCCGTCGCCATGGCCCAGACTCTGGGCGAGCAATGGCAGGCCAGCGGGCTGTTCGAAAAGGTCCAGTGGAACCTGCAGGCCGACCTGCCCGCCCTGCGCACGCAATTGCTGCAGGGGCGACTGGCGATGCTCTCGGCGGATGATCGGCAACTGCTGATCGAACACCCGGACGCCTTCATCCAGCAACGGGTGCAGGCGCTGTTCGATCCGTTCACCGGTTTCAGTCTGGTGCCGAGCCAGGACGACTGGCTGGGCCTGACCGGACGCATTCAGAACAGCCAGCCACAGCACGGCGCGGTGCAACTGGACATCGGCAGCGGCGCGCTGATCGCCGATGCCGACGGCAAGAGCTGGGTGCTGCTGCGCGCGCGCACCACCGGCAACGCCTTCGACATGAATTTGCCGCTGCAAGTCGCGGCGCTGCTGCAACACAGCCGCGAGCAAGCGGCGAAATCCGATGTGCAACTGCTGGCCGCCAGCGGACTGCTCTACGCGGCCAACGGTCAGCAGCAAGCGACCCGGGAAATCTCCTGGGTCGGCGGCGGCGCGACCCTCGGCATTCTGTTGCTGCTGTTGCTCGCTTTCCGTCGCTGGCGGGTTTTGCTGGCCTTCATTCCGGTGCTGGTGGGCATGTTGTTCGGGGCGGTGGCCTGCGTGGCGCTGTTCGGGCACCTGCATGTGATGACGCTGGTGCTCGGCTCTAGCCTGATCGGTGTCGCGGTGGATTACCCGCTGCACTACCTGTCCAAGAGCTGGAGCCTCAAACCCTGGCGCAGCTGGCCGGCGCTGCGCCTGACTGTGTCGGGCCTGACCCTGAGCCTGATCACCAGCGCCATCGGTTATCTGGCGCTGGCCTGGACGCCTTTCCCGGCCCTGACCCAGATTGCCGTATTCTCCGCCGCCGGCCTGCTCGGCGCTTACCTGTCGGCGGTATGCCTGTTGCCGGCACTATTGAGCAGCGTCGAATTGCGTCCGGCGCAATGGCCGCTACGTCTGGCCGAACGCATGGTCAGCCTTCGGGAAACCCTGCTGGAACACGTGCGCACACCGATTCTGTTTGCCCTGCTGATTGCCTTCTGCGCCGGCGGTCTGGTGCAACTGCAAAGCAAGAACGACATCCGCCAGTGGGTCGGCGCGCCGCAGCATCTGACCGATGAGGCGCAAGCCATCGCCCGCATCACCGGTTATCAACCGACCAGCCAGTTCTTCCTGGTGCGCGCGGAAAACCAGGAGCAACTGCTGGAACGTCAGGCCGCGTTGAGTGAGCGCCTGGAGCAACTGGTCAACCTCGACAAGTTGCAGGGTTTTCTGGCGCTCAACCAACTGGTCAGCCCGCCGAGCCAGCAACAGCAGGTTCGCGAAGCGCTGAACAAATTGCCGCAGTTCTGGCAGCCGCTGCTTGAAGTCGGCGTTCCGCCGGCAGCCCTGCAAGCCGAACTGGCGCAGTTGCAGTCCCTGCCCGCCGAAGACATCGACACCGCGCTCGGCGGCCCGCTCGGCGAGCCTTACCGCACCTTGTGGCTCGGCCCGGTCGAAGGCGGCGTGGCGGCGATGGTCAGCCTGCAAGGCCTGAACAACCCCGCACTGCTGCGGGTGCAGGCGCTGGACTTACCTGGCGTGGAGTTGGTGGATCGCCTCGGTGACCTGAACCGGGTGTTTGCCGAAACCCAGATCAGCGCTGCCGAACTCAAACTCGCCTCCTGCGTGCTGATCGTGCTGGTGTTGATCCTGCCGTTCGGTCTCGGTGGCGCGTTGCGCATCGTTTCCCTGCCGCTGCTCGCGGCGCTGTGCAGTCTGGCCAGCCTCGGCTGGCTAGGTCAGCCGCTGACCCTGTTCAGCCTGTTCGGCCTGCTGCTGGTAACGGCGATCAGCGTCGATTACGCAATCCTGATGCGCGAGCAGGTTGGCGGCGCGGCCGTGAGCCTGCTCGGCACCTTGCTCGCGGCGCTGACGACCTGGCTGTCGTTCGGCCTGCTGGCGGTGTCGAGTACGCCGGCGGTGAGCAATTTCGGGTTGTCGGTGAGCCTCGGGCTGGCCTTCAGCTTCATGCTGGCGCCGTGGGCCGGGCGTCATGCCCATGCCGCGACAGTCGCGGAGCCGGCAGCATGATGGTCGCGGTCTTCTGGGGCATGGCCCTGGCGCTGTTCGCCGTGGCCACCCGCGTCGGCCGGCATTTCGGGTTGATTCCGATTGTCAGCCAGTTGCTGCTGGCCAGCTTCATCCTGCCGCTGTTGATGTATTTCTGGATCGAGCCGGGCTGGCAGCTCAGTGGCGCGGACCTGATTGCGCCGGACTGGCTGAAAAACCTCTACAGCCTGAGCTTCGCGCTGCTGCTCGGGCACATCCTCAGCGATGTGATCGACCTGCGTCTGGATCGCCAGAGCGTGAAAATCGCCCTGCCGAGTTTCGCCGTGCCTTTCGCCTGCGGACTCGCAACGGCGTACTGGCTGCTGCCGGCGCAACCGTGGATCAACTCGCTGGCCATCGGTCTGGTGTTCGCCATCACCGCAATCCCGGTGCTGTACCTGTATCTGCGCCACATCGACTATCCGCCCGCTGCCACCCGGCGTCTGGTGCAGACCGCGATCCTGATCGACCTGACCTGCTGGACCCTGTTCGGCGTCGCCCAGGGCAGCCTGCACCTGAGCAGTCTGTTGCTGCCACTGGGGCTGGCCTGCGTGCCGTTGCTGCTGCGGGTGTTCGGCATCCGCCGGCCGCTGACTTACAGCCTCGGCTTTTTTGCGCTGTTGGTGTTGGCCGAACACTACAAGCTCAATGCACTGATTTTCGGCATCGGCTATTTGCTGTGCATGGCCGTGCTGAAAGTGCCGCTGGTGCTGCCGCTGCCGGCGCGCTGGATTAACCGTTTGCAGACGTGGATCGCGATTCCGCTGATCCTCACCTTCGGCATCGTGCAGATCGATGTGCACAGCGCCCTCGCCAGCCTCGGCGCTGTGCAATGGGCAGCGCTGCTGCTGTTGCCGGTCGCCAGCAAAATCGTGGGCAACTGGCTCGGCCTCGGCTGGGCCGGCGCATCGTTCGAAGGTGCCAGTCGCTGGCGCGAAAGCGTGCTGCTGAACATTCGCGGCTTGAGTGAAATCGTTTTTCTCAACCTGCTGTTGCAACAACAGCTCATCAGCCCGGCGCTGTACTTTGCGCTGATGCTGATGGGGCTGATCGCGACGCTGTTGCCGGCCTTCATCGGCCTGCACCGTGCGTCTCTGAACCCTATTGCCGTCCCCAGGAGCTCGCGTGCCAATCGTTGAAATGGAATCCCGTCAGGTCGTGATCATCGGCGCCGGCCCGTCCGGCGCCATTGCCGCCGCGTTGCTCAAGCGCAAGGGCCACGACGTGCTGGTTATCGAGCGCCAGCATTTCCCGCGATTTTCCATCGGCGAAAGCCTGCTCAGTCATTGCCTGGATTTCGTCGAAGAAGCGGGAATGCTCGACGCCGTGAACGCCGCCGGATTCCAGCGCAAGACCGGCGCGGCATTCGCCTGGGGCGAGCGTTACAGCGCGTTCGATTTCGGCGATACGTTCACCGGCGGCAAACCGACCACCTTCCAGGTACAACGCGCCGACTTCGACAAACTGCTGGCCGATCAAGCCGCGCGGCAAGGTGTGGAAATCCGTTATGGCGATGCCATCGTCAGCGTCGATTTCGACCGCCCGCGCCCGCAACTCGATGTGCGTCGCGAAGACGGCAGCGAGTACCGTGTCGAGGCCGGTTTCGTTCTCGATGCCAGCGGCTACGGCCGCGTACTGTCACGCCTGCTGGATCTGGAAGCACCGTCGAATTTCCCGGTGCGCCAGGCCGTGTTCACCCACGTCGAAGATCACATCGACCACCCGGCCTTCGACCGCGAAAAGATCCTCGTCACCACCCATCCGCAGCATCGCGATATCTGGTTCTGGACAATCCCGTTCAGCAATGGTCGCTGCTCGGTGGGCGTTGTCGCTGCCGCTGAACATTTCAATGGTCGCGACGCCGATCTCGATGCCTGCCTGCGCGGTTTCATCGCTGAAACCCCGAGCCTGGCCAAGGTGCTGAACAACGCCGTGTGGGACACCCCGGCGCGCACCCTCGGCGGCTATGCGGCCAACGTCAAAACCCTGCACGGCCCGGGCTTTGCTTTGCTGGGCAACGCCGCCGAGTTTCTCGATCCGGTGTTCTCTTCCGGCGTGACCATCGCCATGCGCTCGGCGAGCATGGCCGCCGGCGTATTGCACCGGCAGTTGCAGGGCGAAACGGTGAACTGGCAAAGCGAGTTCGCCGAGCCGTTGAAACGCGGCGTCGACACCTTCCGCGCCTACGTCGAGGGCTGGTACGCCGGCACCTTCCAGGACGTGATTTTCCATGAGCAGGCCTCCCCGGACATCCGTCGCATGATCTGCTCGATCCTCGCCGGCTACGCCTGGGACGAACGCAACCCGTTCGTCAGTGAAGCCCGCCGCCGGCTGAAGACGATTTCCGAACTCTGTGCAAAGGACGACACATGAATTACTTGAGCGACAGCTACGTCGAGGAAACCCGTTTCGGCTTCTGGTTCCTGCGCAGCCATACCTGGCAGCACCATGTGTTGCGCGTGGCGATCAACGATTTGCGCGGCTTGTTCAGCGAATCGCTGCCGGCCAATCCGGTGCTGCTGGATGCCGGCTGCGGCCAGGGCAAATCCTTCGGCCATCTGCGCCAGACCTTCGCGCCACAGCGTTTGATCGGCGTCGATGCCGACCCGCACAGCCTGGAATTGAGTGCCGCCGAAGCCGCGCGCCAGGGCTTCGCCGTCGAGCTGATCGGCAGCGACTGCGCGACGCTCAATGTGCCGGATGCGAGCGTCGACCTGCTGTTCTGTCACCAGACCTTTCATCATCTGGTGGAACAGGAAAAGGCCCTGGCCGAGTTCTACCGGGTGCTCAAACCGGGCGGTTATCTGCTGTTCGCCGAGTCCACCGAGGCTTACATTGATACGTGGGTCATCCGCTGGCTGTTCCGTCACCCGATGCACGTGCAGAAGAGTGCGGCGCAGTATCTGGAAATGATCCGCCAGCAGGGCTTCGAGTTCGGCGAACGGAATGTTTCCTACCCGTACCTGTGGTGGAGCCGCTCAAAGGATTTTGGTCTGCTGGAACGTTTTGGCCTGCGCAAGCCGAAGCCGTTTGGCCAGCGTGAAGAAACCCTGGTCAACGTCGTGGCGCGCAAACCGCTGGAAGGGATTTGCTGATGTCGCACTTTACTTGTGGGAGCGAGCCTGCTCGCGATTGCGGTGGATCAGCTTGCATCAGTGCTGGATGTTCCGACGCCATCGCGAGCAGGCTCGCTCCCACATTGTCCGCGGTGATACGACTTATTCTGCTGGCTTGCATCAGCCTGCTCGGCGCCTGCGCCAGCCAGGCGCCGCTGCCTGTGGATAACCCGACGCTGCCCTTGCCGCTGCAACTGCACATCGAGCGCCAGCAAGCCGGACAGCGTCAGGACTGGTTGCTGGTGATCCAGCGCGAAGGGCCCGGCATCCGCTGGTCGATGATGGATCCGTTGGGCATTCCCCAGGCCCGTCAGCAACTGATCGACGGACGCTGGCAGGCTGACGGCCTGCTGCCGCCGAATCCGGAAGCCCGAGAATTGTTCGCGGCGCTGCTGTTCGCCCTGACGCCTGCCGGCGAGCTGTCGCGCAATTACCCCACCGCGCAGCAACACGACGGGCAACGTTCCTTGCCGGCACGCTGGGACATCCGATATTCACAACCGTCGAGCTTCGAATTGAATCTGCCCCAAGGCCCGCACTATCGCGTGTCTCCCTTAGGTGAATCGACGCCATGACCGCCTACCTCAATGCCCTCGGCGTGATCTGCGCCCTGGGCCGTGACAAGCAAGAAGTCGCCCGCCACCTGTTCGCCGGCGATTGCTCGGGCATGCGCCACGAGGCTGGCTGGGTGCCGGAACGCGAGTTGCCGGTGGCCGCCGTACGCGGTGATCTGGCGCCCGTTCCGCCACAGATGGCGGCACACAAGAGCCGCAACAATCAGTTGTTGCTGGAAGCCGCGTTGCAGATTCGCGACGACATCGACGCTGCGATTCAGACCTATGGCGCGGACCGCATCGGCGTGGTGCTCGGCACCAGCACCTCGGGTATCGACGAGGCCAGCCAGGGGCTGGCGCATTACATTCGCAACCAACAGTTCCCGGACGATTACGACTATCGGCAGCAGGAACTCGGCGCACCGGCGACCTTCCTCGCCGACTGGCTGCAACTGAGTGGCCCGACCTACGTGATTTCCACCGCGTGCACCTCCAGCGCCCGGGCCCTGATGAGCGCCAAACGCCTGCTCGATCTGGGGCTGTGCGATGCGGTGCTGTGCGGCGGTGTCGATAGCCTGTGCAAACTGACGCTCAATGGTTTTTCGTCGCTGGAAGCTGTTTCCGGGGAGCGCTGCAACCCGTTCTCGGCCAACCGCAACGGCATCAATATCGGCGAGGCAGCGGTGCTGTTCGTCATGAGCAAACGGCGCGGCGACGGCCGGGCCATTGCCCTGTTGGGCGCCGGCGCCAGTTCCGATGCTCACCACATTTCCGCACCTGAACCGTCCGGCCGGGGCGCGCTACAAGCGATGCAACAGGCGCTGGATCGCGCCCGACTGCAAGCCGAGCAAATCAGTTACCTGAACCTGCATGGCACCGCCACCCAACACAACGACGCCATGGAAAGCCTGGCCGTTGCCACCCTGTTTCCGCAGGGTGTGGCGTGCTCCTCGACCAAACCCATGACCGGCCACACCCTTGGCGCTGCCGGCGCGCTGGAAGCCGCGTTCTGCTGGCTGAGCCTGAGTGCCGACAACCCCGACCACGCCCTGCCGCCGCATGTCTGGGACGGCCAGGCCGATCCGGACCTCCCAGCGCTGAAGTGGGTGACCGCGAGCGAGCGCCTGGCGTCCATTGCACCCCGCTACCTGATGAGCAATTCGTTTGCCTTCGGTGGCAATAACGTCAGCCTGATTATCGGAGACGCCCCATGACTGACTGGCCGCTCGCCGAATTGCTGCCCCACGCTGGCGACATGATTCTGATCGACCGGATCCTCAGCTTCGACGACGAGCAGATCCACACCACCCTGACGGTAAAACCCGATGGCCTGTTCAGTCTGCCCGACGGCAGTCTGCCGGCCTGGGTCGGCGTCGAGTTGATGGCGCAGAGCGTTGCCGCGTTCGCTGGCTGCCATGCCCGGCAGAAAGGCAACCCGGTGGAACTGGGTTTCCTGCTCGGCACGCGCAAGTTCGAGTGCAATGTCGATGCGTTTCCGGTCGGCTGCGAACTGACCATCCATGGCATCCGCTCGCTGGAAGATGACAACGGCATGGGCGTGTTCGAATGCCACATCAATGCGCCCGGCATCGAAGCCAGCGCCCGGCTGAACGTGTTCCGCCCGCCGCACGCGGCGCAATATCTTGAACAAACAAAGGAGTCGAACGATGACTGAATTCGTACTGGTCACCGGCTCCAGCCGTGGCATCGGCCGCGCCATCGCACTGCGCCTGGCCCAGGCCGGCCACGATATCGTCCTGCATTGCCGCAGCGGCGTGGCCGAAGCGCAAGCGGTGAAAGCCGAAATCGAAGCGCTGGGTCGCAACGCGCGTATCCTGCAATTCGACGTGGCTGACCGCGAATCCTGCAAAGCCATCCTCGAAGCCGATGTCGAAAGCCACGGCGCCTATTACGGCGTGGTGCTGAACGCCGGCCTGACCCGCGACGGCGCGTTTCCGGCCTTGAGCGATGACGATTGGGACGTGGTATTGCGCACCAACCTCGACGGTTTCTACAACGTCCTGCATCCGGTGATGATGCCGATGATCCGTCGCCGCGCCGCTGGTCGCATCGTCTGCATTACCTCGGTTTCGGGGCTGATCGGCAACCGGGGCCAGGTCAACTACAGCGCTTCGAAGGCTGGCGTGATCGGTGCCGCAAAGGCGTTGGCGATCGAACTGGCCAAGCGCAAAATTACAGTCAACTGTGTCGCGCCGGGCCTGATCGACACGGCCATGCTCGACGAAAACGTGCCGGTGGAAGAGCTGATGAAAATGATCCCGGCACAACGCATGGGCACCCCTGAAGAGGTGGCCGGTGCGGTGAATTTCCTGATGTCGGCGGAAGCGTCGTACATCACCCGCCAGGTCCTGGCGGTCAACGGAGGCTTGTGCTGATGAAGCGCGTTGTCGTCACCGGCATGGCCGGCATCACCTCGCTGGGCAGCGACTGGGACACCATCGCCGGCAACTTTGCGGCCAACCGCAGCGGCATCCGCCGGATGGATGAGTGGGATCGCTTCAGCGAGCTGAACACCCGACTGGCCGGGCCGATCGATGATTTTCTGGTGCCGGCGCACTGGACCCGCAAGCAACTGCGCAGCATGGGCCGGGTCTCGCGGCTCGCGGTCGGCGCGGCGGAAAAAGCGCTGACGGATGCCGGCCTGTTGGGCGACGAGTCGATCAAGGACGGGCGCATGGGTGTCGCCTGCGGTTCGTCCACCGGCAGCACCGACGAGATCAAGGCGTTCGGCAACATGCTGCTGAATTCGGTGGCCGAAGGCCTGAACGCCAACTCCTATGTGCGGATGATGCCGCACACCACGGCGGCGAACATCAGCATCTTCTTCGGCCTCACCGGTCGCCTGATCCCGACCTCCAGCGCCTGCACCAGCGGCAGCCAGGGCATCGGTTACGCCTACGAGGCGATCAAGTTCGGCCGCCTGCCACTGATGCTCGCCGGTGGTGCCGAAGAACTGTGCCCGACCGAGGCCATGGTGTTCGACGCGCTGTACGCCACCAGCCTGAAAAACGATGCGCCGCAAACCTCGCCGCGCCCTTATGACAAGGGCCGCGACGGACTGGTGATCGGTGAAGGCGGCGGCATGCTGGTGCTCGAAGAGCTGGAACACGCCCTCGCTCGCGGTGCGCGAATCCACGCTGAAATCGTCGGTTTCGGCAGCAACGCCGACGGCCAGCACACCACCCGTCCGGAACAGGTCACCATGCGCCGGGCCATGGAATTGGCACTGGAAGACGCTGGCCTCACGCCTGACGCCATCGGTTACGTAAACGGTCACGGCACGGCCACCGAGCAGGGCGATATCGCCGAGACCCTGGCCACCAGCAGCCTGTTCGGCGAACACATGCCGATCAGCTCGCAGAAGAGTTTCCTCGGCCACACGCTGGGTGCCTGCGGTGCGCTGGAGTCATGGTTCAGCATCGAAATGCTCAATCGCGACCTGTACGTGCACACGCTCAACCTCGACGAAGTCGATCCGCACTGCGGCCAGCTCGACTACCTGCGCGGCGAATTCCGCCAGATGCACCACGACTACGTGATGAACAACAACTTCGCGTTTGGCGGGGTCAACACCTCGCTGATTTTCCGCCGCTGGACGCAACCGAATTAATCCAGGTCAAGGAGACCTCCATGCGCTTCAACCAACTCGCTGCCGCCCTGCTCATCTGTGCCTTGCCGGCCGTCAGCCAGGCCCGTGACACGGCGGTGTACCTGCCATTCGACAAAGCGGTCGCAGAGGCAACCCGCACCGGCAAGATCGACGGCAGCGTGAAGTTCTATCTGGCGGGCAACGCCCCGGCCGGCAAAGTCAGCGTCGTCAGCCCTGGCGCGGTGACCAACAAGAAGACCAACGCCTTCAACAAGTCCGACCAGGAAGCCTGCGAGTGGGTCGTGCAATCGGCGATCATCAGCCTGCACCAGGCGGCGAAAAACGCCGGCGCCAATGCCGTGACCAACATTGTCAGCTTCTACAAGAGCAACGAACGCAAGGATGCGAAAAACTACGAATGCCACGCGGGCGCAATCATGGCTGGCGTTGCGTTGAAGGGTGACCTGGCGACGGTTCAGTAACCGCCGGAAACGACAAAGGGCGCCTTTCGGCGCCCTTTCACAAACAGGTTGGCTTGTCATCGCCTGTCACCTGCCAGGCTCTGCGATGGCTGGTTGCCCAGGATCCTCAGAGTCTCACAAGCCCCTTTCGGGAACGCCGGCAGTATTGCCTGAAAAGGTACTCCCCACAACGCTGGCATTTCGCTGCACCTTTGCATGCACCATCTACACTCGCTCAAACAGGCCGACACACAAAGCCTGCCGGAACGGCGAGCCCGGTCGGTCGAGTACTCGCGGTTCTCTTTCATCGTCAAGGAGATGACCATGCAAGCGAAAGCCCTGATCGCCGCCACCCTCTTCAGCCTGCTCCCCAGCGCCAGCCACGCCACCAACCTGATGTACATGCCGTTCGAAACCGTGCTGTCGGATGCGATTCGGGCCGGGCGGCTGGATGGCAGTGTGAAGTTCTACCTGATCGGCAACGGACCTCAGGGGACGCATCGGATGTTGCAGCGCGGCGTGGTCAGCGATCTGAAGACCAACGGCTTCAACAAGAGCGATCACGACTCGTGCGAGTGGGTATTGCAATCGAACCTGATTGCGCTGCAGGCCCAGGCCAAACGTGTCGGGGCGAATGCAGTGACCAATATCGTCAGCTACTACGACCAGCATGTGCGCAAGGATCTGAACACTTACGAATGTCGGGCCGGGGTGTTTGTGACGCGGGTGGCGTTGAAGGGGGATCTGGTGCGGCTGCCCTGATGGACAACGCCTCCACGGCCGGCGTGAAGGCGTGCTAAATGCTTACTGAGCCTGGATCAGTTTGCTTTCATTGACGCCGGCGCGACCGGTCGCTTCATCGACCACTTGCAGGGCATTGCGCGCCTTGATGAAACCGACCTTCACTTCCTGCCAGACGAAATAGTTCTTGCCCGCTTCGGCCGAAAGTTTCAGTTCCGAATCGTTTTCTGCCGAGGACACCAGTGTCTGCTGACCTGCCGGTACCGAAAGCATCAGATACGACTTGGCGACGGTTGCACCCACTGGCTTGCCATTGAGCGCGACAGGCATCTTCACGCCGGCACCCATGCTCTCGTTGCGGTACACATAGATGTGAGCCTTGTCCGGGCTGACCTGGAAGGTTTTGGCCTGGGCATCTTGAGTATCGTCGGCCATTTTTACCGAAGCGCAACCTGTGCTGAGCGCGGCAACTGCCAACAAAGCGGCGAAGCTGAACTGCTTGAACATCCCGTTTCTCCATAATTTGATAATCCAGCCTGAGCGTATCGGCCGCTCCGGAAAAATCACCAATGCCTTAAACGTTCATCTTGCGCGTCAACAGCTCGACGAAGGCCTTGGCCATCGGCGATTTCTGGTCCTTGCGCTGCACCAGCCATACCGCCGTTACGGCTTCGGGATCGAGCAGCGGGCGATAGACCACGCCGTCGATGCGCATCCGCTGATACGAGGCCGGCATGACCGACCCCCCCAGCCCCGCCGCGACCAGACCGATGATGGTCATGGCTTCCCCCGCCTCCTGGGCGAAGTGCGGACTGAAACCGGCGTCTCGGGCCAGGCTGATCAGTTGCGAGTACAGACCACTGCCGTAGCTGCGCGGGAAGAACACGAACGGTTCGAGTGCCAGCGCCGAGAGGAACAGCCCCTCTTCAGAGCCCTGCGCCAGCGGATGTTTGGAGCTGAGCACCGCCACCAAGGGCTCGCGCATCAGCTCGACCACGCTCAACGAATCCGGCAGACCCAGCGGGCGCATGATGCCGACCTCGATCGATTCGTCCACCAGTGCGTCGGCCACCATGGTGCTGCTCATCTCCCGCAGGTTCAGATGCACGGCCGGGAAGCGTTGGCGGAAGGAAAATATCGCCTGGGGAATGGTCGAGTTGAACGGCGCCGAAGAGGTGAAGCCGATCTTCAGCTCCCCCAGTTCTCCAAGCTGCGCGCGGCGGGCCACATCCGCCGCTTTATCGACTTGGGCCAGCACCAGACGCGCCTCTTCCAGAAACAATCGCCCGGCTTCACTCAGCTCGACCCGACGATTGGTACGCTCGAACAGCCGTGCGCCGACTTCCTGTTCCAGCGCCTGAATCTGCTGGCTCAGCGGTGGCTGGGAGATGCCCAGCACCTGTGCGGCGCGGCCGAAGTGCAGTTCTTCGGCGACGGCAATGAAGTAGCGCAAGTGACGCAATTCCATGGATACCCCATTAGGTCGTTAAAGCTATCAAACAGGTCGAACAATATATTGGATAGAAACATTAGCCAGCTATATGATTTTTTCATTGCCTGCTTGCCCGCGCCCTCCGAGGTCTGATGTGAAAACCGCCGTCGCTCCAATGGCCCATGAAGTCCCGCCCGCTGCGGCGGACGATGTAATGACCGAACTGCAAGAGATCTACATCGAGAAAGGCACGCCCGCTTTCATGCGCACGGTACTGGCGCTGTTCAGCGGCGGCTTCGCGACCTTCGCCCTGCTGTACTGCGTGCAGCCGATGATGCCGCTGCTGTCCCACGAATACTCGATCAACGCGGCGCAGAGCAGCCTGATCCTGTCGGTGGCCACCGGCATGCTGGCCTTCGGTCTGCTGATCACCGGCCCGATTTCCGATCGGGTCGGGCGTAAACCGGTGATGGTCGCCGCACTGTTTGCTGCAGCCCTGTGCACCATCGCCAGTTCGATGATGCCGAGCTGGCACGGCGTGCTGATCATGCGAGCGCTGATCGGGCTGTCGTTGAGCGGTCTGGCGGCGGTCGCAATGACTTACCTGAGCGAGGAAATCCATCCGCAGCACATCGGCCTGGCGATGGGCCTGTACATCGGCGGCAACGCGATTGGCGGGATGAGCGGGCGTCTGATCACTGGTGTATTGATCGACTTCGTCAGCTGGCACACGGCGATGCTGGTGATCGGCGGTCTGGCGCTGATCGCGGCAGCGGTTTTCTGGAAGATCCTGCCGGAGTCGCGCAACTTCCGCTCCCGTTCACTGCATCCGCGCAGTCTGCTCGACGGCTTCACCATGCACTTTCGCGATGCTGGCCTGCCGCTGCTGTTTCTTGAGGCGTTCGTACTGATGGGCGCGTTCGTCACGTTGTTCAACTACATCGGCTACCGCCTGCTGGCCGAGCCGTATCACCTGGACCAGGTGTTTGTGGGGCTGCTTTCGGTGGTGTATCTGTCGGGTATCTACAGCTCGGCGAAAATCGGCTCGCTGGCCGACAAACTGGGCCGCCGCAAAGTGCTGTGGGCCACCATCGCCCTGATGTTCGCCGGTCTCGCCCTGACGATGTTCACACCGCTGCCGCTGGTAATCATCGGCATGCTGATCTTCACCTTCGGCTTCTTCGGCGCCCACTCGGTGGCCAGCAGCTGGATCGGCCGCCGGGCGCTCAAGGCCAAGGGCCAGGCCTCGTCGTTGTACCTGTTCAGCTATTACGCCGGGTCGAGCATCGCCGGGACGGCGGGCGGGGTGTTCTGGCACATGGCGGGATGGAACGGGATTGGCCTGTTTATCGGCGCGTTGTTGCTGGTGGCGCTGTTGGTGGCGTTGAAGCTGGCGAAGTTGCCGCCGCTGGGTGGCGTCAAAGCCTGATTCCCGCCCACAAAAAAACGCCCGGCATAAGCCGGGCGTTTTTTTATTGAAACATGATCACTCGTGATACTGCGCCGACAACTCGTGCACCGCACGCAGGAACGCACCTGCGTGTTCCGGATCGACTTCCGGCGTGATGCCGTGGCCGAGGTTGAACACGTGACCACTGCCTTTGCCGTAGCTGGCGAGGATGCGGCCCACTTCAGTGCGGATCGCTTCCGGCTTGGCGTAGAGCACGGTCGGGTCCATGTTGCCTTGCAGCGCAACCTTGTCGCCAACGCGGGCGCGGGCGTTGCCGATGTCGCAGGTCCAGTCCAGGCCCAGTGCGTCGGCACCCGCCTCGGCGATGCTTTCCAGCCACAGGCCGCCGTTCTTGGTGAAGAGGATCACCGGCACTTTGCGACCGTCGTGCTCGCGGATCAGGCCGCTGACGATTTTCTTCATGTAGGCCAGGGAGAATTCCTGATACGCCGCCGCCGACAGGTTGCCGCCCCAGGTATCGAAGATCTGCACCGCTTGCGCACCGGCCTGGATCTGGCCGTTCAGGTACGAAGTCACCGACTGCGCCAGTTTGTCCAGCAACAGGTGCATGGCTTGCGGGTTGTCGTAGAGCATCGCCTTGGTCTTGCGGAAGTCTTTCGACGAGCCGCCTTCAACCATGTAGGTGGCGAGGGTCCACGGGCTGCCGGAGAAACCGATCAGCGGCACACGGCCGTTCAGTTCGCGGCGGATGGTGCTGACCGCGTCCATCACGTAGCCGAGGTCTTTGTGTGGATCCGGGATCGGCAGGGCTTCGATGTCGGCCAGGGTGCTGACGACTTTCTTGAAGCGCGGACCTTCACCGGTCTCGAAGTACAGGCCCTGGCCCATGGCATCGGGAATGGTGAGGATGTCGGAGAACAGGATCGCCGCGTCCAGTTGTGGATAGCGGTCGAGGGGTTGCAGCGTGACTTCGCAGGCGAATTCCGGATTCATGCACAGGCTCATGAAATCACCGGCCTGGGCGCGGCTGGCGCGGTATTCCGGCAGGTAGCGGCCGGCCTGGCGCATCATCCACACAGGGGTGACGTCTACGGGTTGCTTGAGCAGGGCGCGGAGGAAACGGTCGTTCTTCAGGGCAGTCATGTCGGCATCCGGAAAAAAAGTGCGGGCATTTTCTCAGAGCGCGACGCAAAAGGCACGGATGCAGGTCAGCCTTTTGTCTATCGGGTCAATTTGTCGCGCTGGAAATGCGCTATCAGCAACACCGAGAAACAACTGTGGGAGCGAGCCTGCTCGCGATCGCAGAGTGTCAGCCAATACATCTGGTGACTGATTCACCGCTATCGCGAGCAGGCTCGCTCCCACAGGGTTACAGCGTTTGGTTCAGGATCCGGGTTTAGACGCCCAGGTAATCCAGGATCCCTTCAGCCGCATTGCGGCCTTCGAAGATCGCCGTCACCACCAGGTCGGAACCGCGCACCATGTCGCCACCGGCGAAGATTTTCGGGTTGCTGGTCTGGTGCTTGTACTGACCTTGCTCAGGCGCAACGACGCGGCCCTGGCTGTCGGTCTGGATCTCGAACTGCTCGAACCACGGCGCCGGGCTCGGGCGGAAACCGAATGCGATGACCACGGCGTCGGCCGGGATGATCTCTTCGGAGCCCGGGATCGGCTCGGGGCTGCGACGGCCACGGGCGTCCGGCTCGCCGAGGCGGGTCTCGACCACCTTCACGCCTTCGACCTTGTCTTCACCAACGATGGCGATCGGCTGGCGGTTGTAGAGGAACTTCACGCCTTCTTCCTTGGCGTTCTTCACCTCTTTGCGCGAGCCGGGCATGTTCGCTTCGTCACGACGATAAGCGCAGGTCACCGACTTGGCGCCCTGGCGGATCGAGGTACGGTTGCAGTCCATCGCCGTGTCGCCGCCGCCCAGCACCACGACCTTCTTGCCTTTCATGTCGACGAAATCTTCGGGCGACTTTTCAAAGCCCAGGTTGCGATTGACGTTGGCGATCAGGAAGTCCAGCGCGTCATAAACGCCCGGCAGATCCTCACCGGCAAAACCACCCTTCATGTAGGTGTAGGTGCCCATGCCCATGAACACGGCATCGTATTCGGCGAGCAGTTGCTCCATGGTCACGTCCTTGCCGACCTCGGTGTTGAGGCGGAACTCGATGCCCATGCCGGTAAAGACTTCGCGGCGATTGCTCAGCACGGTCTTCTCGAGCTTGAACTCGGGGATGCCGAAGGTCAGCAGACCGCCGATTTCCGGGTTCTTGTCGAACACCACCGGAGTCACGCCGCCACGCACCAGCACGTCGGCACAACCGAGACCCGCCGGGCCTGCGCCGATGATCGCGACACGCTTGCCGGTCGGTTTGACCTTGGACATGTCCGGGCGCCAGCCCATGGCGAACGCGGTGTCGGTGATGTACTTCTCGACCGAACCGATGGTCACCGCGCCGAAGCCGTCGTTGAGGGTGCAGGCACCCTCGCACAGACGATCCTGCGGGCACACCCGGCCGCAGACTTCCGGCAGGGTGTTGGTCTGGTGCGACAGCTCGGCGGCCTGAAGGATGTTGCCCTCGGCCACCAGTTTCAGCCAGTTCGGAATGAAGTTGTGCACCGGGCACTTCCATTCGCAATACGGGTTGCCGCAACCCAGGCAGCGGTGGGCCTGGTCAACCGACTGCTGGGGTTTGAACGGTTCGTAGATTTCCACGAACTCTTTCTTGCGTTGACGCAACAGTTTCTTCTTCGGATCTTTGCGCCCGACGTCGATGAACTGGAAGTCGTTATTCAGACGTTCAGCCATTGTTAAAACCTCATCAAACTCTTCAGGCGCATATCACTGCGGGTTGGCACGGGTGCTGGAAAGCAACGACTTCAGGTTGGCAGCCTTCGGCTTGACCAGCCAGAAACGACGCAAGTAGTCATCGAGGTTCTCGGCGAGTTCACGACCCCACTCGCTGTCGGTTTCCGCGACGTACTCGTTCAGCACGTTCTGCAGGTGGCTGCGATAGGCTTCCATCGCCTCGCCGCTGATCCGCTGGATTTCCACCAGTTCGTGGTTGACCCGGTCAACGAAGGTGTTGTCCTGGTCGAGCACGTAGGCGAAACCGCCGGTCATGCCAGAGCCGAAGTTGTAACCGGTCTTGCCAAGAACGCAGACGAAACCACCGGTCATGTACTCGCAGCAGTGATCGCCAGTGCCTTCCACAACCGTGTGGGCACCGGAGTTGCGCACGGCGAAACGCTCGCCTGCGGTGCCGGCGGCGAACAGCTTGCCGCCAGTGGCGCCGTACAGGCAGGTGTTGCCGATGATGGCGCTGTTCTGAGTCTGATAAGCGCTGCCCTTCGGCGGCACGATAACCAGTTTGCCGCCGGTCATGCCTTTGCCGACGTAGTCGTTGGCGTCGCCTTCCAGGTACAGGTTCAGACCGCCGGCGTTCCACACGCCGAAGCTCTGACCCGCCGTGCCCTTGAAGCGGAAGGTGACGGGCGCCTTGGCCATGCCCTGATTGCCGTGCTTGCGGGCGATTTCGCCGGAGATCCGCGCGCCGATCGAACGGTCGCAGTTGCAGATGTCCAGTTCGAACTCGGCACCGCTGAGGTCGTTGATCGCCGATGTCGCCATCTCGACCATTTTCTCGGCCAGCAGGCCCTGGTCGAATGGCGGGTTGCGCTCGACGCCACAGAATTGCGGCTTGTCCGCCGGGATGTGATCGCTGCCCAGCAGCGGGGTCAGATCCAGGTGATGCTGCTTGGCGGTCTGGCCTTCGAGGATTTCCAGCAGATCGGTGCGGCCGATCAGCTCTTCGAGGGAACGCACGCCGAGCTTGGCCAGCCACTCACGGGTTTCTTCGGCGACGTAGGTGAAGAAGTTCACCACCATGTCGACGGTGCCGATGTAGTGATCCTTGCGCAGCTTCTCGTTCTGAGTCGCGACGCCGGTGGCGCAGTTGTTCAGGTGGCAGATGCGCAGGTATTTGCAGCCCAGCGCGATCATCGGTGCAGTGCCGAAGCCGAAGCTTTCGGCGCCGAGGATGGCCGCCTTGATCACGTCGAGGCCGGTTTTCAGGCCGCCGTCGGTCTGCACCCGAACCTTGCCGCGCAGGTCGTTGCCGCGCAGGGTCTGGTGGGTTTCGGCCAGGCCGAGTTCCCACGGTGCACCGGCGTATTTGATCGAGGTCAGCGGCGAAGCACCGGTGCCACCGTCGTAGCCGGAGATGGTGATCAAGTCCGCATAGGCCTTGGCCACACCGGCGGCGATGGTGCCGACGCCCGCTTCAGCCACAAGCTTCACCGAAACCAGCGCCTTCGGGTTGACCTGTTTCAGGTCGAAGATCAACTGCGACAAGTCTTCGATCGAATAGATGTCGTGGTGCGGCGGTGGCGAAATCAGGGTCACGCCCGGCACTGCGTAACGCAGTTTGGCGATCAGCCCGTTCACTTTACCGCCCGGCAGTTGCCCGCCCTCGCCCGGCTTGGCGCCCTGGGCGACCTTGATCTGCAGCACTTCGGCGTTGACCAGGTATTCCGGGGTCACGCCGAAACGACCGGTCGCAACCTGCTTGATTTTCGAGCTCTTGATGGTGCCGTAGCGTGCCGGGTCTTCGCCGCCTTCGCCGGAGTTGGAACGCGCACCGAGGCGGTTCATGGCTTCGGCCAGGGCTTCGTGAGCTTCCGGCGACAGGGCGCCCAGCGAGATACCGGCGGAGTCGAAGCGCTTGAGCACCGATTCCAGCGGTTCGACTTCACTGATGTCCAGCGGCGTGTCGAGGGTCTTGACCTTGAACAGGTCACGGATCATCGACACCGGGCGGTTGTCCACCAGCGAGGTGTATTCCTTGAATTTGGCGTAGTCGCCCTGCTGCACAGCGGCTTGCAGGGTGTTGACCACGTCCGGGTTGTACGCGTGGTATTCGCCACCGTGGACGAACTTCAGCAGACCGCCCTGCTGGATCGGCTTGCGCGGACTCCAGGCTTCGGTGGCCAGTGCTTTCTGCTCGGCTTCGATGTCGACGAAACGCGCACCCTTGATGCGGCTCGGCACGCCACGGAAGCTCAGGTTGCAGACTTCTTCGGACAGACCGATGGCTTCGAACAGCTGAGCACCGCGATAGGACGCGATGGTCGAGATGCCCATCTTCGACAGGATCTTCAGCAGGCCTTTGGTGATGCCTTTGCGGTAGTTCTTGAACACCTCGTAGAGGTCGCCCAGGACTTCACCGGTACGGATCAGGTCGCCCAGCACTTCGTACGCGAGGAACGGATAGACCGCCGACGCACCGAAGCCGATCAGCACCGCGAAGTGATGCGGATCGCGGGCAGTCGCGGTTTCCACCAGAATGTTGGAGTCGCAGCGCAGGCCTTTTTCGGTCAGGCGATGGTGCACCGCACCGGTGGCCATCGAGGCGTGGATCGGCAGTTTGCCCGGCGCGATATGGCGGTCGCTCAGGACGATCTGGGTACGACCGGCACGCACGGCTTCTTCAGCCTGATCGGCGACGTTGCGGATCGCCGCTTCGAGGCCGACGCTTTCGTCGTAGTTGAGGTCGATGATCTGCCGCTCGAAACCCGGGCGGTCGAGGTTCATCAGCGAACGCCACTTGGCCGGGGAAATGACCGGCGAGCTGAGGATCACGCGCGACGCGTGTTCCGGCGATTCCTGGAAGATGTTGCGCTCGGCACCGAGGCAGATTTCCAGCGACATCACGATCGCTTCACGCAGCGGGTCGATCGGCGGGTTGGTCACCTGCGCGAACTGCTGGCGGAAATAGTCGTACGGCGTGCGCACGCGCTGGGACAGCACGGCCATCGGCGTGTCGTCGCCCATCGAGCCGACGGCTTCGTAGCCTTGTTCACCGAGCGGACGCAGTACCTGATCGCGCTCTTCGAACGTGACCTGATACATCTTCATGTATTGCTTGAGCTGATCGACGTCGTAGAAAGCCGAACCGTGATCGTTGTCTTCCATGGTCGCCTGGATGCGCAGAGCATTCTTGCGCAGCCATTGCTTGTACGGATGACGGGATTTCAGGCGGTTGTCGATCGCATCGGTGTCGAGGATCTGACCGGTTTCGGTGTCCACGGCGAGTATCTGGCCAGGACCGACACGGCCCTTGGCGATCACGTCCTGCGGCTGGTAGTTCCAGACGCCGATTTCCGAGGCGACGGTGATGAAACCGTTGGTGGTGGTGACCCAGCGCGCCGGGCGCAGACCGTTACGGTCGAGCAGGCACACCGCGTAGCGACCGTCGGTCATCACCACGCCGGCCGGGCCGTCCCACGGCTCCATGTGCATCGAGTTGTACTCGTAGAACGCACGCAGATCCGGGTCCATGGTTTCGACGTTCTGCCACGCTGGCGGAATGATCATCCGCACGCCACGGAACAGGTCGATGCCGCCGGTGACCATCAGTTCGAGCATGTTGTCCATGCTCGAAGAGTCGGAACCGACACGGTTCACCAGCGGACCGAGTTCTTCCAGATCCATCAGATCGTTGGTGAACTTGGTGCGACGGGCCTGGGCCCAGTTGCGGTTGCCGGTGATGGTGTTGATCTCGCCGTTGTGGGCGAGGAAGCGGAATGGCTGAGCCAGCGGCCATTTCGGCAGGGTGTTGGTGGAGAAGCGCTGGTGGAACACGCAGATCGCGGTTTGCAGGCGCTGATCACCCAGGTCCGGATAGAACGCGGCCAGGTCGGCCGGCATCATCAGGCCTTTATAGATGATGGTCTTGTGGGAAAAGCTGCAGATGTAGTGGTCGGTGTCGGCGGCGTTGGCCACGGACGAACGACGACGGGCACTGAACAACTTGACCGCCATGTCCTGATCGCTCAGGCCTTCGCCACCGATGTAGACCTGCTCGATCTGCGGCAGGCGCTCAAGGGCGAGGCGGCCGAGGACGCTGGTGTCGATCGGCACTTTGCGCCAGCCGATCAGTTGCAGGCCTTCGGCCAGGATCTCGCGGTTCATGTTCTCGCGAGCGGCTTCGGCCTTGGCCGGATCCTGGTTAAAGAAGACCATGCCCACGGCATATTGCTTGGGCAGCTCGACGCTGAAGGTTTCCTGGGCAATGGCGCGCAGGAAGGCGTCGGGTTTTTGAATCAGCAGACCGCAACCGTCACCGGTCTTGCCGTCGGCATTAATCCCACCGCGGTGGGTCATGCAGGTCAGGGCCTCGATGGCCGTTTGCAATAGGGTATGACTGGGTTCGCCCTGCATATGGGCTATCAGGCCGAAACCGCAGTTATCCTTGAATTCATCTGGTTGGTACAGACCTGCTTTCATAGACACTTTCTCACCAGGCTGCCTCTTTTCGAGGCAAATTTCTTTTCAATTCAACCACTTGCATCTCGCGCCGAACGTACGCCGGCTTTGCGGGGGCAAAAGGGTGGTCATTGTACACAGCGACACAGACGCTCACAAATTTGACGACGAAATGTCGCAAATCCATGTCGCATTTGTGAAAGGTTTAAAGCGATCTGCTGTGCTAGTCAAAACTTTTTTAATTCTGACCGCAACGACTCAAAGACTACTGTGACGCAGACACCACAAGGCACGCGGCCCGTAGGGGCGGCGCGCACTTGTAGAAATTTTGAGGTGCTTGGAGAGGCGGCCTGGGTAAGGCCGCCGAATCTTCAGCGAGTTGTTGCCAGTTCCTGTTGGACGCTGGCGACAGTGCGAGGCCAAGGTTTACCAGCCTGAACCTTCGCTGGCAAGGCCTTGATGGCAGAAACGGCCGCATCACGATTGGCAAAGCTGCCATAGGTGATCACGTAGAGCGGCTTGCCGTTGAGGACTTTCTTGAAATAGCGGTACTCGCCGCCCTGCTCCTTGACGAAGCTTTGCGCAGCGGCTTCGGAGCTTGTGCCGAGGATCTGCACCACGTAGTTGCCCGGGGCTTGACCGGCGTACCAGCTGCCACCGGCAGCCTTGGCGACGGTGACCGGCTTCTCGGCGGCTTTCTCGGCCGGTTTGGCCGCAGCGACAGGCTTGGCAGGCGCCGGGGCTGGCTTGGCGACTGGCGCAGCCGGAGCAGGCGCTGGCTTGGCCGTGGCAACCTGGGTCGGTGCCGGCGTCGGTTTGGCCGCTGGGACCGGAACCGGAGTCGGCGCAGGACCGGCAGGCACGCCGGCCGGTGGCGCGGTGGTGGTCACGGTCGGCGGTGTATTGCTCGAGCCTTCCAGCGGTACGCCGTCGTCACCTTCGGTGATCCCGCCGGCCGCTTCGGCCAACGGCTTGCGCATGACCGGTTGCGAATTGCCGACCAGCGGCAACGGCATCGGCTGGGTGTTACCGGCGAACTCCACGTTCGGCGCACCACCCTGGCCCAATGGCAACTGAGCCTGTTCATTGGCCGGCGCGCCGGTGGTCGGCGCCTTGTTGCGACCGGGCATCAGCCAGGCGGCAGCGACCGCCACCACGACGACGGCGGAAATCGCCAATACGTGTTTCTTCGGCATGTTGAACCCCATACTTGGACGCTTCACCGCAGAGCGGCTGGCAATCATGACTTCGATCAGTGCATCGCGGGCGACCTGGTTGATGTTACCGGGCCAACCCTCGGAGCTTTCGTGAATATCAGAGATCTGATCCGCGGTGAAAAGTTCGACACCACGGCCGGCGCCTTCGAGCCGCTGGTCGAGATACTCGCGGGTTTCTTCTTCGGTATACGGCTGCAATTCGATGACGTGGAAGCGCTCTTCTTCGAGGTGCAGTGCCTCGAGCTGAGCGATCAGCGACGACTCACCGAACAGGAACACATGCGGACGGCCTTCCGGTGCACCGGCACCCAAAGCCATCAGGGCTTCGAGGGCGGATTCGTCGAGCTGCTCGGCGTCATCCACCAGCAGATAGACTTCCTGGCCGGTCAGCGCCAGTTGCACCACCTGATCGAGGATCGCCCCGACTTCGGCCTGGGCCACATTCAGCGCCTGAGCGACCTGACGCAGCACGCCGGCTGCATCGCCGGCGCCACGGGCCGAAACGACAACACTCTGAACCGACTGCTTGTTGGTGCTCGCCACCAACGCCTGGCGCAGCAAAGTCTTGCCGCTGCCCTGAGGGCCGGTGACCACCAGCAGCAACTGGCTGTAACGCGCCAGGTGATGCAGTTGACCCAGCACCGGTTTGCGCTGGGCCGGGAAGAATTTGAAGCCCGGGACCCGTGGAGCGAAAGGGTCATGACTTAACTGGAAATGGCCGAGGAACGCCTCGTCGGCATGCAAACTAGTCATCGGAATCTTATTAACCTTTAAGCTGAGCCAGAGCGCGGTAATCCGCTCCCAGCGTGGCCTGTAGAACCTCTTTCGGATAATCGTCGGTCACTACCGCTTCGCCCATCCGGCGCAGCAGCACCAGGCGCAGACGACCGTCGATCACTTTTTTGTCAATTGCCATGTGTTCGAGAAAATCGGCTTCGGTCATCTCTTCCGGCGGAACCACCGGCAAGCCGGCACGCTGGAACAGACGAATGCCGCGATCACGCTCCTGCTCGCTGATCCAGCCGAGGCGCGCGGACATTTCCATCGCCATTACCGTGCCAGCAGCGACCGCTTCACCGTGCAACCAGACACCATAGCCCATGTGGGTTTCGATGGCGTGGCCGAAGGTGTGGCCGAGATTGAGCGTGGCGCGTACACCGGTTTCCTTCTCATCGGCGCCGACCACCGCCGCCTTGGCGGCGCAGGAGCGCTCGATGGCATAGGTCAGGGCTTTCTGGTCCAGCGCACGCAGGGCATCGACGTTGTCTTCGAGCCAGGTCAGGAACGGCTCGTCGCAGATCAGGCCGTACTTGATGACTTCCGCCAGGCCTGCGGACAGCTCGCGCGCTGGCAGGGTTTTCAGGGACGCCGTATCGATCAGCACCACGTTCGGCTGATAGAAGGCGCCGACCATGTTCTTGCCCAACGGATGGTTGATGCCAGTCTTGCCGCCCACCGACGAATCGACCTGGGACAGCAACGTGGTAGGAATCTGGATGAAATCGACGCCACGCTGGTAGCAGGCGGCTGCAAAACCGGCCATGTCGCCGATCACACCGCCACCGAGGGCGATCACCGTGGTGCGACGGTCATGACGGGCGGTCAGCAGGCCGTCGAAGATCAGTTGCAGGGTTTCCCAGTTCTTGAAGGCTTCGCCGTCCGGCAGCACCACGGAAACCACCGAGAACTGCGACAGACTGCGGGTCAGACGCTCGAGATAGAGCGGCGCAACGGTCTCGTTGGAGATGATTGCCACTTGCCGCCCATGGATGTGCGGAGCCAGCAATTCAGGCTGATCCAACAGTCCTTCGCCAATATGAATCGGGTAGCTGCGCTCGCCTAGATCGACCTTGAGTGTCTGCATGTGTCCCCACAGTGAAGATGGAAGCAGGCGTCCTGCCTTGAATTATCGGATGTCCCCGGTCTTGAGAGGTGTGACGCCGCTTGCGTGCGATCCGCCACAACCCTCGACAGGACGCCGAGGATAGCGCATTTCGGGCGGCGCTTTAACGGGGTGGAAGTTGCGCCAGACGGTCAAGAATGTCGAGCACCACCATGCGTGGCGGCCGCTCGTCGGTTTCCACCACCAGATCGGCAATTTCCCGATAAAGCGGATCGCGGATCGCCAGCAGGTCGCGCAGGGTTTTCTCGGGATTGGCCGTGCGCAGCAGCGGGCGATTGCGGTCGCGGGAGGTGCGGCCGACCTGCTGTTCGACGGAGGCGTGCAGATACACCACCCGCCCGCCCTCGTGCAGGGCCTTGCGGTTGGCATCGCGCATCACCGCGCCGCCGCCCGTCGCCAGCACCACGCCGTCGAACGCGCACAGCTCGGCGATCATCGCCTGCTCACGATCACGAAAACCGGGCTCGCCTTCCTTGTCGAAGATCCACGGGATATTGGCGCCCGTACGCAGTTCAATTTCCTTGTCGGAATCCTTGAACGGCAGGCGCAGCTCTTTGGCCAGTAATCGGCCGATGGTGCTTTTTCCAGCCCCCATCGGTCCTACAAGAATCAAATTTCGCACAGAATCAACGACTCACAGCAATCGCCTGGTTATTCATGATACGCGGAGTGAGGAATACCAACAGCTCGGATTTTTTCTCCGAAACCACATCACGCCGGAAAAGGCGGCCAAGATACGGTACATCGCCAAGAAATGGCACCTTATCTACGACCTTGCTTTGAGTATTTGAGAAAACCCCGCCAATCACGATGGTCTCGCCGTCGTTTACCAGCACCTTGGCGTTGACCTCGTTTTTCTTGATCGGCGGCACGTCCTGCACTTTGTTCAGGTAGTCCGGTTCGTCCTTGGTGACCTTGACCTCCATGATGATGCGATTGTCCGGGGTGATTTGCGGCGTGACCTCCAGCGACAGCGAGGCCTCCTTGAACGACACCGACGTAGCGCCGCTGGAGCTGGCTTCCTGATACGGAATCTCGGTGCCCTTGAGGATTTTCGCGGTCTCCTTGTCGGAGGTGACCACCTTGGGTTGCGAAACGATTTCGCCGTTGCCGGTCTTCTCCATCGCCGTCAGCTCAAGGTCGAGCAAGACGTTGTCGGTGATGAACGCGATACCGATCCCGGACGTATTGTTGACCGTGCCCATGTCGACGAACGGCGAGTTGGTACTGGTGCTGCCCGGCGTGCCGATGGTGGTCGACGAACCATTGCTGACCCCGGAAGTGTTCCAGTTGCCCTTGTTCTGGATCGACCCGCCCCAGCGCACACCCAGGCTCTTGTCGTAATCGACGTTGGCCTCGACGATCCGCGCCTCGATCATCACCTGACGCACCGGGATATCCAGCTGCGCCACGATCCGCCGCAGCTCGTCGAGGCGATCCTGGGTCTGGTAGGCGATGATGTTGTTGGTGCGCTCATCGACGGTGATCGAGCCGCGTTCATCGACCTTGGCCTCGGCGCTGGTGACCGACTGGAACAGCTTGGCAATGTCTGCCGCCTTGGCGTAGTTCACTTGCAGCAGTTCACGACGCAGTGGCGCCAGCTCGGCGATCTGCTTCTGCGACTCCAGTTCCTGCCGTTCGCGGGCGGCGATTTCATCCGCCGGCGCCACCAGCAACACGTTGCCGACCTTGCGCTTGTCCAGACCTTTGGTCTTGAGCACCAGATCCAGTGCCTGATCCCACGGTACGTTCTGCAGGCGCAAAGTGATCCCGCCCTGCACCGTGTCGCTGGCGACCAGATTGAGGTTGGTGAAGTCCGCGATCAGTTGCAGCACCGAGCGCACGTCGATGTCCTGGAAATTCAACGAAAGCTTTTCACCGCTGTAGCTGTTGCGGTCGGCGTTGCGCTTTTGCAGGTCGTCGATGGTCAACGGACGGATGCTCACCGTCAGTTTGTTGTCGGTCTGGTAGGTGGAATAGTCGAACGTACCGCCGGGCTCGACGGTGATGGTCGCCCGATCCCCGCTCACGCCAGCATTGACGAACTGCACCGGGGTGGCGAAATCCTTGACGTCGAGACGCACCCGCAACGGCTCGGGCAACTGGGTGCGGGCGAAATTGAGGATGATCTTGCCGTCGTGCTCCTGAATGTCCGGCGCGATGGTCGGGTCTGACAGATCGATGACCACATTGCCCTCACCCGCCGTGCCGCGCTGGAAGTCAACGCCACGGATGGCCCTGGCGACGGGTGCGTAAGTCCGCGCCGGCGCTGCCACTGGCGTGGCACGTGGTGTCTTCGCGGCAGGTCGCTGCGCGGAGGCCTTGGTGCCCTGCCCGACCACCACGAACAGCGTGTTGCCCTCGACCCGGGCGTCATACGGCGCCAGTTGCGTGAGGTTGATGATCAACCGGGTACGGTCATTGGCCTCGACCACCGTGGCAGAGCGCGCATTGCCGCTACCGAGGTCGCGGGTCTTGGTCGCGAGCTGGCTGGCCACTCCCGGCAGGTCGAGGGCGATCCGCGCCGGCGAATCGGTGGTGTAACCCTTGGGCTGCGGCGGCGGGCCGTCGAACGCCAGTTTCAGCTCGACGCGATCACCCGGCAGCGCGGCCACGTCCAGCGTCTTCAGGTTGGCCGCGTGAACCATCGGTGAAAGCAGCGCTATCCATAGCGAAAAACCGAGGGTGGAGAAAATCCTGTTCATTGTTCGACTTCCACTATGAGTGCTCTTTCAAAGGAATGGTGCGCGGCCGCTCCAGCCAGGCGCCTTCGCCATCGGGAACGATTTCGACCACATCGACCTGGGAGGCGCTGATCGCGACGATGCGTCCGTCGTTGCGCCCCAGGTAATCGCCGACTTTAAGCCGATGCACCCCGCCCGCCCCGCGCAGCAGCGCAAACGAACCGGAGGCATTGGAAATCGTGCCGACCATCTCGAACTGCTCGATGTTGAAACCTTCGAGGTATTGCTTGACCCGGTTCGGGTCCGGCTTGACGTTGCGCGAGCCGTGCTGCTGCCCGGCCAGATCGACCCGTACCTGACGCGAGAACGGACTGCGCAGGTTCGCGGCGCTGTAGGTGAATGTCGGGTAGGAGCGAAAGGTCGGCGTTGGCTCGATCTTGCCCGGCGGCCGCAGACGCACTTCGTTCATGTAGGCGTCGAGATCGCTGAAGTCGTTGCCGCCGCAACCGCTCAGCCCCAGCATCAATGCCGACAACAGAAGAAAACGGATCGGGCTCATTTTTGCAGCCCCTTGTCGTTGTAGCGGTACGTCTTGGCGAGGATGCTCATGCGCAACTTGGTCCCGCCTTCCGGGTTGGCCGGCGCCAGCTCGAAGTCATGCAGCGTGACGATCCGCGGCAACCCGGCCACGCCGCTGACGAAGGTGGCGAGGTCGTGATAGGCGCCCGTGACGGTGATCTGGATCGGCAATTCTATGTAGAACTGTTGCGTCACCTCCGGCAACAGCTTGATCTCTTCGAACTCAAGACCGCTGCCCAGACCGGTGCGCGTGATGTCCTCCAGCAATCCCGGCACTTCGGTGTCGCTGGGCAATTGCCGCAACAGTACACCGAACGAGTTCTCCATCTCCTTCATCTGCTGGGTGTACAGCTCCAGATTGGCCGCCATGCGCGCCTTGCTGGAGAACTGCTCCTTGAGCGTGGCTTCTTCCGTGCGTTTGGTTTCGAGCTCGCTTTCCATGTCACTGACGAAAAAGTTGTAGCCCAGGGCCAGCACCAGAATCATCAGCAACGCCCCGGCCAGGCCTTTCACGGCCGGCGGCCAGGAGCCGATGTTGCTGGTATCCAGATCGTTGAAGTCGATATTGCGCAGGCTGGCCAGCCATTCGGACGGTTTCATTGGTCGTCCTCCAGGCTTTTCGGCCGGGTCTGATGAACAGTCAACTGAAACACGTTGGCCTGATCCAGTTGCCCCGCCGTGGTTGCCTTGACCTCGTTCAGGGTCGGCGCGTCGAACCAGTCGGACGCCTCAAGATTGCGCATCAGGTCGGAGACCCGGTTGTTCGATTCCGCCGCACCGCTGATCGACAGGGTCTTGCCGACCATCTTCACGCTGGTGAAATAGACGCCGTCGGGCAGCGTGCGTGCCAGTTGATCGAAGATCCGCCCGCTGACCTGCCGGTTGCCTTGCAGATCCTGGATGATGCGCATGCGCTCCACCAGTTGCTGGCGCCGCGCCTTGAGTTCGCTGATCTGCTTGATCCGCTCATCGACCACGGCGATCTGCTTGCCGATGTAATCGTTACGCGCCTGCTGATGCTCGATGGCCATGCTGAATATCTGATCGGCAATGAACACCGCGCCGACCGAACCGACCACCACGCCGGTCAGGGTCAGCAGAAACCGTTTGCGCCGCTCTTCGCGGCGCTCCTCGCGCCAGGGGAGAAGGTTGATCCGCGCCATCAGTCAAAACTCCTGAGCGCGAGCCCGCAGGCAATCATCAGGGCCGGCGCATCACTGGCCAGCGCCCCGGCGTTGACCTTGCTGCTCAAGGCCATGTCGGAAAACGGATTGGCGACCTGGGTCGGGGTGCCGAGTCGCTCTTCGATCAGCCGGTCCAGGCCGGGCACTGACGCCGTGCCGCCGGCCAGCAGAATGTGATCGACTGCGTTGTACTGGCCGGAAGCAAAGAAGAACTGCAGGGAACGCGACACCTGTTGCACCAGCGCCTCGCGAAACGGCTGCAGGACCTCGCCGACATAATCGTCCGGCAGACCGCCCTGTTTCTTGGCCAGCCCGGCCTGCTCGAGGGTCAGGCCATAGCGGCGCTGGATTTCCTCGGTCAGCTGGCGCCCGCCGAACAGTTGCTCCCGGGTGTAGATGATCCGCCCGTTGTGCAGGACGCTGAGGGTGGTCATGGTCGCGCCGATGTCGACCACCGCAACGGTCAGGCGCTCCTGCGAGGCCGCCAGTTGCGTGGCCAGCAGGCCGAACGAGCGCTCCAGCGCATAGGCCTCGACATCCACCACCCGCGCCGTCAGGCCGGCAAGGGCCAGCGCCGCCTCACGGACTTCGACGTTTTCCTTGCGGCAGGCCGCCAGCAGCACGTTGACCCGCTCGGGGTTGCGCGGCGAAACGCCCTGGACCTCGAAGTCGATGGCGACCTCGTCCAGCGGGTAAGGGATGTATTGGTCGGCTTCGATCTTGAGCTGGTTTTCCAGCTCGTCGTCGGACAGCCCGGCGTCCATTTCGATGAGCTTGGTGATCACCGCCGAGCCGGCCACCGCCACCGCCACGCTCTTGAGCCCGGTGCGCGCCTTGACCAGCACCCGGGACAGGGCATGCCCGACGCCTTCGAGTTCGGCGATGTTCTTCTCGACCACGGCGTTGGCCGGCAACGGCTCCACCGCGTACGCCTCGACCCGGTAGCGCTCGCCCTGACGGCTCAGCTCCAGCAGCTTCACCGAAGTGGAGCTGATATCGATCCCCAGCAACGTATTGGTCTTTTTATTGAAGAGTCCTAGCACTACCAATTCCCTATGACTTTCCGTGAGTTACGGACTCTGTAATGCGCATTGCGTTCCCTCGCCCCGTCTTGACAGAAGCGCAAATGACGCCCCCAGCGGAAAAGTGCTTATAATGCCCAGCGATTTTTTCCGCTTTTTACTGCCGGCGCGGGCCGTTCTGTGTGTTCCCGGAACCCTGTCGCCCAATTCATTCTTTGCCCTGGATGTCCAAAAGCCTTGATTCGTCTGCTGAAATTCTTCGGTTGGTCCATCGTCGCCGTTTTCTGCGGACTGCTTTTAGTTCTCAGCGGCGCGTTTCTTTACCTTAGTCCGGGTTTGCCATCTGTGGAGGCGCTGAGAAGCATTCAGTTGCAGATTCCGCTCCGGGTGTACAGCAGCGACAACAAGTTGATCGCAGAATTTGGCGAAATGCGCCGTACTCCGATCCGTTTCGCCGATATTCCCCCCAATTTCATCAATGCGTTACTAAGTGCTGAAGACGACAACTTCGCCAATCACTATGGCGTCGATCCGAGCAGCCTGATGCGTGCCGCGACCCAACTGGTCAAGAGCGGGCACATCCAGTCCGGCGGCAGCACCATCACCATGCAGGTGGCGAAGAACTTCTTCCTGACCAGCGAACGCAGCTTCTCGCGCAAGACCACGGAAATCCTCCTGGCCCTGCAGATCGAGCGTCAGCTGACCAAGGACGAGATCCTTGAGCTGTACGTGAACAAGATTTATCTGGGCAACCGCGCCTACGGCATCGAGGCGGCGGCGCAGGTGTATTACGGCAAGTCGATCCGCGAGGTCAGCCTGGCGCAGATGGCGATGATCGCCGGCCTGCCGAAGGCCCCGTCGCGCTTCAACCCGCTGGCCAACCCGGCGCGCAGCAAGGAGCGTCGCGACTGGATCCTCGGGCGCATGTACAAGCTCGGCAAGATCACCGAAGCCGACTACACCGCTGCCATCAACGAGCCGCTGAACGCCAGCTACCACGTGCCGACCCCGGAAGTGAACGCGCCGTACATCGCCGAGATGGCCCGCGCCGAAATGGTCGGCCGCTATGGCAGCGACGCCTATACCGAAGGTTTCCGCGTCACCACCACGGTGCCGAGCAACCTGCAGGAAATGGCCAACACCGCGCTGCACGAAGGCCTGATGACCTACGACCAGCGTCACGGTTACCGTGGTCCTGAATCACGCCTGCCGGGCAAGACCCGCGAAGCCTGGGCCGTCGAGCTGACCAAGCAACGCACCATCAGCAGCCTCGAACCGGCCATCGTCACCCAGGTCGACAAGAATGGCCTGCAAGTGCTGACCCGTACCGGTGAAGAGCATGTGGCGTGGGACACCATGAAATGGGCCCGTCCGTTCCTCAATACCAACAGCATGGGCGCCGCGCCGCGTCAGCCATCGGATGTCGCGCAGGTCGGAGATCTGGTGCGCGTACAGCGCCAGCCGAACAATTCGCTGAAGTTCAGCCAGATTCCGCAGGCCCAGGGCGCGCTGGTGTCGCTGGATCCGCAGAACGGCGCAATCCGTTCGCTGGTCGGCGGCTTCGCCTTCGAGCAGAGCAACTACAACCGTGCCATGCAGGCCAAGCGTCAGCCGGGTTCGAGCTTCAAGCCATTCGTCTACAGTGCCGCGCTGGATAACGGCTACACCGCCGCCACGCTGGTCAACGACGCGCCGATCGTGTTCGTCGACGAGTACCTGGACAAGGTCTGGCGTCCGAAGAACGACACCAACACCTTCCTCGGCCCGATCCGCCTGCGCGAAGCGCTGTACAAGTCGCGCAACCTGGTTTCGATCCGCCTGCTGCAGGCGATGGGCGTAGGCAAGACCATCGACTACATCACCCGCTTCGGCTTCAACAAGCAGGACCTGCCGCCAAATCTGTCCCTGGCGCTGGGCACCGCGACCCTGACCCCGATGGAAATCGCCACCGGCTGGAGCACTTTCGCCAACGGTGGTTACAAGATCACCCCGTACATCATCGACAAGATCGAAAGCCGCAATGGCGACACGCTGTTCGTCGCCAACCCGCCGACCGTGCCACAAGGCGGCGCAGCCACCGACGGCATCGCGGCACCGGCGACCCAACCGATCACCGTCGACGCGGCACCGGTTCCGGGTGAAGCACCGGGCAGCGCCGCAATGCCACAGGCTCCGGCAGTCGCCGAGCGCATCGTCGATGGCCGCACCACCTACATCCTCAACAGCATGTTGCAGGACGTGATCAAGCTCGGCACCGGTCGTCGCGCACTGGCCATGGGCCGCAGCGATATCGCGGGCAAAACCGGTACCACCAACGAATCCAAGGATGCGTGGTTCTCCGGTTACAACGCCGATTACGTGACCACGGTCTGGACCGGTTTCGACCAGCCTGAAAGCCTCGGTCGCCGGGAGTTCGGCGGCACCGTGGCGCTGCCGATCTGGATGAACTACATGAGCGCCGCGCTCAAGGACAAGCCGCCGCATGTACAGGCCGAGCCGGAAGGCATCCTCAGCCTGCGGGTAGACCCGGTCAGTGGCCGCGCGGCTTCGCCGAGCACACCAGGCGCCTACTTCGAACTGTTCAAGGCCGAAGACACGCCACCGTCGGTCAACGAGATCGGCAACGGCACCGCGCCGGGCAGCCCGCTGCCGGCGGATGAACAGGCGCCGATCGATTTGTTCTGATCCTGACCTGCCAAAAAGCCCCGCCTTCGTGAGAAGTGCGGGGCTTTTTATTGCCTTCAGAATTGTGGTGGATGAACCGGCCAGACTCGATACAAAACCCTCAGGCACAAAAAAAACCCCGACTCTCACGAGCCGGGGCTTTCGCTTGAAGCGCTACAACGACTTAGCCGTTGAACACATCATCCACGCTTTTCAGCGGGTAGTTCTTCGGATACGGCAGGGTCGCTACGCCGGTCTCGATCGCAGCCTTGGCCACGGCGTCGGATATCACGGTGATCAGGCGCTTGTCCATTGGCTTCGGAATGATGTACTCACGACCGAATTCCAGGGAGATACCGCCGTAGGCGTCGCAGACTTCCTGAGGAACCGGCAGCTTGGCCAGTTCGCGCAGGGCGTTGGCGGCAGCGATCTTCATTTCTTCGTTGATGCGCTTGGCGCGAACGTCCAGGGCACCGCGGAAGATGAACGGGAAGCCCAGCACGTTGTTGACCTGGTTCGGGTAGTCCGAACGGCCGGTGGCCATGATCACGTCGTTGCGGGTGGCGTGCGCCAGTTCCGGAGAGATTTCCGGATCCGGGTTGGAGCAGGCGAAGACGATCGGGTTGGCCGCCATGCGCTTGAGTTGCTCGGCGCTCAGCAGGTTCGGGCCCGACAGGCCGACGAATACGTCAGCGCCTTCGATGGCGTCGTCCAGGGTGCGCTTCTCGGTAGCGTGAGCGAACACAGCCTTGTACTGGTTCAGGTCGTCACGGCCAGCATGGATCACGCCGGTACGGTCGATCATGAAGATGTTCTCGACCTTGGCGCCCATGCTCACCAGCAGCTTCATGCAGGAGATGGCGGCAGCGCCGGCGCCCAGGCAGACGATCTTGGCTTCGCCGAGGGTTTTGCCAGCGATTTCCAGGGCGTTGATCATGCCCGCAGCGGTCACGATCGCGGTGCCGTGCTGGTCATCGTGGAATACCGGAATGTCGCACTGCTCGATCAGAGCGCGTTCGATCTCAAAGCACTCAGGCGCCTTGATGTCTTCCAGGTTGATGCCACCGAAGGTGATGGAAATGCGTTTTACGGTGTCGATGAAGGCTTGCGGGCTTTCGGAGTCGACTTCGATGTCGAAGACGTCGATACCGGCGAAGCGCTTGAACAGCACGCCTTTACCTTCCATCACTGGCTTGGAAGCCAGTGGGCCGAGGTTACCCAGGCCCAGAATCGCGGTGCCATCGGAAATGACTGCAACCAGGTTGCCCTTGCCGGTGTACTTGTAGGCCAGTTCAGGATCGCGGGCGATCTCGCGCACTGGTTCAGCTACGCCGGGGCTGTAGGCCAGCGACAGGTCGCGGGCGGTAGCAGTGGCCTTGGTGAGCTCGACACTCAGCTTTCCTGGACGAGGATTGGCGTGATATTCGAGAGCGGCAGTTTTCAGATCAGACATTTTGGCATTCCGCTTTTTACTGTTGGACAGACTGGTCAGCGAGGATACGCGCCTCGCAAAGTCCCCACAAGACTGCCCGGTCACCCCTGTCAAGCGCCCTGCCCTACGACTTTGGGCCAAGAGCCACGGCGCACAAGGGCTAGACTGTTCACAATCGACAGAAAAAATGTCTACAACTTTTTCTTCAGCGGGACGATTGCAACATCGAAGGGTCGGTCAGCGGCAACAGCCAGCGAGCCTGACCGGGTTTCAACCCACCCCGTCGTGAACGATCGACCACCCAGCCCCGGGCCTCGATCTGCTTGCCCTTCAGCGCTTGCAGGGAGCTGCCAGCGAAGCGCTCCAGCAGATTGGGTGCAACGCGCAGTACAAGCTTGTCCTGCAACTCGATCCAGATTCCGCCACGATTGCGCTGAACCTTGCTCACACGCCCGCTGACGATGGCGAAACCCGAGCGTTCGATCTGCTCCGCTTTCAGTACAGGCGAGCGCTTCCACAGGCCAAGCCCGGCCTGACGTGCGCTGCGCTCGGCGGCCTGCTGGCAATCGACAAGATCGACATTCGGCGCCACCGCGACCTGGAATCCAAGGCCATCGGCGAGCATTTGCGCTTCAAGGCTGGCGCCGCTGACGCTGTAGAGGTGGGCGAGCGTACGCCCGTAATGGTCTTTTTCTTGCGCACCAAGGCGCAAACCGACCCGACCGCCACTGTCGGCCACCAAGGTTTCCAGGCGTTTGCGCGCCGCCACGGCAAACGGCTCGTCGCTGCGCCCCTGCTTGCCCAGCTCAGGCGTGTTGAGGCCGATCAGGCGTACGCTGCGGCCGTCACTCAGGCGCACCGTGTCGCCATCGATGACCCGCTGCACCACCACGCTCGACAGCCCCGAGGGCGTCGGGCAGAAGGCCTGGGCGCTGGACAGCCAAATCGCGGGCACAAAAAAGGCGCCCACAAGGGACGCCTTTTTCATCAGACCGGAAAAGCCGCTGAGGTTTTCCAGAATGAGGGGCCTTAGGCCTTTTTCGCGCCGAAAGCACCGAAACGGTCGGCGAACTTCTGAACGCGACCACCGGTGTCCAGAGTCTTCTGCTTACCGGTGTAGAACGGGTGGCACTCGTTGCAAACGTCGATCGCCAGGGCTTTGCCGAAGGTCGAACGGGTTTCGAACTTGTTGCCGCAGCTGCAAGTTACTGCAACTTCTGGGTAATTCGGGTGGATATCGGCTTTCATGGTGTTTTCCTCAGCTGGCGTGCCGCCATCCAACACGATTGTTGAATACCGCACGTAATTAGGCCGCGGATTCTACCAGACAATCCCGATCACGCAAGCTGTCACTGAGACCGACCGTCTGCTAGGCTCCGGCCCTTCTTTACCCACCCGTCCATTGAGATCCCCCCGCGTGCCCGACGCCATTCTGCGCCTCGCCCTGCCTTCGCCCCTGCGCCGCCTGTTCGACTATCGGGCCCCGGCCGGCGTGCTGCGTTCGCAGTTGCAGCCGGGCATGCGCCTGCGGGTGCCGTTCGGTCGACGGGAGATGATCGGGATTCTGGTGGAAGTCACTGACACCAGCGAAGTACCGGTGGAGAAGCTCAAACCGGCGCTGGCCCTGCTCGACGCCACCGCACCGCTGCCGCCCGCGCTGTTCAAGCTGTGCCTGTGGACCGCCCAGTATTATCAGCACAGCCTCGGCGACACCCTGAGCTGGGCACTGCCGGTGCTGCTGCGTCAGGGTGAACTGGCCGAAGCGCGACAGGAACGCTTCTGGTCCGCCGCCCCCGGCGCCAGCCTCGATGACCCGCGCATCGCCCGCGCCCCGCGCCAGCGTGAAGCCCTGGCAACGCTGGCCCAGCACCCTCACGGCGTCGCCCATCAGTTGCTGAGCAAACTGATGCTGAGCAAGGACAGCCTCGATCTGCTGCTGGCCAAGGATCTGGTGCAGGTCGAAGTGCGCCGCCACGCTCCCGGCGCGCGCCACGAACACTGGCTGGCCCAGCCCGAGCTGCCGCTCAACAGCGAGCAACGCGCCGCATACGAAGCGATTCGCGCCGGGTTCGACAGTTATCACGCGTTCCTGCTGGCCGGTGTCACCGGCAGCGGCAAGACCGAAGTCTATTTGCAGCTGATCCGCGAAACCCTCGAAGCCGGCAAGCAGGCACTGGTGCTGATCCCGGAGATCAACCTCGGCCCGCAGACCCTCGCCCGCTTCGAACAACGCTTCAACGCGCGCATCGCCCTGCTGCACTCGGCCGTCAACGACCGCGATCGCCTCGATGCCTGGCTCGCTGCCCGGGATGGCGAAGCCGACATTATTATCGGCACCCGCTCGGCGCTGTTCACCCCGATGAAAAATCCGGGGCTGATCATCATCGACGAAGAACACGACGGCTCCTATAAACAGCAGGAAGGCCTGCGCTACCACGCGCGGGATCTGGCACTGGTGCGCGCACGGCAGGAAAACATCCCGATCGTGCTCGGCTCCGCGACGCCATCACTGGAAAGCCTGCACAACGCCTACAGCGGCCGCTACGGACTCCTGCGCCTGAACGAACGGGCCGGCGGCGCCAAACAGCCACGGTTCCTGCGTCTGGATGTGAAAAGCCGTCCACTGGACAGCGGCATTTCCGGACCGATGCAGCAAGCCATCGGCCAGACCCTCGCCGCCGGCCAGCAGGTACTGGTGTTCCTCAACCGCCGGGGGTTTGCCCCGACCCTGCTGTGCCACGACTGCGGCTGGATGTCCGAGTGCCAGCGCTGCGATGCGCGGATGACCGTGCACCAGCGCTATGGCGAGTTGCGCTGCCACCACTGCGGTTACGTCGAGCGCGTGCCGCGCCAGTGCCCGAAGTGCAACAAGGTCGACCTGCGGCCGGTGGGCGCTGGCACCGAACGGGCCGAGGAACGGCTGGCGATTCTGTTCCCGGACTATCCGGTACTGCGCGTCGATCGCGACAGCACCTCGCGCAAGGACGCGATGAATCAGTTGTTCGCCACCATTCAGAAAGGCCAGCCGTGCATTCTGGTCGGCACCCAGATGTTGGCCAAGGGTCACCACTTCCCCCGCGTCACCCTGGTGTCGATCCTCGATGCCGACGGCGGACTGTTCTCCGGCGACTTCCGCGCCAGCGAGCGCATGGCGCAGCTGATCGTGCAGGTTGCCGGGCGCGCCGGGCGGGCAGAAGAACCGGGCAAGGTGATCATCCAGACCCACTTGGCCGACCATCCTTTATTGGTGCAACTGACCGAGCAGGGTTACTTCGCCTTCGCCGAGCAGGCCCTGAGCGAACGCCGCGCCGCCGGCTTGCCGCCATTCGCCCATCTGGCGCTGCTGCGCGCCGAAGCGCACAAACCGGGGCAGGCCGAAGGTTTTCTTGATGAAGCGTGCAGCGAGGCCGAGCGTTTGCTGGCCGAACAGAACCTGAGCGGCATCGAACTGCTGGGGCCGGTGCCGGCACCGATGGAACGCCGGGCTGGACGCTTCCGTGCGCAACTACTCTTGCAGGCCACGGCCCGGGCGCCGCTGCACCGGTTGCTGGCGAGCTGGCTGCTGGCGCTGGAGCAGATGCCGAGCGGCCGGGCGGTGCGCTGGTCGCTGGATGTCGATCCGGTGGATCTCTACTGACCGGGCAAAACCGCTCGAATTGTCACCACACATCCACATCCTGCCTGCTAAGGTTGGCAAGCCCGTCTTCGCAACGGATAATGCCCAGTTTTTCCACCCGCGCATCGATGCGCCGCCGCGCTTGCGGTCGAAAGAGAAGACCATGAAAGACACCATTCGCCAGCTGATCCAACAAGCCCTCACCCAACTCGTCAACGAAGGTGTGTTGCCTGAAGGCCTGACGCCGGCGATCCAGGTGGAAAACGCCCGGGACAAGACCCACGGCGATTTCGCCAGCAACATCGCCATGATGCTGGCCAAGCCTGCGGGCATGAAGCCGCGTGACCTGGCAGAAAAAATCATCGCCGCCCTGCCGGCTGACGAGAACGTCACCAAGGCCGAAATCGCCGGCCCAGGCTTCATCAATTTCTTCCAGAACACCCAGGCGCTGGCCTCGCGCCTCGACGCCGCCCTGGCCGACGCTCACGTTGGTGTGCGCAAGGCCGGCCCGGCGCAACGCACGGTGGTCGACCTGTCGGCGCCGAACCTGGCCAAAGAGATGCACGTCGGCCACTTGCGCTCGACCATCATCGGCGACGGCGTGGCCCGTGTGCTCGAATTCCTCGGCGATACCGTGATCCGTCAGAACCACGTCGGCGACTGGGGTACCCAGTTCGGCATGCTGATGGCATACCTGCAGGAAAACCCGATCACCAGCGACGAACTGTCGGACCTGGAAAACTTCTACCGCGCCGCCAAGCAGCGCTTCGACGAGTCCCCGGAATTCGCCGACCGGGCCCGTGGTCTGGTGGTCAAGCTGCAGGCCGGCGATGCCGAATGCCTCGCGCTGTGGACCAGGTTCAAGGACATCTCGCTGTCGCACTGCCAGAAGATCTACGAACTGCTCAACGTCAAACTGACCATGGCCGACGTGATGGGCGAAAGCGCCTACAACGATGACCTGATCAACGTGGTCAACGACCTGAAAGCCGCCGGCATGCTGGTCGAAAGCAATGGCGCCCAGTGCGTGTTCCTCGACGAGTTCAAGAACGCCGAAGGCGAGCCGCTGCCGGTGATCATCGTCAAGGCTGACGGCGGCTACCTGTACGCCACCACCGACCTGGCCGCCGTGCGCTACCGCAGCGGCAAACTGAAGGCCGACCGCGCGCTGTACTTCGTCGACCAGCGTCAGGCCCTGCACTTCCAGCAAGTGTTCGCCGTGGCGCGCAAGGCCGGTTTCGTGACCCATCCGATGGAAATGGAGCACATGGGCTTCGGCACCATGAACGGCGCCGACGGCCGTCCGTTCAAGACCCGTGACGGCGGCACCGTGAAGCTGATCGATCTGCTGACGGAAGCGCAGGAACGTGCCTACGCATTGGTAAAAGAGAAAAACCCGACACTGGCCGACGACGAACTGCGCAGCATCGCCAAGGTTGTGGGCATCGGCGCGGTGAAATACGCCGACCTGTCGAAGCACCGCACCAGCGACTACAGCTTCAACTTCGACCAGATGCTCAACTTCGAAGGCAACACCGCGCCATACCTGCTGTACGCCTACACTCGCGTGGCCGGCGTATTCCGCAAACTGGGCAAGGATTTCAGCGAAGTCGACGGCCAGATCGTCCTCGAAGCGGCGCACGAACAGGAACTGGCGGCGAAACTGGCGCAGTTCGGTGAAGTGCTGAACAACGTCGCGGAAAAGGGCACGCCACACACTCTGTGCACCTACCTGTACGACGTGGCCGGCCTGTTCTCCAGCTTCTACGAGAACTGCCCGATCCTCGCCGCCGACACCCCGGCACAAATGCAGAGCCGTCTGCGCCTTGCCGCGCTGACCGGCCGTACCCTCAAGCAAGGCCTGGAACTGCTCGGCCTGGAAACCCTGGAGCGTATGTAAGTTGGCTGCCAAGAAAAAACCTGCACCCAAGCGTGGCGCCAGCCGTTACCAAGCTCCTGCGAAGCAACCGATCCCGGGCTGGCTGTGGATGGCCATCGGCCTGACGGTCGGTGCGTTCATCGTGTTCCTGATGAAACTGGAACCGGGCAAGGGCAGCGACACGGTCAAGCGCGAGAAGGTCGAACAACAGCAACAACAGAAAGCCACCAAGATCGCCGAGGCCAACAAGACCCCGCCGAGCCCGACGCAACCGGTGAAGCCGAAGTACGACTTCTACACCCTGCTGCCGGAATCGGAAGTGATCGTGCCGCCTGACGCCGTGCCGGAGAAAACCCTGCCGACGCCACAGGTGCCGGCGATCCCGACTACGCCGGTCACCCCGGCGGAAGCGGCGAAGATCGACACCGCACGCGCCCAGGCTGCTCTGGCCGGGATCACCCCGCCACCAGCGCCACCGGTGACCAAGGCTGCACCGGTGACCAAGTTCTTCCTGCAGGCCGGCTCGTTCCGCAAGCAGACAGATGCCGACAAGGTCCGCGCGCAGATCATTCTGCTCGGCCAGGCGGTCGCGGTTGAATCCGGGACCGTGAAGGATGAAACCTGGTACCGCGTACTGGTCGGCCCGTTCAGCAACCGCGAACAACTGACCACCGCCCAGAAACAACTGGCGGGCGCAGGGTTCAGCAACCTGTTGTTACAACAACGCCAGAGCCGCTGATTCCCCTCGAATGATCCTTCCCGCGCTCTGCGTGGGGAGGATCAGCGCAACAACACCGCTCGTCCCCTCTCCCTTCCTGCAGTTGAAATCCTCTCCACCACCCCCATATGAATGGGCATAAGGCATTTTCGCCCCGCAGTGTGGAGACTCTTCCCTTGACCACCATCGTTTCAGTCCGCCGCCACGGCAAAGTCGTCATGGGCGGCGACGGCCAGGTTTCTCTCGGCAACACCGTGATGAAAGGCAACGCGAAGAAAGTTCGTCGCCTGTACCACGGCCAGGTCATCGCCGGTTTCGCCGGTGCCACCGCCGACGCCTTTACCCTGTTCGAACGTTTCGAAGGCCAGCTCGAGAAACATCAGGGCCACCTGATCCGTGCCGCCGTCGAACTCGCAAAAGAATGGCGCACCGACCGCTCCCTGAGCCGCCTCGAAGCGATGCTCGCGGTCGCCAACAAGGACGCCTCCCTGATCATCACCGGCAACGGTGACGTGGTCGAACCCGAAGACGGCCTGATCGCCATGGGTTCCGGTGGCGCCTATGCGCAAGCCGCCGCCAGCGCCCTGCTGAAGAAGACCGACCTGTCGGCCCGCGAAATCGTCGAGACCGCTCTCGGCATCGCCGGCGACATCTGTGTATTCACCAACCACACCCAGACCATTGAGGAGCAGGATCTCGCTGACCAAGCCTGACGCGGCCCTGTGCCACGGCTTGTTTCTGCTTGAGGACCGTCAATTATTATGTCCATGACTCCCCGCGAAATCGTCCACGAACTCAATCGCCATATCATCGGCCAGGACGATGCCAAGCGCGCCGTCGCGATTGCCCTGCGCAACCGCTGGCGTCGCATGCAGCTGCCTGAAGAGCTGCGCGTTGAAGTGACCCCGAAGAACATCCTGATGATCGGCCCGACCGGTGTCGGTAAAACCGAAATCGCCCGTCGCCTGGCCAAACTGGCCAACGCGCCGTTCATCAAGGTCGAAGCGACCAAGTTCACCGAAGTCGGCTACGTCGGCCGTGACGTCGAATCGATCATCCGCGACCTGGCCGATGCCGCAATCAAGATGCTGCGCGAGCAGGAAATGACCCGCGTGCGCCACCGCGCCGAAGACGCCGCCGAGGACCGCATCCTCGACGCGCTGCTGCCACCGGCACGCATGGGCTTCGGCAACGAAGACGCGCCGACCCAGGATTCCAACACTCGCCAGCTGTTCCGCAAGCGCCTGCGCGAAGGTCAGCTGGATGACAAGGAAATCGAGATCGAAGTCGCCGAAATGGCCGGCATCGAGATCGCCACGCCGCCGGGCATGGAAGAGATGACCAACCAGCTGCAGTCCCTGTTCGCCAACATGGGCAAGGGCAAGAAGAAGGCTCGCAAGCTGAAGGTCAAGGAAGCGCTGAAGCTGGTGCGCGATGAAGAAGCCGGGCGCCTGGTCAACGAAGAAGAGTTGAAGGCCAAGGCCCTGGAAGCGGTCGAGCAGCACGGCATCGTGTTCATCGACGAAATCGACAAGGTCGCCAAGCGCGGCAATGTCGGCGGCGCCGATGTGTCCCGCGAAGGCGTACAACGCGACCTGCTGCCGCTGATCGAAGGCTGCACCGTCAATACCAAGCTGGGCATGGTCAAGACCGACCACATCCTGTTCATCGCCTCCGGCGCGTTCCACCTGAGCAAGCCGAGCGATCTGGTGCCGGAGCTGCAAGGCCGCCTGCCGATCCGCGTCGAACTCAAGGCCCTGAGCCCGGAAGACTTCGAGCGCATCCTCAGCGAACCGCACGCCTCGCTCACCGAGCAGTACTGCGCGCTGCTGAAGACCGAAGGCCTGAATATCCAGTTCCAGCCTGAAGGCATCAAGCGTCTGGCGGAGATCGCCTGGCAGGTCAACGAGAAGACCGAGAACATCGGCGCCCGTCGCCTGCACACGCTGCTCGAGCGTCTGCTGGAAGAGGTGTCGTTCAGTGCCGGTGATCTGGCCAGCGCCCACGACGACAAGGCGATCCTGATCGACGCCGAGTACGTCAACAGCCACCTGGGCGAATTGGCGCAGAACGAAGATCTGTCCCGTTATATCCTGTAAGCAACCCTTACAGATGTAGTGGAACTGTGGGAGCGAGCCTGCTCGCGATGACGGCAGCACATTCAACCTTTACGTTGACTGATCCACCGCTATCGCGAGCAGGCTCGCTCCCACAAGGTTCCGCACAAAACGGATACCCCGGCCATGCTCCCCACCGACATCAAACTGCACAAAGCCTCGAAAACCCTGTCGCTCAAATACGCGTCCGGCGAGGAATACACCCTGCCCGCCGAATTCCTGCGCGTGCATTCCCCCTCCGCCGAGGTCCAGGGCCACGGCAAACCGATCCTGCAATTCGGCAAGCTCCACGTCGGCCTGACCAAGGTAGAACCGGCCGGTCAGTACGCACTGAAACTGACCTTCGACGACGGTCACGACAGCGGCCTGTTCACCTGGGATTACCTCTACGAACTGGGGCGACGTTATGACGCACTCTGGGCGGATTATCTGGCCGAGCTCAAAGCCGCCGGCAAAACCCGCGACCCGGACGAGTCCGTCGTCAAGCTGATGCTCTAGTCCGCGCCTCGGACTGTTTAGAGGGCATTTTCTAAATTCATCTGTTTGAATGCTCCGCTAAAGCGGCCCGGGATCGGCTGCTTGCGAAAAAAATTAAACTCGGGTAACCAATGGAGCTGGCAAGTTCCCTGCAGTGCTCTACGACTGTAAAGCAGCTATGCAGAATCAACGGTCACCCGAGCAGTAGTACCTGGCATTGGCTGTGGAACTGCACAGCAGAAACCGGGTACTCGTCTCAGGACAATGGAGCGTCGTAGATGAGTAACAAGAATAACGATGATTTGAAGTACCAAGCCTCGGAAAACACCCTGGGGCTGAATCCTGTCGTTGGGCTTCGCGGAAAGGATCTGCTGGCCTCTGCTCGAATGGTGCTGACCCAGGCCATCAAACAACCGATCCATAGCGTCAAACACGTCACTCATTTCGGCATCGAACTGAAGAACGTGCTGTTCGGCAAATCAGAACTGCAACCGGCAGGCGATGACCGTCGTTTTGTCGACCCGGCGTGGAGTCAGAACCCGCTGTACAAACGTTACCTGCAAACCTACCTGGCGTGGCGCAAGGAACTCCATGCCTGGATCGACGACAGCAGCCTCTCGCCCAAGGACATCGCGCGCGGCCACTTCGTGATCAACCTGATGACCGAAGCCATGGCGCCGACCAACACCGCAGCCAACCCGGCGGCAGTCAAACGCTTCTTCGAAACCGGTGGCAAGAGCCTGCTCGACGGCCTCTCGCATCTGGCCAAGGATCTGGTGCACAACGGCGGCATGCCGAGCCAGGTCAACATGGGCGCTTTCGAGGTCGGCAAGACCCTGGGCGTGAGCGAAGGCGCAGTAGTGTTTCGCAACGACGTGCTGGAGCTGATCCAGTACAAGCCGATCACCGAGCAAGTCCACGAGCGCCCGCTGCTGGTAGTGCCGCCGCAGATCAACAAGTTCTACGTATTCGACCTGAGCCCGGACAAGAGCCTGGCGCGCTTCTGCCTGCGCAACAATGTGCAGACCTTTATCGTCAGCTGGCGCAACCCGACCAAGGAACAGCGCGAGTGGGGCCTCTCGACTTACATCGAAGCCCTGAAGGAAGCGGTCGACGTGGTCACCGCGATCACCGGCAGCAAGGACGTCAACATGCTGGGCGCCTGCTCCGGCGGTATCACTTGCACGGCCCTGCTGGGCCACTACGCCGCCACCGGCGAAAACAAGGTCAATGCCCTGACCCTGCTGGTCAGCGTGCTCGACACCACCCTGGACAGCGACGTCGCCCTGTTCGTCGACGAGCAGACCCTGGAGATGGCCAAGCGTCATTCGTATCAGGCCGGCGTGCTCGAAGGCAAAGACATGGCCAAGGTCTTCGCCTGGATGCGCCCCAACGATCTGATCTGGAACTACTGGGTCAACAACTACCTGCTGGGCAACGAGCCGCCGGTGTTCGACATCCTGTTCTGGAACAACGACACCACCCGGTTGCCGGCTGCGTTCCACGGCGACCTGATCGAGATGTTCAAAAACAACCCACTGACCCGCCCCGATGCACTGGAAGTGTGCGGCACGCCGATCGACCTCAAGAAGGTCACGGCCGACATCTTCTCGCTGGCCGGCACCAACGACCACATCACCCCGTGGAAGTCCTGCTACAAGTCGGCGCAGCTGTTTGGCGGCAAGGTGGAATTCGTGCTGTCCAGCAGCGGGCATATCCAGAGCATTCTGAACCCGCCGGGCAACCCGAAATCGCGCTACATGACCAGCGACGAAATGACCGCCAATGCCGATGACTGGCAGGAAAACTCGACCAAGCACGCCGACTCCTGGTGGCTGCACTGGCAGGCCTGGCAGGCGGCACGTTCGGGCGAACTGAAAAAGGCGCCGACGAAGCTGGGCAACAAAGCGTTCCCGGCAGGCGAAGCCTCGCCGGGCACTTACGTACACGAGCGGTAACTGACACACCTCGCCCCACAATGTGGGAGCGAGCCTGCTCGCGATGGCGTCGGCAGCCGGAACAATGTGCTGACTGATACACCGCTATCGCGAGCAGGCTCGCTCCCACAGGGGATCGAGGCTGACATTGAGATTGATCCACAGGGCCCTGAAGCATGCCGCAACCGTTCATCTTCCGTACCGTCGAGCTGGATGGCCAGACCCTCCGGACCGCCGTACGCCCCGGCAAGCCTCACTTGACGCCCTTGCTGATTTTCAACGGCATCGGCGCCAACCTGGAGCTGGTGTTTCCTTTTGTCGCGGCGCTGGATCCGGACCTGGAAGTGATCGCCTTCGACGTGCCCGGTGTCGGTGGCTCTTCGACGCCGAGCCGGCCGTATCGCTTTCCGGGGCTGGCGAAGCTGACGGCACGGATGCTCGATTACCTCGACTACGGCCAGGTCAATGTGATCGGTGTGTCCTGGGGTGGTGCGCTGGCGCAGCAGTTCGCCCATGACTATCCCGAGCGCTGCAAGAAGCTGGTACTGGCCGCCACGGCGGCGGGCGCGGTGATGGTGCCGGGCAAGCCGAAGGTGCTGTGGATGATGGCTAGCCCGCGCCGCTACATCCAGCCGTCCCATGTGATCCGCATCGCCCCGATGATCTACGGCGGCTCGTTCCGTCGCGACCCGACGCTCGCCGCCAGTCACGCGGCCAAGGTGCGTTCGGCGGGCAAGCTCGGCTACTACTGGCAACTGTTCGCGGGCCTTGGCTGGACCAGCATTCACTGGCTGCACAAGATCCACCAGCCGACCCTGGTGCTGGCCGGTGACGACGATCCGCTGATCCCGCTGATCAACATGCGTCTGCTCGCCTGGCGCATCCCCAACGCGCAATTGCACATCATCGATGACGGGCATCTGTTCCTCATCACCCGGGCCGAAGCCGTGGCGCCGATCATCATGAAATTTCTCCAGGAGGAACGTCTTCGCGCAGTGATGCACCCCCACCCGACACCGCTGGGCGGATAACCGGCCCGGTCCGGTTTTCTGGACAGCTCCTTGCAGAGCTTTTCAACGTGCGTGGCAGGACGCCGCGCAGGCAACAAGCCGCAACAGCGTCTATGGTGTTCTGGTTCGGTGTGTTTGTTTTTGACCTGAAGACGAAGGAGTGTTGAGTCATGCGCGACAAACCAGCGACGGGCGTAGTGCCCAGTCCCGCCGTTTTCATCAATGCACAAAGTGCAATGACCGGCCTGCGAGGCCGCGACCTGATTTCGACGTTGCGCAGCGTAGCCGCCCATGGTCTGCGCAACCCCATTCACAGCGCGAAGCACGCGTTGAAACTCGGCGGCGCGCTCGGACGCGTGCTGCTCGGTGAAACCCTGCATCCGACCAACCCCAATGACAGCCGTTTCGCCGATCCGGCCTGGAGCCTCAACCCGTTTTACCGCCGGGGCTTGCAGGCCTATCTGAGCTGGCAGAAACAGGTGAAGAGCTGGATCGACGAAAGCAGCATGAGCGACGACGACCGCGCCCGTGCGCACTTCGCTTTTTCCCTGATCAACGACGCCGTGGCGCCCTCCAACACGCTGCTCAATCCGCTGGCGATCAAGGAGCTGTTCAACTCCGGCGGCCACAGTCTGGTACGCGGTTTGAGTCATCTTTTCGATGACCTGCTGCACAACGACGGCCTGCCGCGCCAGGTGACCAAACAGGCTTTCGAAGTCGGCAAGACTGTCGCCACCACCACCGGTTCGGTGGTGTTTCGCAACGAACTGCTCGAGCTGATCCAGTACAAGCCGATGAGCGAAAAGCAGTATTCGAAACCGCTGCTGGTGGTGCCACCGCAAATCAACAAGTACTACATTTTCGACCTGAGCCCGAGCAACAGTTTCGTCCAGTACGCCCTGAAGAACGGCTTGCAGACCTTCATGATCAGTTGGCGCAACCCGGACGTGCGTCATCGCGAATGGGGCCTGTCGACCTACGTCGAGGCCGTGGAAGAAGCGATGAACATCTGCCGGGCGATCACCGGTGCCCGCGAGGTCAACCTGATGGGTGCCTGCGCCGGCGGGCTGACCATCGCTGCGCTGCAGGGACACTTGCAGGCCAAGCGGCAGTTGCGGCGGGTCTCCAGCGCGACCTATCTGGTGAGCCTGCTCGACAGTCAGATCGACTCCCCGGCGACGCTGTTCGCCGACGAACAGACCCTCGAAGCGGCCAAGCGCCGTTCCTATCAGAAAGGCGTGCTGGACGGTCGCGACATGGCCAGGGTGTTCGCCTGGATGCGGCCCAACGATCTGATCTGGAGCTACTTCGTCAACAACTACCTGCTGGGCAAGGAGCCGCCGGCGTTCGACATCCTCTACTGGAACAACGACAGCACCCGCCTGCCCGCCGCGTTTCATGGCGACCTGCTGGACTTCTTCAAACACAACCCGCTGATTCATTCGGGCGGCCTGGAAGTCTGCGGCACGCCGATCGACCTGCAGAAAGTCACGGTCGACAGTTTCAGCGTGGCCGGCATGAACGACCACATCACGCCATGGGACGCGGTGTATCGCTCGACCCTGTTGCTGGGTGGCGAGCGGCGCTTCGTGCTGTCCAACAGCGGCCACGTCCAGAGCATTCTCAACCCGCCGAGCAACCCCAAGGCCAACTACGTCGAAAACGGCAAGATGAGCAGCGACCCGCGCGCCTGGTACTACGACGCGAAAAAAGTCGACGGCAGCTGGTGGCCGCAGTGGCTGGAGTGGGTTCAGCAGCGCTCCGGCACCCTGCGCGAAACCCAGATGGCCCTTGGCAATGCGAACTATCCACCGATGGAGGCGGCGCCCGGCACTTACGTGCGCGTGCGCTGACCGGCCCCAACCGCCCTTTAAGAAGACTGGATGAAAACAAGCGAACGGATCCTCGAATGTGCCCTGCAGTTATTCAACGAGAAGGGCGAGCCGAACGTCTCCACCATGGAGGTTGCCAATGAAATGGGGATCAGCCCCGGCAACCTCTACTACCACTTCCACGGCAAGGAGCCGTTGATCCTCGGGCTGTTCGAGCGCTTCCAGAACGAACTGGCGCCCCTGCTCGACCCGCCCGCCGATGTCGAACTGGCACCGGAGGATTACTGGCTGTTCCTGCACCTGATCGTCGAACGGCTGGCGCAGTACCGGTTCCTGTTCCAGGACCTGTCGAACCTGGCCGGACGCCTGCCGAAACTGGCCAAGGGCATTCGCAACTTTCTCAACGTCCTGAAACGCACGCTGGCGTCACTGCTGGCGCGATTGAAGGCCTCGGGGCAATTGGTCAGCGATACCCAGGCATTGGGACAACTGGTGGAACAGATCACCATGACGCTGCTGTTCTCGCTGGACTATCAGCGAATTCTCGATCGCGAGGGGGAAGTGAGGCTGGTGGTTTACCAGATCATGATGCTGGTGGCGCCGCATTTGTTGCCGCCGGTGAAGGCGGCTACGGAGAGGATGGCGCTGCAGTATCTCGAAGATCACGAGTGACCGCACAAACAAAAACGCCCGACCTTCACAGGCCGGGCGTTTTCTTGTGCCCTGAATATCAGGACTGACTGGTCGGCGTCGACGGAGTCGATGCAACACTCGAAACTGGCGCCGGGGTTGGAGCCGAGGCGGAGTTCGACGTGCTGGCCAGTGCTTGCGGTGTGGTCACCGGTTTTGGTGCGGCAGCTTTCGGCGCAGCGGCTTTCGGCGCGGCCGGTTTTTTCACTGCTGGTTTTTTCGCTGCAGCCGGTTTGGCGGCAGGCTTGGCAGCGGGTTTGGCGGCAGCGGTTTTCGCTGCTGGCTTGGCCGCCGGTTTTGCAGCAGGTTTGGCGGCGGCCTTGGCGGCAACCGGTTTGGCTGCGGCTTTTACTGCAGGCTTGGCCGCAGCGGTTTTGGCTGCTGGTTTTGCTGCCGGTTTGGCGGCGGCTTTAGCCAGTGGCTTGGCAGCGGTTTTGGCCGCAGGCTTGGCTGCTGCGGTTTTGGCCGCGACAGGCTGAGTTTTCAGGCCGGTGAGTTTCTCGATCTGCTTGGTCAGGGTATCGACCTTCTTGTGCAGATCCTTCACCTCATTGCGGCTCGGTACGCCCAGGCGCGAAATCGCACTGTTCAGGCGCTTGTCGAAAGCCCCTTCCAGTTGATCCCAGGTGCCCAGCGCGCGATCTTTCACGCCGCTGATGCGCGATTTGGCCGAGCTCGCGCTGTCCTTGGCAGCATCGACTTTCTTGCCGACTGCAGCCTTGGTGAGCTTCTCGGCTTTCTCGCCGTCTTTGACCAATGTATCGAAGAGCTTGCTGCCGTCAGTGTCGATCTTCGAGTACACGCCTAAACCAGCCAGCCAGATCTTGCGGGAATAGTCTTCGACTTTTCCGATCCACGAGCTGCCTTCTTTATCGGTGTTCTTTTTACCAGCCATCCCGTTCTCCTTAAGATTTACGCGCGACGCGTTCGAGCAATGCCGTCAGCTCATCGAGCTTAGCAGAGAGTGCCTCAACGTCATGTTTAGACGGAATGCCGATACGATTCAAGGCACTGGCGACACGCGTGTCGAACGCCTTCTCGACCTTGTCGAGCTGAACTTCGACGCGGCCTTTGAAAGAGCTGACTTCGCTCCTGGCTTCGTCGATCTCGGCATTGGCCGCTTCGAGTTTTTCGGTGACGGCTTTTTTGCCTTTCTTTTCAACAGTTTGACCAGCCTTGATCAACTCCTGAAAGTACTCGCTGCCCTCCTGACCGACCTTGGTGTAGGCACCCAGGCCTGCCAGCCAGATCTTGCGGGCATAGGATTTGACGTCGCTCAGAGCAGAAGTCGAGGCGTCGATTTTTTTCTTCAAAATAACTTTGGCCATGGTGCACCTCACGCGCAGAAGGTTTGAGGAACTGCCCTGACGAGTGTCGGGCTCAGGCACAAAGTAGGGAGAAAAATTAGAAACGGCACCCTAACAACTGACATAAAAGGCAGGTGCACAAGAAAAGAAAGGGGAGCCCGAAGCTCCCCGTTTGTCCTGATCAGACCAGCGCCTTGTCCAGCGCCTTCTCGATCTCGGCTTTGATCATGCCGCTCATGGCCGACATCATCAGGCCCAGTTCCACGTCGACCCGGATCGAATCCTCGGCCACATGCACCGCGCCCTTCACGCCCGAACGCTTGAGGTTCAGGGTGTCACCCGCCCACTGCGGCTCGAGGCCATACTGATCGGACAGTTTCTGCGCCAGTTTGTCGGCTTTCTCGCGGGCCGCTTCCTTGCCCAGGCTGTGGGCACGCTCAACACTGATATGGGCCATTGAATGACTCCTGCTTTTTGAATGGGGCTATGAATGCCTGCAACGAATCTTGACCGCCACTGCGGCAAATCGTCCCGAAGGTTGCCCATCTTACCTTTAGCCATTCCAAGACAAAGCATGGCTTGGGGATTAGAATGTCGCGCATTCTCTTTTGGTGACAGCGATATGACTGATCAGCGCAAAGGCAGCGATGCCGAACCCACCACTCACTTCGGCTTCAAAAACGTTCCGGAAAGCCAGAAAGCGGAAAAAGTCGCTGAGGTGTTCCACTCCGTGGCCGCCAAGTACGACCTGATGAACGACCTTCTGTCGGGCGGCATGCACCGTCTGTGGAAGCGCTTCGCGATCGAGCTGTCGGGCGTGCGCGCCGGCAACTGCGTGCTGGACATCGCCGGCGGCACCGGCGACCTGACCAAGAAATTCTCGCACCTGGTCGGCCCGACCGGTCAGGTGGTTCTCGCGGACATCAACGAATCCATGCTCAAAGTCGGTCGTGACCGCCTGCTGGATGTCGGCGTGTCGGGCAACGTCGAGTTCGTGCAGGCCGACGCTGAAAAACTGCCGTTCCCGGACAACCATTTCGACTGCGTGACCATCGCCTTCGGCCTGCGCAACGTGACGCACAAGGAAGACGCCCTGCGCTCCATGCTTCGCGTACTCAAGCCTGGCGGCCGCCTGCTGGTGCTGGAGTTCTCCAAGCCGACCAACGCGCTGATGTCCAAGGCCTACGACGCCTACTCGTTCGCCTTCATGCCGCTGATGGGCAAGCTGATCACCAACGACTCGGAAAGCTATCGCTACCTGGCCGAATCGATCCGCATGCACCCGAATCAGGAAACCCTGAAGTCGATGATGGTCGACGCCGGTTTCGACCGCGTGACCTATCACAACATGACCGCAGGCATCGTTGCCCTGCACCGTGGCATCAAGCCCTGATGCTGCTGACCGGGCTGCTGGCCAGCGTCGAACTCGGCCTGAATCGCGTGCTGCGTCTCGACAGCACGGCGCTGCCGAGACTGGCGCATCTGACCGGCAAAGTGATTGCCGTGGATTGCCGCAGCCCGGCGCTGCAACTGTTCATCCTGCCGAGCGACGAAGGCCTGATGCTGGCGTCCCGTTGGGAAACCGGCGTCGACTGCACACTGCGCGCCCCGGCTTCGAGCCTGGTGAAACTGGCCCTGAGCAAGGACAAGACCGCGGTGCTGCACGCACCGGAAGTCGAACTCGACGGCGACAGCGGCGTGCTGCTGGAACTGGCGGGCGTGCTGCAGGACCTCGAGCTGGACTGGGAGTACGAACTCTCGCGCTGGCTCGGCCCGGTCGCCACGCAACTGGTCGGCGGTCACCTGCGCAGCCGCGCCCGCTGGTATCAACAAGGATTTGCCAGCCTCAACCAGAACCTCGCCGAATACCTGGCCGAAGAATCGCGCACCCTCGTCGGGCAGCGCGAAGCCGAAGCCCGCTTCAGCGAACTGGACCGGATCAAACTCGATCTGGAACGTCTCGAGGCGCGCTTCGAGCGCCTTTCCCGATCCCTCGACCCAAGCGATAACGCATGAAGCTGCTCGCCGTCCGCCGTCTGTTGCGCATCCAGCGCGTCGTGATCCGCTACCGCCTCGATGATCTGCTGTTCGATCTGCCTTTGCCGTGGTTCCTGCTGGCGCTGCGCTATGTCCTTCCGTGGCGCTGGTTCCCGCGCAAGCCGCTGGACCTGAGCCGTGGCGCACGCCTGCGCCTGGCCTTGCAGGACCTGGGACCGATCTTCATCAAGTTCGGGCAGATCCTCTCGACCCGCCGCGACCTGCTGCCGGAAGACATCGCCGATGAGCTGATGCTGTTGCAGGACCGCGTGCCACCGTTCGATTCGCAGCTGTCGGTCAAACTGATCGAAGAACAGCTGGGCAAGAAGATCAGCGAAGTGTTCAGCCGCTTCGACGTCGAACCGCTGGCTTCGGCCTCGGTGGCGCAAGTGCATGCCGCACAGCTGAAGACCGGCGAAGAAGTGGTGGTCAAGGTGATCCGCCCGGGCCTGAAACCGGTGATCGCCCAGGATCTGGCGTGGCTGTTCATCCTCGCCCGCGCCGCCGAAAAGGTCTCCGCCGACGCCCGCCTGCTGCACCCGGTGGACGTGGTCAGCGACTACGAAAAAACCATCTACGACGAACTCGACCTGTTGCGCGAGGCGGCCAACGCCAGCCAGTTGAAGCGCAACTTCGAAGGCTCGCCGCTGCTCTATGTGCCGCAAGTCTATTGGGACTGGTGCCGGCCGAAAGTGCTGGTGATGGAGCGTATCTACGGGATTCAGGTGACGGATCTGGCGACCCTCGCCGACCAGCGCACCGACATGAAAATGCTCGCCGAACGTGGCGTGGAGATCTTCTTCACTCAGGTGTTCCGCGACAGTTTCTTCCACGCCGACATGCACCCGGGCAACATATTCGTCAGCACAGTCAATCCGTGGAGCCCGCAGTACATCGCGATCGACTGCGGCATCGTCGGCAGCCTGACCCCGGAAGACCAGGATTATCTGGCGCGCAACCTGTTCGCCTTCTTCAAGCGCGACTACCGCCGCGTGGCGCAATTGCACATCGATTCGGGCTGGGTGCCGGCGGAAACCAAACTCAACGAATTCGAAGCGGCGATCCGTACCGTGTGCGAGCCGATCTTCGAAAAACCGTTAAAAGATATTTCATTTGGTCAGGTACTGATGCGCCTGTTCCAGACCGCTCGCCGCTTCAACATGGAAGTGCAGCCGCAACTGGTGCTGCTGCAAAAAACCCTGCTGAACATCGAAGGCCTGGGCCGTCAGCTGTACCCGGATCTGGATCTGTGGAACACCGCGCAGCCGTTCCTCGAACGCTGGATGCGCGAGCGCGTCAGCCCGAAAGCCTTGATCGGCAACGTGCAGAGCCAGTTCGAACAGCTGCCGCACCTGGCCAACATGGCCCGCGACCTGCTCGAGCGCATGTCCCAGCCCCACGCCAACGACCCGCCGCCGCCGTGGAAAAAGCGCAAGGACGACTGGTTCCTGCGCCTGCTCGGCAGCGCCCATCTGGCGGGCGGCACGATCCTCGCCGCCGGTGGCCCGCTGAATGAACTGGGGCATTGGCCCGCCGGGATCATGGTGGCAGTCGGCTTGTATCTGGTCGTTCGCCGATAGCCAGTTGCGTGATCGGCTGGCACACTGTTTCAACGCCTGAACCCGACTATTGAAGTGCGGGTTCGCTGTCGGAGTCGAAGATGAAAAACTGGCTGGACGAGATCAAGTGGGACGCCGATGGCCTGGTGCCGGCGATTGCCCAGGATCACAAGACCGGACGCGTGCTGATGATGGCCTGGATGAACCGCGAAGCCCTGGAGCTGACCGCATCCGAAAACCGTGCCATCTACTGGTCACGTTCCCGTGGCAAGCTGTGGCGCAAGGGCGAAGAGTCCGGCCATGTGCAGACCCTGCATGAAATGCGTCTGGACTGCGACGCCGACGTGATCATCCTGATGGTTGAACAGATTGGCGACATCGCTTGCCATACCGGCCGTCAGAGCTGCTTCTACCGCGTCTTCGAAAACGGCGACTGGAAAACGGTCGACCCGGTCCTGAAAGACCCGCACGCCATCTACTCCGCAGGACACAAACATGAGTGACACCCTGACCCGCCTCGCTCAGGTACTTGAAGAGCGCAAGGGCGCTGCTGCCGACAGCTCATATGTAGCTAGTCTGTATCACAAGGGCCTGAACAAGATTCTGGAAAAGGTCGGCGAAGAGTCGGTCGAAACGATCATCGCCGCCAAGGACGCCGCCGTCAGCGGCGACTGCAGCGACGTAATCTACGAAACCGCCGACCTGTGGTTCCACAGCATGGTCATGCTCGCCCAGCTGGGGCAGCATCCGCAGGCTGTACTCGACGAACTGGATCGTCGCTTCGGCCTGTCCGGACACGTCGAGAAAGCCTCGCGTCCGTCCGCCTGAACAACTTTTAGAGAGGAACAGCAACATGGGCATTTTTGACTGGAAACACTGGATCGTCATTCTGGTTGTCGTGGTGCTGGTGTTCGGCACCAAGAAACTGAAAAACCTCGGCACCGACGTCGGCGAGTCGATCAAGGGCTTCCGTAAAGCCATGAACGACGACGAAAAACCGGCCGATCCGACGGTCACGCCTGCGCAGCCGGTGCCACCGGCGCAGCCGCAAGCCACCGCTCAGGCCAACCCGCCGCACACCATCGACGTGCAGGCGCAGAAAGTCGAAGAGCCGATCCGCAAAGACGTGTGAGCACTGACTAATGTTTGGTATCAGCTTCTCTGAACTGCTGCTCGTCGGCCTCGTTGCCCTGCTGGTGCTGGGCCCCGAGCGTTTGCCGGGCGCTGCACGCACCGCCGGCCTGTGGGTCGGGCGGCTGAAGCGCAGCTTCAACGCGATCAAACAGGAAGTTGAACGTGAAATCGGTGCCGACGAAATCCGTCGGCAACTGCACAACGAACACATCCTGTCGCTGGAACAGGAGGCGCGGAAAATCTTCACGCCACCGGTTCAGCAGGAGCCGACGCCGGTGCAGCCGGTGGCAGAGCAGACGCCAACACCACCTGTAGCGGAGCAAACGATTCATGCACCGACGGCGAGCGTCGAGCATGTCTCTGCCACCGCCACTGAAGCTGCCCCGGTCATGAAACCGATCGAACCCGTAGCACCTGCGGCTGCGCCAACCACGCCAGCCCCTCACGACCCAACACAGCCTCCGCGAGCACAATGAGCGATCTTCCCGAAAACGACCAGCACATGCCGCTGGTTTCGCACCTCACCGAGTTGCGCACCCGCCTGCTGCGTTGCGTCGCGGCGATCTTCATCATCTTCGCCGGGCTGTTCGCCTTTACCCAGCAGATCTACACCTTCGTCTCGACCCCGCTGCGCCAGTACCTGCCGGCCGGCGCGACGATGATCGCCACCGACGTGTCGTCGCCGTTCCTGACGCCGCTGAAACTGACGATGATGGTCTCGCTGTTCCTCGCGATCCCGGTGATCCTGCACCAGATCTGGGGCTTCATCGCGCCGGGCCTGTACAAGCACGAAAAGCGTGTGGCGGTGCCGTTGCTGATTTCCAGCATCCTGCTGTTTTACACCGGCATGGCGTTCGCCTACTTCTTCGTGTTCCCGCTGATCTTCAAGTTCTTCGCCTCGGCCACCCCGGCCGGCGTGGAAATGATGACCGACATCACCAGCTATCTCGATTTCGTCATGACGCTGTTCTTCGCCTTCGGCGTGGCGTTCGAAATCCCGGTGGCCGTGGTGCTGCTGGTGTGGATCGGCGTGGTCGACGTCAAATACCTGAAGAAGATCCGCCCGTACGTGATCATCGGTTGCTTCGTGGTCGGCATGATCCTGACCCCGCCGGACATCTTCTCCCAGACCCTGCTGGCCGTACCGATGTGGATGCTGTTTGAAGTCGGCATCCTGTTCGGCAGCCTGGTCAGCAAGCGTGAGCGCCCGGACGAAACCGTCGACGACCATAACGACCAGCCGCCAGCGACCCAGCCATGAACCTGCTGTTGCTCGAAGAGGCCGATTTCATTGCGGCCGACCGCGTCGTGCTGCGCGACCGGCGCCTGACTCACATGCAGGAAGTCCATCGCTCGGAAGTCGGCGACAGCCTGCGGGTCGGGCGTATCAACGGCTTGATGGGCTCGGCCGAGCTGCTGCGTCTGGAAGCGGGCGAAGCCGAACTGCGGGTCACCCTCGATCAGCCACCGCCGGCCAAGCTGCCGCTGACCCTGGTACTCGCCCTGCCACGCCCGAAGATGCTGCGTCGGGTGTTCCAGACCGTAGCGACCATGGGTGTGTCGAAGGTGATTCTGGTCAACAGCTATCGCGTCGAGAAGAGCTTCTGGCAGACGCCGTTCCTGGAGCCGGAAGCGATTCGCGAGAATTTGATCCTCGGCCTCGAACAGGCCCGCGATACCGTGCTGCCGGAAATCATCATCGAGAAGCGCTTCAAGCCGTTCGTTGAAGATCGCCTGCCGGCCATCACCGACGGCACCCTCGGCCTGGTCGGCCATCCGGGCAACTTCCCGCCCTGCCCGCGTGCCCTGAGCGAACCGGTGACCCTGGCCATCGGCCCCGAGGGTGGCTGGATTCCCTACGAAATCGACCTGCTGGCCAAATCCGGCCTGCAACCGGTGCAACTCGGCGATCGCATCCTGCGGGTCGAAACCGCCGTCACCGCCCTGCTCGCCCGCCTGTTCTGAACCTGCCGGCGCCATTCGGCGCCGGACAAATCGCGTTACAGATTGCCATCATCCAGCCGATACAGTCTCCATAAGTCCAATTAGTGGTCCGAGGGGAGTCGTCGCATGTACCGTTGGTTAGCCGAGAATCTTGGAAACGTCAGCGTCAAACGCAAGCTGGGCATCGGTTTCGGCCTGGTGCTGCTGCTGACGCTGTTGATCACCTTCACCGGCTGGACCGGCATGAGCGGCATCATCAGCCGCGGTGACAAACTCGGCTTCATCTCCAGCCTCAACGAGCTGACCAAGGACCTGCGCCTGGCGCGTCTGGACTACGAAATGCGTCGTGGCGAACAAGGCCCGGGCACAGTCAATGACCTGCTCGGCAAACTCGACAGCGGTCTGCAGACCGCTCGCGGCCTGATCGAGCAACCGTCGGACGCGGCGAAAGTCGATCAGCAACTGGCGGCCGTCGCCGAGTACAAACGCGCCTTCGCCGACATGGTGCAGGCCGGCGCCAACCGCGAAGATGCCCGCAGCAAGCTGGGCGCCACCGCCGACAACGCCGTGGCCAAGGTCGCCGAAGTCGAAAAATCCATGCTGCAGGGTGACAGCGTTGCCCAGTTCAACGCGGTGATCGACCTGAGCAAACTGATCCAGCAGGCGCGCTTCCAGGTCCGTGGCTACACCTACAGCGGCAAGACCGAAGCCGAGCAACCGGCCCTCGATGCCATCGACAACGCCCTGAAAAACCTCGAGACCCTGCCGGCCAAGCTGCCCGAGCAACACATCGCCAACCTGCAACAGGCCACCGATTCGCTCAAGGCCTATCGCGTTGCCGTCAGCCAGTTCCGCGACTCCCAGGTGGCCAGCGCCAAGGCTCTGGCCCGCATGTCGGTGCAGGGCGACATCCTGCTCGATGTCAGCAAGCAGCTCACCGAATCCCAGACCGTCGTACGCGACACCGATGCCGCCAGCGCCAAGAACCAGCTGCTGATCGCCACCCTGCTGGCCGTGGCTTTCGGCCTGCTGGCCGCCTGGGCGATCACCCGGCAGATCATCATTCCGCTGAACCAGACCCTGAAAGTCGCCGAGCGCGTAGCTTCCGGCGACCTGACCCACAACCTGATCTCCCAGCGCCGCGACGAGCTCGGCCAGCTGCAACGCTCGATGCAGAGCATGACCCAGGGTCTGCGCGAACTGATCGGCGGCATCAGCGACGGCGTCACCCAGATCGCCAGCGCCGCCGAGGAGCTGTCCGCCGTGACCGAACAGACCAGCGCCGGCGTGAACAATCAGAAAGTCGAGACCGATCAGGTCGCCACCGCCATGAACGAAATGGCCGCCACCGTGCAGGAAGTCGCACGTAACGCCGAGGAAGCTTCGGAAGCCGCTGTCGCCGCTGACCAGCAGGCCCGCGAAGGCGACAAGGTCGTCGGTGAAGCGATTGCCCAGATCGAACGTCTGGCCACTGAAGTCGGCCATTCCACCGAGGCCATGGGCGAGCTCAAGCGCGAAAGCGACAAGATCGGCAGCGTGCTCGACGTGATCAAATCCGTGGCCCAGCAAACCAACCTGCTGGCCCTCAACGCCGCCATCGAAGCGGCCCGTGCCGGTGAGGCCGGTCGCGGTTTTGCGGTGGTCGCCGATGAAGTCCGCAGCCTCGCCCAGCGCACCCAGAAGTCCACCGAAGAGATCGAAGAGCTGATCGTCGGCCTGCAGAACGGCACCCAACAAGTGGCGACGATCATGGACAACAGCCGCACCCTGACCGACAACAGCGTCGAGCTGACCCGCCGTGCCGGTGGTTCGCTGGAAAGCATCACCCGCACCGTCTCGGCGATTCAGGCGATGAACCAGCAGATCGCCGCGGCGGCCGAGCAGCAGAGCGCCGTGGCCGAAGAGATCAACCGCAGCGTGCTGAACGTGCGGGATGTGTCGGATCAGACGTCGGCAGCGAGTGAAGAGACGGCGGCGTCCAGCGTCGAGCTGGCGCGCCTGGGCACTCACCTGCAAACGCTGGTGGGGCGGTTCAAGGTTTGAAGTGATTCATTGGCCTCGGCTCACTGTGAACCGAGGTGATGCCATTCGCGAGCAGGCTCGCTCCCACAGTCGACCGAGTTGTCCGAGCGGACGCGGTCCAATGTGGGAGCGAGCCCGCTCGCGAAGGCGTCCCGGGAGACGCCGCAGTTACAGGACTTGCCGCAGGAACGCCTGGGCTCGCGGATCCTTCGGCGCATCGAAGAATTCCGTCGGCGAAGCATCTTCCAGCAGTTTGCCGTGATCGAAGAACAGCACCCGATCCGCCACTTCACGGGCAAAGCCCATTTCGTGGGTCACGCAGACCATGGTCATGCCTTCCACGGCCAGGTTCTTCATCACGTCCAGCACTTCACCGACCATTTCCGGGTCGAGGGCCGAGGTCGGCTCGTCGAACAGCATGACCTTCGGGTCCATCGCCAGCGCCCGGGCAATCGCCACGCGCTGCTGCTGACCGCCGGACAGACGCGAAGGGTATTCGCGGGCCTTCTGTGCAATTCCAACCTTCTCCAGCAACGCCAGAGCCTTGGCCTCACTTTCCTTCTGGCCGCGCTTGCGCACGACTTTCTGCGCCAGGCACAGGTTTTCCAGCACGGTCATGTGCGGGAACAGATTGAAATGCTGGAACACCATGCCGACTTCGCGGCGGTAGGCGTTGACGTCGGTTTTCGGGTCGGCCAGTTGCAGGCCGTCGATGCTCACCGAACCGGAATCGAATTCCTCCAGACCATTCAGGCAGCGCAAGAAGGTCGACTTGCCGGAGCCGGAAGGACCGAGCACCACCAGCACCTCGCCCTTGGCGACGTTGGTGCTGACGTGATCCACGGCGCGGACTACCTGGCCACGGGTGTCGAAGACTTTTACCAGATCGCGGACTTCAATCACTTTGCGCGAGCCTCCGCTCAAGCCGGCTGGCGATTTTCGACAGCGGCAGGTTGATCAACAGGTACAGGCCGGCCACGCAGAACAGGATTTCGAACGGCGAAAACGAGGTGGTGATGACTTCACGACCGCTTTTCAGCAGCTCGGTAATCGCAATCACCGACACCAGCGAGGTGTCTTTCACCAGACTGATGAACTGTCCGGCCAGCGGCGGCAGCACGCGTTTGAACGCTTGCGGCAGCACCACATGACGCATCGACTGGCCGGCGCTCAAACCCAGCGAGCGGGCCGCTTCGTTCTGCCCACGGGCAATCGACTGCACGCCGGAACGGATGATTTCTGCCACGTAGGCGCCGGTGAACAGCGACAGCGCGGCGATCCCGGCGAACTCCCGGGACAGGTTCATCACCGTGCCGATGAAGAAGTAGAAAATGAAGATCTGCACCAGCAGCGGCGTGCCGCGTACCAGTTCGACATAGATCGTCGACAGGTCGCGCAGGGTCGGGTTGCTCGACAAGCGGCACAGCCCGGTCGCCAGACCGATCAGCAGCCCCAGCACGCCGGACACCACCGACAGCCAAAGCGTCGTCCACAGGCCCCACAGCAGCGGCCCCGCCGCCCAATGCCGGGTCACGCCCACGACGTCGCCTTCGGCCACATCGTCGCCCTGGGCGAATTGCAGGCTGTTTTCGTCGACGGTCAGGTGCTGCTCGTCACCGGCATCGTTGCGCAGGGTGACCTGCGCGCTGCCGCCCTTGCGCACCAGTTCGCTGACGGTGGAGATGTCGGTGGCGCGCTGGGTTTCCTCGGCCTGATAGGCGAAGTACTGCGGCACGCGGTTCCAGCGCCATTCGTAGGACATCAGCGACGTGGCGTAATACAGCGCGCCAGCCAGGCCGACCAGCACCAGCACGGTCAGGACGTGCCAGGGCCATTGGGCTTTTTTCTGTTTCATGGGTTTAGCGAAATCCGAAAGTTGTGTCGCCGGGGAGGCCGCTATCGCGAGCAGGCTCGCTCCCACAGGGAAACGCATTCCAATGTGGGAGCCCGCCTGCTGGCGATGGGCGCGACGCGGTCAGTCTGACCAGCGCTTATTCCATGTCCTTGAGCCACTCGGTGCTCTTGAACCACTTGTCATGGATGCGATCGTAGGTGCCGTCTTCGTGGATCTGGTGCAGGAAGTTGTTGATGAAGTTGATGCTGTCGTAATCACCCTTCTTCAGACCGAAGGCCAGCGGCTCGTAGGTGAACGGCTTGTCGAGGAACACCAGTTTGCCGGCGCCGACCTTGTTCACCGCGACCACGTTGTACGGCGCGTCGTAGATGAAGGCGTCGGCCTTGCCGTTGACCACGTCGAGCACGGCTTCCTGCTCGTTGTCGTAGCCGTGGTACTTGGCCTTGGCGATCAGCTTCTTGGCGACCATTTCACCGGTGGTGCCGAGCTTGGAGGTGATGCGGTAGTCGGCGGTGTTCAGGTCTTTGTAGGACTTGATAGTGCCTTCCAGCTCCTTGCGGATCAGCAGGGTCTGGCCGACCACGATGAAGGGTTCGCTGAAGTTCAGGCGCAGGTTGCGTTCCTGGGTCAGGGTCATGCCGCTGCCGATCATGTCGAACTTGTCGGTCATCAGCGCCGGGATGATGCCGTCGTAACCGGTCGAAACCAGCTCCAGCTTGACGCCCATGGCCTTGGACATGGCTTTGAGGATGTCGACTTCGAAACCGATGATCTCGCCGCGCTTGTTGGTCATCTCGAACGGCATGTAGGTCGGATCCATGCCGACTTTCAATGTGCCGCGCTTGACCGCGTCATCGATTGCGCCGGCCTGCGCCGCATTGACTGCAACCAGTGCCGTGACGCCGACCAGCAGCATCGACAGATACTTCTTCATCTTCAAGTCCCCAAAACCATTGCGTTTGCGGCGCGAAAACCGACAGAGATGGACAAAAGCGTCCGGGTGCGCCAATTCGGGGACGGATGCTAACGCACTCGTCCGTTTGCACAAGGTTTTTTGATGGGTGGCTGACCGATGCCAGCATTCGGCAGGCAAAAAAAACCCCGCTTGCGCGGGGTTTCTTCATCAGGCCGGTTGTGCCTGCAAGCTCACAGGCTTGAGCGGCAACAGCGGCGCATGGGGATCGGCTTTCACCGACGCCCGCCAGGCGTCCAGCCACTCGGCGTGACCTTCGGCCCACACCTGCTCGTGCAGACGGGCCAGGGCCACCGGGTCGCTCAGCAGTTGCAGGCGATCATGGTTGTTCAGCCCGGCCGGGCCGACCTTGATCGCGTGACGCACACGTTCCTGACGCAGCCACTCGATCGGCTCGGCCTGACCGTGACGCGAGGTCGCCAGCGAGCACGCCAGGGCGTTCTGCTGTGGATCGACCACGGCGCGGACGAAGCCGTCGTTCAGCGCATGCCAGCGGTTTTCGTGGGTGTACTGATCGGTGGCCAGCAGTGCCTGTGGCGGATTGTATTCCTCGGGGATGAGGAACAGGCTCTCGTCACGGGATTTGAGGCCCAGGCCCACACGGCTGGAAATCACCGACACCGGAATCGACAGCATCAGCGAACCGACGATCGGCACCAGCCACCACAGGAAGCTCGGGTTCAGCCAGATCACCAGCAGCGCCCAGAAGAAGCCCAGCAGGGTCTGCGGACCGTGACGCTTGACCGCTTCGCTCCATGGCGTGGAGTCGTCGTCACGCTGCGGCGAGTTCCAGGTCGCGGCCCAGCCAAGGAACGCGGCCAGAACGAAACGGGTGTGGAAAATCATCCGCACCGGCGCCAGCAGCATGGAGAACAGCATCTCCAGCAGCATCGACAGGGTCACCTTGAACTTGCCGCCGAACTCTTTCGCGCCCTTGGCCCAGATCAGGATGATGCTCAACAGCTTCGGCAGGAACAGCAGCACGATGGTCGTCGAGAACAGCGCGATGGCCTTGTCAGGGTGCCATTGTGGCCACAGCGGATAGAGCTGGCGCGGCTCAAGGAAGTACTGCGGCTCCATCAGCGTGTTCACCGCAAGCAGCGCGGTAGACAGCACCAGGAAGAAGAACCACAGCGGCGCCGACAGGTAAGACATCACGCCGGTCAGAAACACCGCGCGGTGCACCGGGTGCATGCCTTTTACCAGGAACAGGCGGAAGTTCATCAGGTTGCCGTGGCACCAGCGACGGTCACGCTTGAGCTCGTCGAGCAGGTTCGGCGGCAGTTCTTCGTAACTGCCCGGCAGATCGTAGGCAATCCACACGCCCCAGCCGGCACGGCGCATCAGCGCGGCTTCGACGAAGTCGTGAGAGAGGATCGCACCGGAGAACGCACCTTTGCCCGGCAACGGCGCCAGGGCGCAGTGGTCGATGAACGGCTTCATGCGGATGATCGCGTTGTGGCCCCAGTAGTGGGATTCACCCAGCTGCCAGAAGTGCAGGCCGGCGGTGAACAACGGGCCGTAAACGCGAGTGGCGAACTGCTGCATGCGTGCATACAGCGTGTCCATGCCCGAAGCGCGCGGCGCGGTCTGGATGATGCCGGCGTCCGGCGTGGCTTCCATCAGACGCACCAGACTGGTCAGGCACTCGCCGCTCATCACCGAGTCGGCGTCGAGCACGACCATGTACTTGTAGTCACCGCCCCAGCGACGGCAGAAGTCGTCGAGGTTGCCGCTCTTGCGTTTGACGCGACGGCGACGGCGGCGATAGAAGATCTTGCCGAAGCCCTTGGCTTCACGGCAGACGTCCAGCCAGGCCTGTTGCTCGGCAACGCAGATATCGGTGTCGTTACTGTCGCTGAGGACGAAGAAGTCGAAGCGGTCCAGGTCACCGGTAGCCGCAACGGACTCGAAGGTCGCGCGCAGACCGGCAAACACCCGAGGCACGTCTTCGTTGCAGATCGGCATCACCAGTGCGGTGCGCGCGTCTTTCGGAATCGGCTCGTTGCCAGCGCTTTTACCGGAGATCCGGTATTTATCGTGACCGGTGAGCAACTCGAGGAAGCCCATCAGCGCGGTCCAGAAACCGGCCGACACCCAGCAGAACAGAATCCCGAACATGATCAGGATGCTGGTCTGCAGCGCATACGGCAGCACTTGCGTGGCGGTCTGCAGCAGCGGTTGATGCAGGACTTCTTCCAGATCGACGAACGACCAGCCCTGGTACGGCATGATGCCTTTCATGTACCAGCCGGCGACGATGGTCTGGCCGAGCATCAGGATCAGCAGGATGTAGCGACGGATCGAACCGACGGTGCGCCAGCGGGCGGCCGGCAGCACGTTCTGGTCTTTCGGCGGCTGCGGCGGGTTGGTCCGGCCGGTCAGCCGGCGCCAGCCACGCACCAGAATGTTGGTGCGCCACGGCTCCGGCACGACCTTGGTCCGACGGATCGGCGGCGTGGCCTTGAGGCTGACCCGGCCGCTGGCGTCGAGCACCAGCATTTCCGCGTCTTCCAGCTCTTCGGCAGTGCTCAGGGTCAGGCGCTTGCCCACCGAAGCCTGGGCGGCTTCGGTCGGTGCGTCGAACGTCGAGGACGACAGGCGTTGATGCAATTCGCTGAAGGACTGGCAGCCCGCGAGTTCCGCGCGCTGCTCGTCGGTCATCGGCAGATGCGCCAGATACTCGGACAGAGTCTCTGGCTGTACTTGAGAGTTACTCATCGGCAGGCAACTGATAGCTCCAGGTCTCGGTCAGGACTTGTTCAGTCGAGGCCGGTTCCGGTGTGGCTGGGGCCGCGTCCGCAGCCGCTGGCTGCTTGGCGTCTTTGTTGGCCTTGTCCTTGGCTTGTGCCGCTGGCTTGGCGTCGGCCTGTTTGGCCTCGGCTGCCTGGGCTTCCTTGTCGGTTTTTTCCTGCTGTTTGGCGGCAACCTTGTCGGCCTTGGCAACGGACGAGTTCGACGCCGGCACCGAGGTTTTGGCCAGATCCACGGGAATCACGTGTTGCACCAGCGCAGCACGCATTTCGGTGGCCTTGCTCGCATCCTTGACCTTCAGGCGCAGGGTCAGACGCCAGCCTTTGGTTTCCGGGTTGTAACGCACGCTGTTCTCGACCACCTCGGCGTTGTCACCGACGCTGACCTGACTACGCACATCGGCATCCGGCGCCAATGCCGCCAGGGACGGACCTTCGAAGTCCACCAGGTAGGCAACGGTGCCATCCGGCTGCCGGATCAGGTTCGATTGCTTGACGTCACCGGTAGAACGCAGGGTCTGCTCGACCCAGGCACTGTCGATGGCGTGAATGTTGGACTCGTTGTTAGTCCAGTGCATGCGGTACGCGAAGTCCAGCGGCTGGCCCGGCTCCGGCTGTTTTTCCGGGTTCCAGAAGGCAACGATGTTGTCGTTGGTTTCATCGGCGGTAGGAATCTCTACCAGATCGACAGTACCCTTGCCCCACTCGCCCTTCGGCTCGATCCAGGCGCTTGGACGCTTGTCGTAGCGGTCGTCGAGGTCTTCGTAGTGGCTGAAGTCACGGCCACGTTGCAGCAGGCCGAAACCACGCGGGTTCTCGACGCTGAACTGGCTCACGGCCAGATGTTTAGGGTTGTTCAGTGGGCGCCAGATCCACTCGCCGTTGCCGGCATGGATCGACAAACCGCTGGAGTCGTGCAGTTCGCGACGGTAGTTGAGCACTTTCGACGGCTGGTTGGCGCCGAACAGGAACATGCTGGTCAGCGGCGCGATGCCGAGTTTGCCGACCTTGTCACGCAGGAACATCTGGCCTTTGACGTCGACAATGGTGTCGCTGCCCGGACGCACGATCAGACGGTACGCACCGGTAGCACGCGGCGAGTCCAGCAGGGCGAAGATCACCAGGTGCTTGTCGCCCGGCTTCGGCTGCTGCACCCAGAACTCGCGGAAACGCGGGAACTCTTCGCCGGACGGCAGAGCGGTATCGATCGCCAGGCCACGGGCCGACAGACCGTAGGTGTGACCCTTGCCGACGACGCGGAAATAGCTCGCGCCCAGCATCGTCATGATCTCGTCTTGCTTGTCCGCCTTGTTGATCGGGTACAGGACACGGAAACCGGCGTAGCCCAGTTGTTCGGTGGCCTTCGGATCGAACTGCAGATCGCCGAAATCGAAGCGAGACGGATCGTATTTGATCTCTTCGACGGTGTTCGCGGTGATTTCGTTGATTTTCACCGGTGTATCGAAGTGCATGCCCTGATGATAGAAGGACAGCTTGAACGGGGTCTTCTGATCAGCCCACTCGGCCTTTTCGGTGCGGAAACGAATTTTCTGATAATCCGCGAACTTCATGTCACGGAATTCGTTCGGCAGGTTGCTGCGCGGGGCTTCGAATTTCTGCCCGGCCAGCTCTTTGGCCTTGGCCGACACATCGTCAAGATTGAATGCCCAAAGCTGGCCGGCGCTGAGCAGGCAGAGTACTGCCGAGCCCGCTACCAGAGCGCTGCGCAAGCGTTTGGCAGACAATTTTGCTGCATTACAGGGACTAACAATCACGAGCAACCCTCGCCGAAAACAGATCAATAAACCAACGGCCAGATGAAGTGCCTGTGAGGTTTTCGGTACAAAAATACCGGCCTTGCAGGGCACCCTTGCCAAGTTGGCGAGCATTGTTCCGACTCCGCTGGGGCAAAATGATTCCCCAATCGGATCCGGACAAGTCTCTACCTAAGTCAAAATGGACCAACGAACGCTGATCCCCGTAGCGCGCGATTATCTAGTAGCCCGCGTGACAACGCATCAGGGGTAACAAAGTATTTATCGCGAAAATTCCCTGTTTTCAGTCGAAAAGCCCTTAAAAACTTGTTTCAAGCGCTTTCATGTCTGTAACAGGAAGGTTACCGGGCCATCGTTGACCAGGTGCACCTGCATATCCGCGCCGAATCTACCTGATGCCACAGTGCCATGCATCTGTTTCGCTTTGCTTAATAGATAGTCGAACAATTCCTCGCCCAGCGCCGGAGGGGCAGCGGTCGAGAAACTCGGACGCAGCCCGCTTTTGGTGTCGGCAGCCAGGGTGAACTGAGAGACCAGCAGCAGCCCGCCGCCCACATCCGCCAAAGACAGATTCATCTTGCCCTCGGCGTCACTGAATACTCGATAGTTAAGCAGCTTATGCAGAAGTTTGTCGGCGCTGGCCTGCGTGTCGTCGGGTTCGACCGCCACCAGCACCAGTAAACCCTGATCGACGCTGCCGACTACCTCTCCCGCCACTTCGACCCGCGCGCCTTTCACGCGCTGCAAAAGCCCCTTCATGCTTCTTCGGGCGGCAGGTCGAGCAGGCGCCGGGCCATTTTGCTGGCGGCGCGCACCAGTGCATCGGTGATGCCTGGTTCGGACGCGGCGTGACCGGCATCGCGGATCACCTGCAGCTCGCTGTTCGGCCAGGCCTGATGCAGTTCCCAGGCATTGTCGAGCGGGCAGATCACGTCGTAACGGCCATGGATGATCACGCCCGGCAGATGAGCGATCTTGCCCATGTCGCGAATCAGCTGGTCCGGTTCGAGGAAGGCATTGTTGGTGAAGTAGTGGCATTCGATCCGCGCAATCGACAAGGCGCGCTGCGGCTCGGAGAAACGGTCGACCACCAGCGGGTTCGGGCGCAGGGTCGCGGTGCGTCCTTCCCAGGTCGACCAGGCCTTGGCGGCATGCATCTGGGCGATCTGGTCGTTGCCGGTCAGGCGTTTGTGGAAAGCGCTGAGCAGGTCGTCGCGCTCGTCCAGCGGGATCGGCGCGAGGTAGTCCTGCCAGTAATCGGGGAACAGACGGCTGGCCCCTGCCTGGTAGAACCATTCGATTTCCTGCGGGCGGCAGAGAAAGATCCCACGCAGGATCAGACCAAGCACGCGCTCCGGGTGGGTCTGCGCGTAAGCCAGCGCCAGGGTCGAACCCCAGGAGCCGCCGAACAGCACCCATTTATCGATGCCCAGGTGTTTGCGAATGCGCTCAAGGTCTTCGACCAGATCCCAGGTGGTGTTGTTTTCCAGGCTGGCGTGGGGGGTGGAGCGTCCGCAGCCACGCTGGTCGAAGGTGACGATGCGATACAGATTCGGATCAAAGTAGCGACGGCTCTGGGCATCGCACCCCGCGCCCGGGCCACCGTGGATGAACGCCACCGGCAAACCTTCCGGTGAACCGCTTTCGTCGACGTACAGCGTATGGGTGTCGTCGACGGCCAGATCGTGCCGTGCGTGAGGTTTGATCTGCGGAAACAAAGTCTGCATTGCGCGCTCCGTAAGGGGTCGAGGTCATCCCTGGGGGGACTTCTATTATTCTGCCGTCCGGCATCATAAACCCGATTTACGTCAATGAGCATGCCCGCACGCTGTCACATTTTGTCAGCCATGAACCCCAGCAGGTTTTCGTAGAGGCGATCGACTTCGGCGACCTGATGCCGCGCCCGCAGGCAGCCGTGCACCAGCCCTTCGCCGTAATACAGCGTGGCCTCGCCCCCGGCGGCGGACAGTCGTTCGGCGTAGCGCACACCGTCGTCGCGCAACGGATCGAACTGCGCCACGGCGATCCAGGCCGGGGGCAGTCCGCTTAAGTCATCGGCAAGCAACGGCATGGCCCGGGCATTCGGTTTTGGTGTGCCGCGCAGGTACAACGCGTGATAACAATCCACGTCGCTGCTGGAGAGTAACGGCGCATCGGCGCATTCGCTGCGTGACGGCAGATGCTCGTCACCGCCCAGTCCGGGATAGATCAGCACTTGGGCACTGGGCAACGGCTCGCCGGCATCGCGCAGAGCCAGACACAATGCAGCGGCGAGATTGCCACCTGCGCTGTCGCCGGCCACCAGCATCCGCTCGCGGTCGAAGCCGAACGATCCGCTGCGCAGGGCACGCCAGACACTCAGGCAGTCGTCGAACCCGGCGGGAAACGGATGCTCCGGCGCCAACCGGTAATCCACCGCCACCACCATAGCCCCCAGCGCCATGGCCAGTTCGCAGCAGATAAAGTCGTGGGAATCCAGCCCGCCGACCACCCAGCCGCCACCGTGCAGGTACACCACGCAGGATGGTGACGCCGCAGGTGGGCGATAAGCGCGAACCGGCACCGCCCCCAACCGAAAGTCCTCTACCTCAAGTCCTGCCGGGCGCGGCGGAGTGAACGCCCGGCACATCTCGTCATAACCCCGGCGCAATCCGGCGAAGCTGCTTTCATCGCTGGCGAAGCTTTCGGTTCTGGCGACAAACGCCGCCATCGCCGGAGAAAGCGGATAAGTGCCCATCAGTTTTTCAGGCTGGCCTGGACCGTGGCCACGCCGTCCTTGCCGTCGAAACTGCTGACACCCGCCAGCCAGCGCTGCAGATCTTGCGGATGTTCACGCAGCCAGTTCTTCGCCACGTCCTGCGGTGTCTTGCGCTCCATGATCGGCACCATCAACTGGCTTTCCTGAGCGGCGGTGAAGGTCAGGTTTTCCAGCAGTCGATGGACGTTCGGGCAGCGCTCGGCGTAATCCGGCGCGGTGACCGTGGAAACGGTGGCGGCGCCTTCGTTCGGGCCGTAGACGTCTTCGCTGCCGGTCAGGTAGGTGATTTTCATGTTGATGTTCATCGGGTGCGGGGTCCAGCCAACGAACACCACGAACTCCTTGCGATTCACCGCCCGCTGCACGGCGGCGAGCATGCCGGCTTCACCGGACTCGATGATCTTGAAATCCTTCAGGCCGAAATGGTTGGTTTCGATCATGGTCTTGATCGTGGTGTTGGCGCCGCTGCCGGGCTCGATGCCGTAGATCTTGCCGCCGAGTTGATCCTTGAATTTCGCAATGTCGCCGAAGGTCTTCAGCCCCGCCGCCGCAACGTAGTCCGGCACTGCCAGGGTTGCCTGGGCGTCGGCCAGACTGGGCTTGTCCATCACTTTGACTTGATTGGCAGCGAGGAACGGCGCGATGTTCTTGTCCATCGCCGGTTTCCAGTAGCCGAGGAAGATATCGAGTCGTTTGTCGCGGATGCCGGCAAAGATGATTTGCTGCACGGCGCTGGTCTGCTTGCTTTCGTAGCCGAGGCCGTTGAGCAGCACGTCGGCCATGCCGCTGGTGGCGATCACGTCGGTCCAGTTGACCACGCCCATGCGCACGGTTTTGCAGGAAGCATCGTCGGAAGCCATGGCGCCGGCGCTGAGCAGCGCACTGCCGGTGAGGATTAACGCACAACGAGTGAACAGTTTTTTCATGTGGGATCGTCTCGTGCGGCAGCGGTTTATTGTTCGGATCGGTGTCTTCTTGCACCGTGGCCGAAACATTACGCAGCAGGCGAGACGGAAAAGCGACCTGTGGCGACCGGGATTTGCACGGTGGCGACTGTCGGCCCCTTTCTTGTGACCACCAAAAACTGTGGGAGCGAGCCTGCTCGCGATAGCGTTCTGTCAGTCAACGAGATGTTGAATGTAATGATGCTATCGCGAGCAGGCTCGCTCCCACAGGGGGGAACCTTATGCGGCGTAGTGGGTTTTGCCCCACGCGAGCAGCCCCTGCAGCAACTCCTTGAGCACCACCCGCGTCGGCTCCGCCAGATCGGCGCGGTAGCGGAACGGTTCGAACTCTTCCATGTAGGTGCACTGGCCCAGTTCCAGTTGCACGGCGTGGATGTTTTCGGCCGGTTTGCCGTAGTGACGGGTGATGTGGCCGCCCTTGAAGCGTCCGTTCAGCACATGGCTGTAATCGCCGTGGCGTGCGCAGATCGCTTCCAGTTGCGTGGCCAGTTGAGGATCGCAGCTGGCGCCGTTGAAGGTGCCGAGGTTGAAGTCCGGCAGCTTGCCGTCGAACAGGTGCGGGATGATCGAACGGATCGAGTGCGCATCGAACAACAGTGCGTAACCGAACTCGGCCTTCAGCCGCGCCAGCTCTTCCTGCAAGGTGCGGTGGTACGGCGTCCAGATCTGCTCCAGATAGGTCGCGCGTTCTTCTTTCGACGGTTCCTTGCCTTCCTTGAACAACGGAATGCCATCGAACAGCGTCGCCGGGTACAGCCCGGTGGTGGCACCGGCATACAACGGCTTGTCGTCGGACGGCCGGTTCAGGTCGATGACGAACCGCGAGTACTCGGCCGCCAGGGTGCTGGCGCCCAGTTCGGCGGCGAAGTCGTAGAGCTGCGGAATATGCCAGTCGGTGTCCGGCAGGCTTTTCGCGTCCGGGATCAACCCGGCCTCGACCGCCGGGGTCAGGCGCACACCCGCGTGAGGCATGCTGATCAGCAGCGGTACGCGACCTTGTTTGAAGTTCAGAACCTTATCCACAACCGCTCTCCTACAGACTTGATTCAACGCCGTGACGCACGACGCGTTTGTCCAGTTCACCGCCCAGCCAGTACGCCAGGTCCGCCGGCCGGTCGATCTGCCAGGCGACGAAATCCGCGACCTTGCCAACTTCCAGCGAACCGTGGGTATCGGCCATGCCCAGGGCTTGCGCCGCATGAATCGTGGCGCCGGCCAAAGCTTCTTCCGGGGTCATGCGGAAACAGGTGCAGGCCATGTTCAGCATCAGGCGCAACGACAGCGCCGGCGACGTGCCGGGGTTGAGGTCGCTGGCGATGGCGATTTTCACCTTGTGCTTGCGCAGTGCTTCCATCGGCGGCAACTGGGTTTCACGCAGGAAGTAGAACGCGCCCGGCAACAACACCGCGACGGTGTCGGACTTGGCCATGGCGATGGCGTCGTCTTCATCCATGAACTCCAGGTGATCGGCGGACAATGCGTGATAGCGCGCCGCGAGGCTGGAACCGTGCAGCGACGAAAGTTGCTCGGCGTGCAGCTTCACCGGCAGACCGAGTTTTTGCGCGGTGATGAACACCCGCTCGACCTGCTCCGGGGAGAACGCCAGGTATTCGCAGAAGGCATCCACCGCGTCCACCAGCCCTTCGGCAGCCAGCGCAGGCAGCATCTCGGCGCAGATGTGATCGATGTAATCGTCAGCGCGATCCTTGTATTCCGGTGGCAGCGCATGAGCGGCCAGGCAGGTGCTGCGCACGCTGATCGGCAGCTCGTCGGCGAGGCGACGGATGACTCGCAGGATCTTGCGCTCGCTGGCCAGATCGAGGCCATAGCCGGATTTCATTTCGACTGTGGTCACGCCATCGCGCATCAGGCTTTTCAGGCGTTTGGCGGCGCTGGCGAACAGTTCGTCTTCCGACGCTTCGCGGGTGGCGCGCACGGTGCTGGCGATGCCGCCACCGGCTGCAGCGATCTCGGCGTAGCTGACGCCTTGCAGGCGTTTCTCGAACTCGCCGCTGCGATTACCGCCGAACACGGTGTGGGTGTGGCAGTCGATCAGGCCGGGGGTGACCCACGCGCCTTGCAGATCGTTGACCGCCGGGTATTCGCCGGACGGCAATTGAGTGCGCGGGCCGATCCACTCGATGTGTGCACCGGACGTCACGATGGCCGCATCCTCGATGATCGAGTAGACGCCTTGCGCCATGGTTGCGACGTGGCAGTGTTGCCAGAGGGTTTTCATCCCTTAGTCTCCACAGTATTCAAAATCGAATCGCCAGCAGGCTGGCTCCCACAGGTTGCGCGGTGCTCTTGTGGGAGCCAGCCTGCTGGCGATGAGTGCATCACAGGCTCGGCAGCAGTTTCGCCGGAACCAGTTCAGTCAGAATGCGCGAAGCCAGCAGCTCGCTCGCCGCATTGATGTCCGGCGCGAAGAAGCGGTCCTTCTCGTAGAACGGCACCTCGCGACGCAGGATTCCCCGGGCCTGTTCCAGTTTGGTCGAAGTCTTCAGGCCGTTGCGCAGGTCCAGACCCTGCACCGCCGCCAGCCATTCCACCGCGAGAATGCCGCGGGTGTTCTCGGCCATTTCCCACAAACGCTTGCCGGCAGCCGGGGCCATCGACACGTGGTCTTCCTGGTTGGCGGAGGTCGGCAGGCTGTCCACCGAGTGCGGATGGGCCAGCGCCTTGTTCTCGCTGGCCAGTGCCGCCGCAGTCACCTGGGCAATCATGAAACCGGAGTTCACGCCGCCATTGGCCACCAGGAACGGCGGCAGTTGCGACATGTGCTTGTCCATCATCAGCGAGATGCGACGCTCGCTCAGTGAGCCGATTTCAGCGATGGCCAAAGCCATGTTGTCAGCAGCCATGGCCACGGGTTCAGCGTGGAAGTTGCCGCCGGAAATCACGTCGCCTTCAGCGGCAAATACCAGCGGGTTGTCGGAGACCGCGTTGGCTTCAATGACCAGCACTTCAGCGGCTTGACGGAACTGGGTCAGGCAGGCGCCCATGACCTGTGGCTGGCAACGCAGCGAGTACGGATCCTGAACCTTTTCGCAGTTCTGGTGCGAGTCGGAGACTTCGCTGCGCTCACCGAGCAGATCGCGGTAAGCGGCGGCGGTGTCGATCTGGCCTTTCTGGCCACGGGCGGCGTGGATGCGTGCGTCGAACGGCGAGCGCGAGCCCAATACTGCTTCAACTGTAAGACCGCCCAGCGCAAGTGCGCCGGCAAACAGGTCTTCACCTTCAAACAGACCGCGCAGCGCGAATGCGGTAGACACCTGGGTGCCGTTGAGCAGCGCCAGACCTTCTTTGGCAGCCAGTGTCAGCGGGGTCAGACCGGCGACTTTCAGCGCCTCGGTCGCTTCCATCCACTCACCCTTGTAGCGCGCCTTGCCCTCGCCCAGCAGCACCAGCGACATGTGCGCCAGCGGTGCCAGGTCACCGGACGCACCGACCGAACCTTTCAGCGGAATGTGCGGGTAAACCTCGGCGTTGATCAGGGTGATCAGCGCGTCGATCACCACGCGACGGATGCCGGAGAAACCACGACTCAGGCTGTTGACCTTGAGCACCATGATCAGGCGCACCAGCTCATCACTGATCGGCTGACCAACGCCGGCAGCGTGGGACAGCACCAGCGAACGCTGGAGGTTTTCCAGGTCTTCGCTGGCGATGCGGGTCGAGGCCAGCAGGCCGAAACCGGTGTTGATGCCGTAGGCGGTGCGGTTCTCGGCGAGGATCTGCTCGACGCAGGCGACGCTGGCTTCGATCTGGGCCGAGGCGCTGTTGTCGAGAGTCAGCTTGACCGGTTGCTGGTAGACATCACGCAGTTGGGCCAGGCTCAGTTGGCCGGGGATCAGGTTCAGCGCAGTCATTTATGTGCTCCTTTTGTGAGTTCGTCTCTTGAATAAAGAGAAACTACCAGTCGCTCCGGAGCATTCCGTTATCCGTCGCCTCTCGTCTTTTGGACGATCCGCGCCTTGGCACGCTGGTATGGGTAATTGTCAGTGCAAATTCGGCAGTACGTTGTGCAACAGATCCGGGTCTTTCAACACGCTCGCTGCAGCAGCGATATCCGGCGCCAGCCAGCGGTCCTGATCGTAAGCAGGGACCTTCTCGCGCAGCAGTCGCCACGCCACATCGGTGCCGGCGCCAAAGCGCTGTTCCTTGAGAAATTCAAAGGCCTGAGCCGCCAGCAGGTACTCGATGGCGAGGATCTGCGTGCAGTTTTCCAGTGCGCGATGCAGCTTCAGCGCGGCGTTGGTGCCCATGCTCAGGTGGTCTTCCTGCAGGCCGGAAGTGACGTAGTTGTCGAGCACCGCCGGTTGCGCCAACTGACGGTTTTCCGCGCACAGCGACGCGGCGACGTATTGCACGATCATCATCCCGGAGTTAACCCCCGGATTGGCCACCAGAAACGCCGGCAGACCACTGACGTGCGGGTTGATCAAACGGTCCAGACGCCGCTCGGCAATCGAGCCGATTTCAGCCATCGAGATCGCCAGCAAGTCCGCCGCCAGCGCCACCGATTGCCCGTGCGGGTTGGCCTGGGACATGACACGGAAGTCATCCGGCGTGCCCAGCAGCAACGGGTTGTCGGTGCAGCCGTTGAGTTCGGTTTCGATCTGTTTGATCGCGTGCTCCAGTTGATCGCGTGCGGCGCCGTGCACCTGCGGGATCGAGCGGATGCTCAGCGCATCCTGGGTGCGAATGCCTTTGCTCGACGCGATCACTTCACTGCCATCGAGCAGCGCCCGCAGATTGACGCCGACCTGCTGCATGCCCGGGTGCGGCTTGAGCGCGATGATCTCGGCGTCGAACGCGGCGATCTGGCCGCGTTGCGCTTCGAAACTCATGGCACCGACCACGTCGGCCCATTGCACCAGCCGCGTGGCATCGGCAATCGCCAGGCAGCCGAGACCGGTCATGCACGGCGTGCCGTTGACCAGGCACAAACCATCCTTCGCCCCGAGTTGCACCGGTTGCAGGCCTTCTTCGGCCAACGCCTGCTGCGCGGAGATTACTTGCCCGCGATAGCTGACATTGCCCACGCCCAGCAGCGCGATGCCGATGTGCGCCATATGGCTCAGGTATCCGACCGAACCCTGGGACGGCACTTGCGGAGTGATACCGCGATTGAGCAACGCCAGCAGTGCTTCGACTACTTGGCGATGTATCCCGGATTTGCCGTGGCTGTAGTTGCGGATTGCGGCGCACATGATGGCGCGGGTCTGCTCGTCGGCCAGTACCGGGCCGACGCCGCAGGCATGGCTGAGCAAGGTGTTGCGCGACAACTGGCTGAGTTGTTCGCCCTGCAGCGAGACATTGGACAGACCGCCCAGCCCGGTATTGACGCCATAGGCGCGCTCGCCGCTGGCGACGATGCGCTGGACGATGCCCTGAGCATTTTCGATGCGCGCCCAGGTCTGGGCCGACAGCTCGAGCTGCGCGCCATGACGGGCTACCGCGACCACATCCTGCCAACGCATCGGGGCGTCGGCGATAACGATTTTTTGAGCCTGGGACATCTTCAACCTCATCCGAACCTTGATGCAGCTTTACCGACGCTATCGCGAGCAGGCTCGCTCCCACAGGGGTACACATTCCAACTGTGGGAGCGAGCCTGCTCCGGGCGGCGCTCCGACGATGAGGCCGGCCCAGTCAACACAAATCTGCTTAAACCACCGCCGCCCGCCGCTGCACGAAGCGATCGACATATTCGTCCGCCGGCGAATGCAGGATCTCTTTCGGCGTGCCGACCTGGATCAGGCGGCCGTCCTTGAGGATCGCGATGCGGTTGCCGATGCGCACGGCCTCGTCGAGGTCGTGGGTGATGAAGACGATGGTCTTGTGCAGGGTCTTTTGCAGCTCCAGCAACTGGTCCTGCATCTCGGCGCGGATCAGCGGGTCGAGGGCGCTGAACGCCTCGTCCATCAGGATGATGTCGGTGTCCGCCGCCAGCGCGCGGGCCAGGCCGACACGCTGGCGCATGCCGCCGGAGAGCTGGTGCGGGTATTTGTTTTCGTAGCCCTTGAGGCCCACGGTGTTGATCCAGTGCAGCGCGCGCTCGGCGCACAGTTGCTTGCTCTCGCCGCGCACTTTCAGGCCGTAGGCGACGTTGTCGAGCACGGTCTTGTGCGGCAGCAGGCCGAAGCTCTGGAACACCATGCTGATCTTGTGCCGGCGAAATTCGCGCAGGGCGTCCATGTCGTATTGCAGGATGTCCACGCCGTCCACCAGGATCGCGCCGCTGGTCGGGTCGATCAGGCGGTTGAAGTGGCGCACCAGCGTGGATTTGCCGGAGCCGGACAGACCCATGATCACGAAGATCTCGCCGGTGCCGATGCTCAGGGAAAGGTCGTTGACCCCGACCACGCAACCGGTCTCGTTCAGCACCTGCTCCTTGGTCTTGCCCTGGCCGACCATGGCCAGCGCGTCCCTGGAACGGTTGCCGAAAATCTTGAAGACGTTTTTGACTTCGATCTTGCTCACGGTTGCGTTGCTCATTTGCTCACCTCATGCCGTGGCCGACCATACGCCTGGGTAATACGGTCGATGACCACTGCGAGAATCACGATCGCCAGACCGGCTTCAAGGCCGCGTCCGACGTTGAGGGTCTGGATGCCTACCAGCACATCTTCACCCAGGCCACGGGCACCGATCATCGAGGCGATCACCACCATCGACAGGGCCATCATGGTGGTCTGGTTTATCCCGGCCATGATGCTCGGCAGGGCCAGCGGCAGTTGCACGCCGAACAGTTGCTGCCAGCGGTTGGCGCCGAAAGCGTTGATGGCCTCCATCACTTCACCGTCGACCTGGCGGATGCCCAGATCGGTCAGGCGGATCAGCGGCGGCGCAGCGTAGATCACGGTGGCGAAAATCGCCGGCACCTTGCCCAGGCCGAACAGCATCAGCACCGGGATCAGGTACACGAAGCTGGGCATGGTCTGCATGATGTCGAGCAGCGGCATCAGGAACGAACGCAGGCGATTGCTGCGGGCCGAGAGGATCCCTAGCGGCACGCCGATCAGCACCGAAATGACTGTGGCGACCATCATCAGCGCCAGCGTCTGCATGAGTTTGTCCCACAGGCCGACGGCGCCCACCAGGAACAACAGACCAACGATCACGGCGGTGGTCACGACCTTGCGCGTGGCGTGCCAGGCAACACCCGCGACGATGGCCAGCATCAACCACCACGGTGCGGCGCGCAGCAGGCCTTCAAGGTTGACGATGGCCCACAGCAGGGTGTCGGAGATATGGCGGAACACGTCACCGTAGTTGGTGACCAGTGCATCGACCCAACCGTTGACCCAGTCGGCGATGGAAAACGTAAAGCGTTCGGGAAACATAAGCGGCTCTCAATCAGAAATCTCAATCAAGCGATGACGGCAATTCTCCCGGCCAGCCTCACGGTTAGCCGGGAGGTATCGACCTACAGCGCCGCGTCGATTTTCTTGGCAGCGTCGTCGCTGACCCACGCATGCCAGACCTCAGGATGTTCCTTGAGGAAGATTTTCGCCAGCTTCGGCGACTCGATCCGCTCCTTGGTCATGCGACCCAGGTTCTGGTTCAGCAGGTCGATCGGCAGGTTGACCTTTTCCAGCACGGCCACCAGCTCCGGGGCTTCCTCGTGGAAGGTCTTGGACAGGCCGACCTTGATGGTCACGCGCTTGTCGACGCCCGGTTTCTCTTCCAGTTTGACCGCGTCGATCTGGCCCATCAGCGGGGTTGGCGACCAGTAGTAGAACAGGATCGGCTCGCCGCGCTTGTAGCTCGACAGCACCGCCGCATCCAGCGCCGGGCCGGTGCCCGGACGGAAGTTGGTGTAGCTGTTTTCCAGGCCGTAGCTTTTCAGCATTTCGCTGTTGTCCAGCTCGCAGGTCCAGCCGGCCGGGCAGTTGTAGAAGCGGCCCTTGGACGGCTCTTCGGCATCCTTGAAGATCGCCGAGTATTTGCCCAGGTCAGCGATGTTTTTCAGGTCCGGCGCCTTGGCTTCGATCTTGCGCTTGGCATCGCCTTCGATCACGTAGCGCGGCACGTACCAGCCTTCCACCGCACCAACCACCGGCGCGCCGACACCGACGACCTTGCCGGCCTTCTCGGCCTTGTTCCAGACCTCGCTGCGGCCGACCCACTCTTCGGCGAACACTTGAATATCGTTGCTGCTCAGGGCGTTTTCCATGGTGATGGAGTTGCCTGGCAGGCTGTCGGTCTTGCAGTCGTAACCTTTCTCCAGCACGACTTGCAGCACGTCGGTCAGCAACATCGCGCTTTCCCAGTTCAGGCCGGCGAATTTCACCGGTTTGCCGGATTCGCACCAACCGGCGGCCTGGGTGGCGCCGGCACTGGCCAGCAGGCCCATGGACAGCAATGTGGTCAGCAGGGTCTTGTTCGATTTCATTGTTGTGACGCTCCTAATCATGAATTGGCTTACGGCAGTTCAAGAGGCATCCAGCCCTGTCCACGTCCAGATCAGGCCTGCGCCGCAGCGCGGCCGGTCCCGTTTGCTTCAGGTTGTACAACGCTGTTCTGCTCGACCGGCAGAATCAGGCGATCGGGCACGCTGCCGTGCCATTTCTTGGCGCACACGTAGTAAAGCGCAGCGGGCAGCACCAGACCGATGATCCACGAGATATCCACATCACCCAGTGCGGCCACCAGCGGACCGGTATAGAACTTGGTGGAGATGAACGGCAGCTGCACCAGCACACCGAACACATAGACGCTGATCCCCAGGAGGTTCCAGCGACCGTAGCGACCGTTCGGATCGGCCAGCGCCGGGACGTCGTAGTGCTCACGGGTAATGCAGTAGTAGTCCACGAGATTGATCGCGCTCCACGGCGTGAAGAACGCCAGCAGGAACAGGATGAAAGACTTGAACGCCCCGAGGAACGAGTGCTGGCCGAGCAAGGCGATCAGGGTCGCGGCACCGACGATCACCAGCACGAACACCAGACGCTGCATCCGGGTGACAGTCAGGTGGCCACGGAAGCCGCTGATGATGGTCGCGATGCACATGAAGCTGCCGTAGGAGTTCAGGGTGGAGATGGTCACCTTGCCGAACGCGATGCTGAAATACAGCAGCGCGGCGGTGGCGCCCGTGCCGCCCAGACCGACGATGTAAGCCACTTCATGACCGGCGAACTGGCCGTTGGCCGAAGCCGCCGCGAACACACCGAGAATCATCGCCACTTGCGCGCCGATCACCGAACCGGCACCGGCAGCGAAGAAGGTTTTCACCGAGGAAACCTTGCTCGGCAGGTAACGCGAGTAGTCCGCCACATAAGGGCCGAAGGCGATCTGCCAGGACGCTGCCAGCGACACCGCCAGCAGGAAGCTGCTCCAGCTGAAGTGACGGATTTGCAGAAGTGCGCCGACGTCCACCTGACTCATCAGACGGCTGAACAGGTAAACGAAAGCAATCACACCGATGACACTGGCGATACGGCCGATCCAGTGGATCACCCGATAGCCGAGCACCGTGACCACCACGATGACGCTGGCGAAGAGCAGGATGCCAACGGTGTCGCTGACCCCGAACAACTGGCCCAGCGCCTGACCCGACAGTACGGTGCCGGTCGCGGTGAAGCCGAGGTACATCAGGCACACCAGCACGATCGGAATCGCCGCACCATAAACCCCGAACTGCACACGGCTGGAAATCATCTGCGGCAGGCCCAGCTTCGGCCCTTGCGCCGCGTGCAGCGCCATGACGCCGCCGCCCAGCAGTTGACCGATCAACAGACCGATCAGCGACCAGAACACGTCACCGCCCAGCACCACGGCCAGGGCCCCGGTGACAATCGCGGTGATTTGCAGGTTGGCACCCATCCACAGGGTGAACTGACTGAACAGACGACCGTGTCTTTCCGCTTCCGGGATGTAGTCGATCGAACGCCTTTCGATCAACGGTTTGTTGCTTGCACGATCGGTGTTGCCAGCCATGATTCAACCTCTGTGGATTGTTCTGGGTTTTGTTGTTGTATTGGCTTCGCGGGAGCGAGCACGCTCGCTCCCCCAGGTTTTATTTGCCGGTGATCATCGGCAGGTTCAGCCCTTGCTCCTTGGCACAGTCAATGGCGATCTGGTAACCGGCATCGGCGTGACGCATCACACCAGTGCCCGGGTCGTTGTGCAGCACGCGAGCGATACGCTCGGCCGCTTCATCCGTACCGTCGCAGACGA
>NZ_QWFC01000033.1:0-8707 GCF_003576265.1 Pseudomonas sp. 91RF
AGATGTGTATAAGAGACAGGAGGTGGAGAGGTTGGGGGAGGGGGTGGAGATGCCTAGGTTGATGAGGCCGTGATTTTTATAGGGGGTAGTTATTTGGATGGTTCAGTTGGGCGATGGGTATGGATCGCCTGGGACGTGATTGATTGCTTTTGATCAACCGAAGGACATGTGTCGTAAATGTCTGCTTTCGGCCAAAAGCTGCCGTTCATTAGCTACTCTAAAAGCCGAGGAAGATAAAAAATTAATCTTGGCCAGTATCGATAATTGAACATGTGTTCACTCTCGGAGGAGCTTAACTTTGCTACCTAGAGCTACCTCTTCCATCTCTGGGAGATTCAGAATTAGGTCTGACAACACATCGACAATTGCATATGCCTTCTTGTGAATCTCATCAAGCTCTGCCACGGTGAAAGAAACAAAGCTTTTATTGTACTTGCTCCCCATAGGAATACCGCCAGAAAAATTTGTGCCGAAAATCTCTTCATCACTGCTTCGTGACCAGCAAAAATGTGCAAATTTGTTCCTGGCTGCTCTGAGTGGAGTAATTTCATTATTCACGTCTAAGATTTTTTTGATCTGCTCCTCGCTTATCATCTGATAGCTATATCGATAGCTGTGTATTTTGCAAGCTTCATTTATAGCATCTTGACGCGCTGCTCCGGACAATCGATCCGTGTAAGTACGAGCCAAAAACTCTGGTGTTACCAATAATCGAGATAGCAATACACCTAGTAGGAATTCAATATTAGACCATTCAACAGCCAGCCTGCCAATGGCTTGAAAGTGTTCGTTACTGAGTTCGGCGTATTGCGATGAGTGATTTAGCGGCATTGTTCCTCCGAAAGGTTTAACTGCTTTAAGTGGGTGCATTTTGATAGCTCGTCGCCTCATGTCATTGGCGGCTATGTAAACTTTCGCTCCATTTATGAAGGAGTGCGTGGCAAAAGTATCAAACTGGACATCGATAAAGGTTCAGGATAGCAGAGCTCCACCTGTTTCCATTAGCCTATCAGACCGCTGCTTCTTGCCGAGCGTAGACTTAGGAAGGGGTCAGGTGCAGCTGTTTGGAGGTTTTATGCTCGATGCAATCGAGAAGCGAGCTAAAAAGTTGAATTTGACTGTTCCTTATTCATCTAATCTTTCTCACTAATTCTCGAGTAGTAATTAACTTTACCATGCCATGTGATATGGCCCGAAAAGAAAAGAAAAAAGCGCTAAAAGAATTGAGTATCAGCAGGATGGGTATGAGGAATACCAGTAGTAGACAGGTAGTCGATTCACTGGTTCGCAAGTTTATACTTAATTGTGAAATTACGGTTGCGATAATTGCGCCGCTTGCTAAGCCTAGCGCGAACAAAACCGTTGCCTGAAGCGCTCTCTCAGCAGCGTATAAGGATCGACGCTGAGCGGGTCCGGGCTGAAGCGCCCGAGACCTATTGTACAATAGAGCGGAAAAGCCAAACAAAATCGCGAGGGTCGGAAAGCATAGCGTTGCAAGGTATAGAAACTCACTACGAACAAGGTAGTGGTAAATTAATGAAAAAAATATTGTCGCGCCCAACGACCAGATCAGAAAGAAAAATAGTTTAATCAATTGCCGAACTATTAAATTTACAGCACGATTCAGCATATGAGTACTCCTACTTGTTGAGTATGCCTGAATCGATTCACAAGCGATTTAGGTAAGCTCAATGTGAAGAATTCTAAAAAATATGAATTCCGAGATTTTTATTAATTCAATTTGTAGTGTAAGAGCTATATTTAGGGTGTCATACCACGTCCTGAGATTTCTTTGTTGAATCTATCGACAAGCTCGGTCTCGGGCAAGTTGAAACCATTCATCAGTTTGTAGTAGTTCGACACCGCGAGGTCAAGCAAATTTAAAGTTTCACTAGCAGGGTCAAAGCACACGTCGTCATCGCCTGATTTGTTAAGGTGTTTCGTCCGGTTTTTTGCATAGTTCATGATCGCCTCTATCTCTCTCGCAGATGATTCCTTTCCCCCACTTAAAAAACTAGAAATTCTTACCGCACCATCCCTGAGGGCCTTGTAGGAGGAATCCTCACCCAACCGGCTGACGTAAACACCAAGAATCTCTTCTGCAGCACCTGCTAAGTGCAGCGCTGCAAAATAGTATTTTCCCTCAAAATAAGTTGCCAATGCCCGATCCAACAGCTCGGCAGCAACTAAAAGCTTCTGTGTAGGCTCGCGCATTGTTTGACTCCTAAGCTGCACATATGCATGGTTCGTGAAATCTAGTCTAGCCAAAATTCAAAATGCCAAGCTAGCTGCAGACATCACTGGGACGAATTTCGGCCACCTTCCCGAGAAGCCTTCGCGGTAGCTAGTACCCCTAAAGCAAATAATAGAATACTAGCTCTGTCGGATGTCATCCACCAGGCAAAAGCCCAGTGTTACTTATGGCAGCTTTTGGCCGAAAGCCGCCAGTAGTGGAAGACGTATTTCGACCCAAGGCTGAGTCAACATAGACAAATTGGTGCTCACCCTCTAAGGAATATTGAAGATTGATATTTTATTTATTGCAGCATGAAGTGTTTTTTTTCTATCTCCTCTGTGGCTGCGAGAAAATAGCTTTTTGCAAAAGTCGCTTTCCGGCAGCTGTGAATATTCATTATCATTCATTAATAAGGCCTTTATCCACCTCAAGCTAAAGTGAAGCTCATGCGGAAACTTCTCCTCATCTGACTCGTCATAATTGAGAGTCGCATATACCTCTGAGTAAGAAACAACTCCCTTGCTTAATTCAGAGAATAACTTAGGGTGTGTGACTTTAATAACGCAGAGCGCAACGAAAAGCCCAATAATCTCGTCATTGGGTATGCGGCCCGCCATAGATGTAAGGACGTAGTTGCTATAAGCTCTCTCCATCTGCCTCAATGTCATACTTAGCTGATCACCCAGTGCGGCCATTAAAACACTTACATCTTCTTTATGAGCGACATTATGTACGTCAGCTAAAAAATCACAATATATAGATACGGTACTTTTGTCGCTATATCCTTTGAGAGGTAGCTCCGCCTCAATCGTAAAGAATTTTTGCAAGTATGTGTGCGCATCTATATTGGTGCCATATGTTGCGCGAATCGACTCTTGCAGTTGCACTTTATTGACCACCAATACAAATGTAATATTTTTTACAGAAAACATATGCTTGATTTTTTCAAGCATTTCTACGGCAAATGACGGGCGACATCTGTCTAGTTCGTCAATAATGATTACTAAGGGATTATTGCTGCCCTGCTCTAATAGAGCCGGAATGGTTGAAAGGTAATTTTTAAAATTAATTATCGATGCGCATTCTTTTTTGTGATTTATAAGTCTAGCCTTTATGTACTCTTCTGCGCTTTTGCTGATGTCAACGCCTGCTCCTTCAACTGCCTTGTCCAAATCCTTAAAGTCATCCCCACTAATCAATCCCGCAGTTGCGGCTCTGATTCCGACTTTTGTACCGATTGAAAGAAGGTGTGCACCCACATGCTTCGCTTTGTCTAAAAAAACCTCAGTTTTTTCTTTTGGTATTTTTTGGTGCACATAATCAGTGATGGCACCAGCTACAACCAAGAATGCATCGTCTACGTAGTCTGAAGCGAAGGCATCAATATAGATGTTAGGAACGCTGCTCTCATCTAATAGTGTTTGCCAAGCCCTAACGAATGATGTTTTACCTTCGCCCCAGTGACCGTTGAGACTGATCACTAACGGGTCATTTGTTTTGCGAACCAAATTGGTAAGTGATTGGGCAAAGGGCTTTCTATTGAAGAGGTCTTTTCCGAAGCCTGTTGCATTTATACTTTCATATTGCGGTATGTAAAAGTTCATTCGTATTTCCTTGTGTGCTACTCATTCATTCGGTCAGCATATGCGGAGTTCATGTTTTACTTAATTTGCACCGATTTTTTGAAAAGTCCTATGAAATTGCAGGGATTTGCATTGGCCGGGTGGAGGCGCGGAGCTAATTGAACATAGGACGGAATTATTCGTAACGCGGCAAATCAGCCGGCGCGGAATTCACCCTTGGCTTTCGCCGCTGGTTTACCCAGCACGTACCACACAAACGTTCTGCCGCTGTCGTCACCATTGCCACCAGATGTTACTGCCAGGAGCTTCCAGCCATCGGCCAACCGTTTGTTGGCATTCTCGGCCCCCACTACCTGTACTACTTCTGTCACTTCACTCATTTGCATCGGTCTTGCTCCTTGTTACCTATGCCGATCCAGAATGGATCAGCGGGGGGAGGGGGCTTTTTTATTCGGTCTGTCGACGATAAAGGGTCACAAATATGCGGTTGCGTCCAACGTCAAACCTGCCGACGCCTTCGCACACTTGACCATTGACTGTCACCCATACCTGATTGAAGTCGGCCAGCCCCTCAAGAGGCTCATGCAAGGTAATGATTAATTGCCGATCACGGCCGCTCTGCGCCTCCTCTATCGTCACATCAACATCCGTATAGCGCTGGCTCGGTTCTTCGCTTTGGGGTCTGCCGATAATGGCGTAAGCGAGCTTTAAATCTACAATCGTTCTCATGAGAATTCCTTTCCGATGTCGTTACCGTGGGTCAAGTGTAGTAAAACCGTTCTTCAGCAGCGCATAAATTTTGATATTGCAAACACTCATAGGAAAAATCTAATGCCCTTGCTGCATCGATATGAATCACTCCTGCTGAAAAAAAGCTTGTGCCTATCGCAGCCTTACGCGAATCGCATGAGTCAATGCCTAGCGTTGCGACTTCAATATCTCTCATCACGCAGACTTATCAATAAATTTTCAGTGTTAGATGAGATAGCTTTGCTCGAAAAAATACCAAAAAGTCGATTTACGGGAACAAAAGCAGCTGAAAAGTTTAGAGGGCCCATTTTAGGGCGCTTTTGGCACAAGCATTACTTCGACGCGAACCATTTACCTCAGAACTTTTTGAATAAATGGTTTGGCGATTACGCAGAAAAAAATGGTTTACTGAGAACTAAGCTGCATGAAGTTTTGATGACGGACGAAGATGACACAGATATCGAAAAGTATTGGATGGCTATGGCCAACCGTATATCCCATGCACTCGTATATGAAGGATTTGAAGCAAGAAAGAAAAGAGGAGCGTTAACAGGAGAATGGCTAATTTATTATGAGCATGCTGGACTGAATTATTACTTGGATTTGGCTGGCCATCGGGAGTTAGAAAATCAGCAAAAACTCTTTGAACGCTTGGTGAATGAATGCGGATGGGAGTTCCCTTTCGCGTTCGAACTGTCGGCTACTAGCAGTTAGGTTCCTCCTACGTAAGTCAGCGCTTCGAGGGCGCTAACCATAATAATAAGATCACCGCTTCTAGTGATACATCGTAATTTTCCGCTTATTGCTGTGGTTTCAACCGGTAGCTCGCCGATGTCCGCTTCTGGCCGCTAGCAGCCACTTGCGTACGTCCTTTTTGGCTCAAAGTAGCTGCCGTTATTGGACGTAATGGCAGCTAAACACAGAATAGCTTGGCCGCAATCACCGTGGATGGCCATCTGCTGCCATACAACCATCTTCCCTCACCAGTTATCCTGCGCACCCCGCGAATGACAGAAATCAGCCGTTTGGGCACAGCTTTTTAGGTTTTGTCTTACTGCCAGCGCTTGGGCTCTTCGATAGCCTCGGACTGTCAGAAACCCAAGCCGGGATTCCCGAAGTGAACAAGGATGATTCATGAGTGAAGTTGGAAACGTACCTAGGCCCGCGCAACCTAACCCGTCAAGAAAAAAGGTCTACCGTGGCGTAGAACCAACCGACCTGCACGCCAAACACTGGGCAGAATACCCTGAGGCCCCGGCAGAGAAACCGGAGGCGGCAAAGCCAATAGCGGAACCCGGTTTCTACATCGTTCAGCAAGTCATGCCGCGCTCTGCTCTGGAAACAGCGTTGTTCGATAAGCCGGACGGCGCAACGCTTGAGAAGTTCTCGCGCCTCAACCCACACGTCACTGGTTACGCCAAGCCCGGACAGCTCATCGTGTTAAGCGACCCGAACAATCCCCAGTGCACACGTGAGGAAGCGTTGCTCATGGAAGCAGCTCAGAAAGTGGACGCTGCACTCAAGCCCATGTCCGACGAAGAAGCGAGCTTCATGGTCCGTTATCGGAGCCAGATAGAGTCCGTTCTTTCACAAGGCTCTACATCAATCGGTGTTGGAGAATCGATCTTCGCCAAGAACCTTGAAGACGTGAAAACGTCGCTAAAGGAAATCGAAACGCTGCATCAGAAAAGCTTTCAGCGTGACGGCCACTTGCGTAGTTCGGAGTTTTTTAACGAGCGTGCCCGACTGTTTGCCAAGCTTGATAGACAGCTCACCGGGTTAACCAGAAAGGGCATTGGGTTCCCTGATCATCCAAGTCTGAAATCAGCCCTCGGCATCTCAAGCAAAAGCCTGGTGCATCACTGGACCCTGGCCGGTGCACCGGGACAGATACCCGGTTATGCCACTCACGCAGAAGGTGTCGCCAGAGCAGCCAAGGTTGTGAAGTATGGTGGCTGGGTTGGTACAGCCGTAGGGGGTGGGGCTTCTTACATGAAGGTTCAAGAAGTTTGTGCGGCAGGTAATAAAGATGCCTGCGAAAAAATCAAATATACCGAGGGCGGTAACTTCGTCGGAGGAGTTGCCGGGGGAGCTGCTACCGGTGCGTTTTTGTCTGGTTCCACGGCTGGGATTATCTGTGTTGGCTTGGGTGTGCCTACAGGTGGCACGGCAACCTTGGCATGTGGTGTCATCGTTGTAGCGTCAGGCTCATATGCGGGCGGAGCGCTTGGTGGTGCTACGGGCGAATGGGCAGGTGAGAAGATCTATGAGGCAGGTAAATGAGTTTGAACGTCGTTGATAAGGTGCTTTTAGCCATCGCCGTCGCTGATCTGGCAGGACTTGTTCTTTGGATAGGAGTCTGTTTGCACCTTGCGTATACGAAGATGGATCTGATGCTGGAGCATCTTAAGAATTGCTCAGCCATCATGACTCGCGCTCCGCTTCGGAATGGAGGGCCCTGGGGAAAACTTCTGCTCGTTGGTGGTATTTCGGGAATTGTGACGTTCCCCAATTTTTATTTGAAAAGGGGCGAGCTGAACTCTCAAGATCTAGCCAATTTCCCGGCCCCCCTTAAACGCAAGCTGGTAGTGCTGCAATGGAGCGTGATTTCTCTGTTATTGGTCATGATCTGCTTCGGAGTAGCTGTGAAGTCAGGGTTTGTTTAGCGCATTGTGCAATGCACGGCTCTCACTCCTACGCATAATTAAGCGCCTCGTTTGTACAGTCGGAGGGCTACAGACAAGGTGTCACAGGAATGAAAAAGCTTCTAATCGCGGCGGTCGTCGCCCTAGTGACCATGCTTTACGTTGGCTACTACGATGCTCTTGAGGACGGAGACATCGAGACCATTGTCTTCATCAAGAAGCATCCGACGTTTCAGATGAAGTTCTACAACATCCACGCTAACGACGGAGAGATCAGTAAGGTAGAGCGCCTGACAGCAGAGGAGCAAGGGTGGATTACTGATTACTGCTGGTACCGGTTGGGAATCGACACCGACCTCAAAACTCAGGATGACGTCGAGAGGTGCTGGAAAAAATAAGCTGTCTATTTGGCCAAGGTTGCCGGCTAGGACCGGCAGCCAAGACCATCTTCTACCCACTGTTGGGATAAGGGAGGCAGCCTGCCTTCTCAATTCGGCCAGGTGGGCCATGTCGTCACTGATACACTGATTTCGACTCGCCGATTAGCCAGGAGCTGAGATGGATATCAAAGAGTTTTGCGTCGCTCATGGATTTGACTTGAGTAAAAGTGGAGTGGCGTTAGGAGGTGGAAGTTTTGGAATGACAGATCTGAAAATTTCTCCAATGGAATTTTTGATCTTGGCCGAAGAAGATTTTGAGCGGGGCGGATTGGCCGCGCTTGTGAACGCAACGACCAATGTGAAACGAGCCATTGTCGGACAGCTGGATCAGTTACTGATCTCCTTCGGCTATCCATCACTTAGATGGAACGTGCCAAAAAAGATCGAGCGAGTAAGGGCGCTTGGATTATTGGCGCCCAGTCTGTTGCGTAAAGTCGTCGATATGCGAAATTTTCTTGAGCACGAGTACGCGACACCGGAGCTCAAAAACGTTGAGGAAGCATTGGATATTGCGAGCCTATTTGTAATGTCCGCTTCAGCTATGTTCGTTCCGTTCGATGATGTTCTAGAGTTTTCACGGCCTGAGCCCCAAGTGGCAGACGGCGCTGTCGCACTTCTCACTGCAGGGTTGAGACGGGAGTCAGGCAGGGTTTTTTACAACGTCTACGCATATGAAACTGGCGGGTATGCTGGACATTGTGTTGGTCAATGCCAGATTCAATCAGGGCATGTCCTGTTTGAAGCAATGGTAAAGCTTTCCGCATCGCTGATGCTTCGATACAAAGTAAACCAAGCGATCAATGATTTTGAAGCTGCGTATGCTCAGTTATGAGTGCTAGAAAGGTGAGTACTGCCGGTAATGGGGGCGGATTTATTTAACTGGGGGAGGTGCCCCAGTAAGGTCTCGATAAACGCCGGCGTTAAAAGGGGGTGTCAGAAATTTTGTGTTCGGGCATAACATGAGCAAGAGGTGCATGTATGCCAACCAAAAAGAAACCCGCGTTGCGAGAGCTGCCGAAAATCCCGAAAGAGCTGCTTGAGCAATTCACCGAT
>NZ_QWFC01000059.1:0-3341 GCF_003576265.1 Pseudomonas sp. 91RF
ATTGCTTGGGTGTTATATGGTCAAGCCTCACGGGCAATTAGTATTGGTTAGCTCAACGCCTCACAGCGCTTACACACCCAACCTATCAACGTCGTAGTCTTCGACGGCCCTTCAGGGAACTCAAGGTTCCAGTGAGATCTCATCTTGAGGCAAGTTTCCCGCTTAGATGCTTTCAGCGGTTATCTTTTCCGAACATAGCTACCCGGCAATGCCACTGGCGTGACAACCGGAACACCAGAGGTTCGTCCACTCCGGTCCTCTCGTACTAGGAGCAGCCCCTCTCAAATCTCAAACGTCCACGGCAGATAGGGACCGAACTGTCTCACGACGTTCTAAACCCAGCTCGCGTACCACTTTAAATGGCGAACAGCCATACCCTTGGGACCGGCTTCAGCCCCAGGATGTGATGAGCCGACATCGAGGTGCCAAACACCGCCGTCGATATGAACTCTTGGGCGGTATCAGCCTGTTATCCCCGGAGTACCTTTTATCCGTTGAGCGATGGCCCTTCCATACAGAACCACCGGATCACTAAGACCTACTTTCGTACCTGCTCGACGTGTCTGTCTCGCAGTCAAGCGCGCTTTTGCCTTTATACTCTACGACCGATTTCCGACCGGTCTGAGCGCACCTTCGTACTCCTCCGTTACTCTTTAGGAGGAGACCGCCCCAGTCAAACTACCCACCATACACTGTCCTCGATCCGGATAACGGACCTGAGTTAGAACCTCAAAGTTGCCAGGGTGGTATTTCAAGGATGGCTCCACGCGAACTGGCGTCCACGCTTCAAAGCCTCCCACCTATCCTACACAAGCAAATTCAAAGTCCAGTGCAAAGCTATAGTAAAGGTTCACGGGGTCTTTCCGTCTAGCCGCGGATACACTGCATCTTCACAGCGATTTCAATTTCACTGAGTCTCGGGTGGAGACAGCGCCGCCATCGTTACGCCATTCGTGCAGGTCGGAACTTACCCGACAAGGAATTTCGCTACCTTAGGACCGTTATAGTTACGGCCGCCGTTTACCGGGGCTTCGATCAAGAGCTTCGCGTTAGCTAACCCCATCAATTAACCTTCCGGCACCGGGCAGGCGTCACACCCTATACGTCCACTTTCGTGTTTGCAGAGTGCTGTGTTTTTAATAAACAGTCGCAGCGGCCTGGTATCTTCGACCGGCATGGGCTTACGGAGCAAGTCCTTCACCCTCACCGGCGCACCTTCTCCCGAAGTTACGGTGCCATTTTGCCTAGTTCCTTCACCCGAGTTCTCTCAAGCGCCTTGGTATTCTCTACCCAACCACCTGTGTCGGTTTGGGGTACGGTTCCTGGTTATCTGAAGCTTAGAAGCTTTTCTTGGAAGCATGGCATCAACCACTTCGTCGCCTAAAGGCAACTCGTCATCAGCTCTCGGCCTTAAGATCCCGGATTTACCTAAGATCTCAGCCTACCACCTTAAACTTGGACAACCAACGCCAAGCTGGCCTAGCCTTCTCCGTCCCTCCATCGCAATAACCAGAAGTACAGGAATATTAACCTGTTTTCCATCGACTACGCTTTTCAGCCTCGCCTTAGGGACCGACTAACCCTGCGTCGATTAACGTTGCGCAGGAAACCTTGGTCTTTCGGCGTGGGTGTTTTTCACACCCATTGTCGTTACTCATGTCAGCATTCGCACTTCTGATACCTCCAGCAAGCTTCTCAACTCACCTTCACAGGCTTACAGAACGCTCCTCTACCGCATCACTTGCGTGATACCCGTAGCTTCGGTGTATGGTTTGAGCCCCGTTACATCTTCCGCGCAGGCCGACTCGACTAGTGAGCTATTACGCTTTCTTTAAAGGGTGGCTGCTTCTAAGCCAACCTCCTAGCTGTCTAAGCCTTCCCACATCGTTTCCCACTTAACCATAACTTTGGGACCTTAGCTGACGGTCTGGGTTGTTTCCCTTTTCACGACGGACGTTAGCACCCGCCGTGTGTCTCCCATGCTCGGCACTTGTAGGTATTCGGAGTTTGCATCGGTTTGGTAAGTCGGGATGACCCCCTAGCCGAAACAGTGCTCTACCCCCTACAGTGATACATGAGGCGCTACCTAAATAGCTTTCGAGGAGAACCAGCTATCTCCGAGCTTGATTAGCCTTTCACTCCGATCCACAGGTCATCCGCTAACTTTTCAACGGTAGTCGGTTCGGTCCTCCAGTCAGTGTTACCTAACCTTCAACCTGCCCATGGATAGATCGCCCGGTTTCGGGTCTATTCCCAGCGACTAGACGCCCTATTAAGACTCGCTTTCGCTACGCCTCCCCTATTCGGTTAAGCTCGCCACTGAAAATAAGTCGCTGACCCATTATACAAAAGGTACGCAGTCACAGAACAAAGTCTGCTCCCACTGCTTGTACGCATACGGTTTCAGGATCTATTTCACTCCCCTCTCCGGGGTTCTTTTCGCCTTTCCCTCACGGTACTAGTTCACTATCGGTCAGTCAGTAGTATTTAGCCTTGGAGGATGGTCCCCCCATATTCAGACAAAGTTTCTCGTGCTCCGTCCTACTCGATTTCATGACCAAGAGATTTTCGCGTACAGGGCTATCACCCACTATGGCCGCACTTTCCAGAGCGTTCCGCTAATCTCAAAGCCACTTAAGGGCTAGTCCCCGTTCGCTCGCCACTACTAAGGGAATCTCGGTTGATTTCTTTTCCTCAGGGTACTTAGATGTTTCAGTTCCCCTGGTTCGCCTCTTGCACCTATGTATTCAGTGCAAGATAACCATCTTGTGATGGCTGGGTTCCCCCATTCAGACATCTCCGGATCAAAGTCTGTTTGCCGACTCCCCGAAGCTTTTCGCAGGCTACCACGTCTTTCATCGCCTCTGACTGCCAAGGCATCCACCGTATGCGCTTCTTCACTTGACCATATAACCCCAAGCAATCTGGTTATACTGTGAAGACGACATTCGCCGAAAATTCGAATTTCTCAACTAAGAGAACTCACAAATTTTACCTTAGCCTGATCACCACCAGTGAAAGTGGATCTCAGTCTATCTTTCTATCACATACCCAAATTTTTAAAGAACGAACTAGTCAAAGACTAGAAATCAACATTCACCATCAACACAATGGAATGCTCATTTCTAAGCTCTTACTTCAGAAGCAGTAGTGGTGGAGCCAAGCGGGATCGAACCGCTGACCTCCTGCGTGCAAGGCAGGCGCTCTCCCAGCTGAGCTATGGCCCCGTATTTCTACAGGCGTTTCCCACACAAAATTGGTGGGTCTGGGCAGATTCGAACTGCCGACCTCACCCTTATCAGGGGTGCGCTCTAACCAACTGAGCTACAGACCCAATTTCG
>NZ_QWFC01000021.1:0-3016 GCF_003576265.1 Pseudomonas sp. 91RF
AAGTGAAACGATGCATCGCCGATGGTAGTGTGGGGTTTCCCCATGTGAGAGTAGGTCATCGTCAAGATTAAATTCCGAAACCCCAATTGCGAAAGCAGTTGGGGTTTTGTTTTGCCCGCAGGAAAGTCGGCTGTTTGAATTCTATGCAACAGCTCGGTGCATGGCTATTATTCGGGCCTCATTCCGAGGCGAGACCTGCATGCTGACGTTGTTGAATCTTCTGAAGGATGGGCGATTCCATTCGGGCCAGGCTCTGGGGGGCGCCCTGGGAATTAGTCGAAGTGCAGTGTGGAAGCAGCTTCAGCATCTTGAGGCTGAGCTTGGGCTGTCCATACATAAAGTTCGAGGGCGAGGCTACCAGTTGGCTTCGCCGCTGATGCTGCTCGACTCGCTCAAGATCGAGGAGAGTCTTGCGGACTGGTCCGTGAGTGTCTTCAACTCAATCGACTCTACTAACGCCGAATCGCTGCGTGCCGTTGAGCGGGGCCAAATGGCCCCCTTTCTGATACTGGCTGAGCGACAAATATCTGGACGTGGGCGCAGAGGTCGCAAATGGGTAAGCCCGTTTGCCGAGAATCTCTATTACAGTCTCGTGTTGCGTATTGACGGTGGGATGCGCCAGCTTGAAGGGTTAAGTCTCGTTGTCGGTCTTGCAGTCATGCAAACCTTGCGAGCGCTTGGGGTGGCGGGTGCCGGGTTGAAGTGGCCCAATGATGTTTTGGTGGGGCGAAAAAAAATCGCGGGAATCTTGCTGGAGCTGGTTGGGGATCCGGCAGATGTGTGTCATGTAGTACTAGGTATCGGTATAAACGTGAACATGCAAACAGCCGACGAGGTTGATCAGCAGTGGACCTCGATACGGCTCGAGTCTGGGAAGCCTTGTGATCGCAATAGTCTGGTGGTTGAGCTGAGCCGACAGTTGCAGCTTTATTTACGGCGTCACCAATCAGGCGGTTTCTCAGCGCTTCAGGCGGAGTGGGAGGCGAGCCATTTATGGCAAGGGCGGCCGGTTTCTCTCACTGCCGGCGTTACTCAGATAGATGGCGTGGTACTGGGGGTCGATAATCAGGGTGCGCTGCGATTGAAGGTAGATGGTGTGGAAAGAGTCTTTAGTGGTGGTGAGCTCAGCTTGAGGTTGCGTGATGATTCTTGAGCTTGATTGCGGCAATAGCTTCATCAAGTGGCGGGTGCTGAATGGCGAGGCCGGTACCCTTGTCGCGGAAGGGGTGGTCGACTCTGATGGGGCATTAGTCGGCAATCTTCGTTCGCTCGATAAGTTGTCTCTCGGCAAATGCCGCCTTGTCAGCGTAAGAACTGAAGACGAGACCAATTTGCTGATTGGTCTCCTCAAGCGTGAGTTCGATATATCCGTTGTCTGTGCGACACCTGCTCGCGAAATGTCTGGCGTCAAGAACGGCTATGAGGACTACGAGCGTCTGGGCCTTGATCGCTGGTTGGCGATGCTTGGTGGCTTTCATCTGGCTGGCGGGGCTTGTCTGGTTCTTGATTTTGGGACGGCGGTGACTGCTGATTTCATCTCGTCGGAAGGTGAGCATCTGGGAGGCTTCATTTGTCCTGGTATGCCATTGATGCGAAATCAATTGCGTACGCATACTCGAAAGATTCGCTATGGCGATCTGGCGGCGGAGCGTGCATTGACGAGTCACGTTCCGGGGCGCAATACGGTCGAGGCGGTGGAGCGTGGCTGTTCGTTGATGCTCAGGGGGTTCGTACTGACGCAGTTGGAAATGGCGCGTTCCTACTGGGGAGAAAGCTTCAGTGTCTTCATCACTGGGGGGGATGCTGAGTTAGTGTCGGATGTTGTGCCTGAGGCCAGGGTGGTTCCTGATTTGGTGTTCGTCGGTTTGGCTATGGCTTGTCCTTTGTCCTGAGGTTTGTATGCGTTGGTTGTTTCTCCTGCTTCTGGTACTCAATGTGTTTTATTACGTCTGGCATCAGCAGGAGGCGCCACTGCGTGCAAAGGATGTCACGCCTCTGCGTCTTTATAGTGGTTCGCAGCAGGATATCCGCTTGCTGAGTGAGGCTGGTGATGTTTCGCGGGGTGCGAAGACTGATGGGCAGTGTCTATATATAGGTGGGTTGAGTCGTCCTGAAGCGGCACAAGCTCTGGGGCAGAGTCTAGCTGAGTTGGGAGTGAAGGCTCAGGCTGTGCCTAAAGACCTTTCCAGCAATGCATATTGGTTCCGAATTACACCCGAAACCCAGCGTTTGCTGGGGGATGCTCAGATACAAAACCTTTCCAAGGAATTCAATGAGTTAAAACATAAAATAATGCTGTGTGAGGGGGTTGCACCTGCGGAATAGTTTGCATAGAATGGCGCCCGCTCCACAGCGAAGACCTGAAAGGGTTTAAGCAGTGAGGTGATGTCAACGCAGCTAACCTCAGGTTTTTAAATGAGAAAATGCTTGACAAGGGTTTGGCATAGTATAGAATGCCGGCCTGATTAGGAGGGGTTCCCGAGCGGCCAAAGGGATCAGACTGTAAATCTGACGTCTACGACTTCGAAGGTTCGAATCCTTCTCCCTCCACCAGATTTTAGCGTGAGCTGCAGGCTCCGCGGGTATAGTTTAGTGGTAGAACCTCAGCCTTCCAAGCTGATGATGCGGGTTCGATTCCCGCTACCCGCTCCAAGTTTGCAGGTTGTGCAAAGTGTTACGCTCTTGTAGCTCAGTTGGTAGAGCACACCCTTGGTAAGGGTGAGGTCAGCGGTTCAAATCCGCTCAAGAGCTCCATATAACAAGGCAGATATGAAAATATCTGCCTTTGTTTTAATGGCTAGGGTTGTTTGCTTATTTCTTCTGTTAGGGGTGATATCGATGGCTAAGGAAAAATTTGATCGTTCCCTACCGCACGTCAACGTCGGAACTATCGGTCACGTTGACCACGGTAAAACCACTCTGACCGCTGCTCTGACTCGCGTCTGCTCCGAAGTTTTCGGTTCGGCCGTAGTTGAATTCGACAAGATCGACAGCGCTCCAGAAGAAAAAGCTCGCG
>NZ_QWFC01000005.1:0-2238 GCF_003576265.1 Pseudomonas sp. 91RF
CTTATCGTGTACTGCGCATTTCGAGGACGGTTCTTCGCTTCCCGGTGTGTTTGATGAAGACAACGCGGTCAAATTTTCTAACCCATCAGGCAAGACGTGCGTGATGCTCAAGTTTGAAGAGCAAGCATTCGCAGAGTCCTCCTCTCTGACCGAGAGTCTTCTGAATACAATTTTAGGATAAGGATCATCCTATGACAGAGCCGTACATTGTCGCGGGTAGCTACGTTGTTCAGCGTGAGCATGCCTTGCGAGACTCACCCCTCGATAGAGCGTTAGAGCTAATGGAGGGCGCTGCACTGAGATTTTCTTTGGATGCCATCTCTGACGAAAAAATCAGGGCTAGCTATCTGAGGAACATTAAACGCATGTCTCAGCAAACGATGGAGGACGTGAAAGCAGGAAAGATAACAGCGCAAGAAGGTGTAGCGTTCAGCCATGAAATGCGAAACAAAATTCTGGTGGAGCATCGTAAGTGGACTTCTGCGCAGGGCCTGGCGGTAGTACAAAGGAAGAAAAAAGACGGTAGGACACTGAAATGGCTTTTGGATCGTTACTCCAACGAACTCTTCAAGAAAAGTTATGAAAGCCTTTCAGCTGCAGAGCAAAAGAAGGTTCATTACACCATTTTGGAAGCCGCTGGCCGGGATGATGCCAAGTTCACGAAAGGCACTAAAAAAATGCTGATCATGGGCAAGCTTGGCGTTCTCGTAACCGCTGCGCTGGCAACTTATCAAATCCTGAATGCCGAAAACAAACCCAAAGAAACCGCCCGACAAGGCATCATTGTCGGAGGAGGCGCGTTAGGCGGGGTACTGGCTGGGATGGGCGTCAGTGCATTATGTGGCCCAGGAGCACCAGTTTGCGCAATTGCCGTCGTCTTGGTTGGATCCGTAGCCGGTGGCGTCGCGGGCGGCGTGGTAGCGGACTCGCTTGATGAGGAACTAGAGGAGTTTTCGCATTGGGACATTTTCTGACCGAGCCGCAACTGACAGAGGTCAGATCCGCACTGTCTGAGCCATTCAACTATTTTCCGACCGATTACGACTATGTCGCCCGCCAAGTCAAAGGCATAGATCCTGACGTGCTGTGCGAAATTTTTTTTTCGGAGGTAGCGCCAGTGTGCTTCTCCAACATTGGTGCAGCCTTGCCCTCTGTCTGGACAGGATTTGACCCCGACTGGCTCAGAGTTACGATCGAGGAAAGGCTGGCGGCGCGTGAGCATAATTGGCTACGCAGGCAATTCGATAAGGTGCTGGTTCTATGGTTGAAATACAACTACGACTATATGTGGAAGGAGATTGCTTGCAGACTTTGAGAACCAAAACACCAATCCTGAATGCCCGAGATCTTGGGCCATAAGCGGTCTGCAAAGTTATTAGAAGGGGTTCGAATCCCTATATCTTTGCCGTTTGCGAGTGCTTTCATGGGGTTATTGGAATCGAGCAAATTTCCTGAGTTCTTTCCAGATGTAACCGTAGCTGTAGCGTAGCCATGCAACTTTTAACCGGTCGAAGCTGCGCCGTAGCCAACTCCTTTCTCGTGCTCTGAGTTCCTTGGCTATTTCATCTAGTAGCCATTCATCCTGAAAACCTGTCCATATAGGAGGGACGGGCGTTTCAAGGTTGCTGAAACACACGGGCGCGACCTCAGAGTACAAGATGTCTTCAACGACCTTTGGGTCATAATCCCGGATTCGCTCTGCGATAGAGTCGTAGTCGACAACGCTGTCTACGAACGTCTCTGCCAGTGCAATCTGGATGTTCGCTCGTTCCGCAGGAGTTAAAATATGTCCCAATGGGCCAGCTCCTCTGACATAGCATCGACTCCTTTCGAAAAAGAAAAGCATAGTACCGATAATGCCTCGGGTGGGCGTTGATTGCAGTGTGCTTAGAAAACGCTGTAGTGCAGTGTGTTCTCAAGGAGTTAGCCTGACTTGTCAGGGCTGCGGCTCGACTTCGCCAATCCCATTATCGTCACGACGGGAGTGGTTTTTGACAGTGTCGGTAGTGTCCGAATTGGAGCTGAAATTGGCTGCTTAAAAATTGCTACAGAGACAAAAGGCAAGAAACGAGATTCTGCGAATGAAAAACTCACTGGTACGTAACTGGTACAAGTGGTTTTGGGATGGCTTTTGGGCCTTTATTTCAAGGGGGAAGGCTGATTGTCTATCCGATCCATCATGGGCGCGACGGAGAAACGGCTGTCTCTTATACACATCTCCGAGCCCACGAAAGGGGG
>NZ_QWFC01000004.1:0-1735 GCF_003576265.1 Pseudomonas sp. 91RF
TGCTCCTTGGCACAGTCAATGGCGATCTGGTAACCGGCATCGGCGTGACGCATCACACCAGTGCCCGGGTCGTTGTGCAGCACGCGAGCGATACGCTCGGCCGCTTCATCCGTACCGTCGCAGACGATCACCATGCCCGAGTGTTGCGAGAAGCCCATGCCGACGCCGCCGCCATGGTGCAGCGAGACCCAGGTCGCGCCGCTGGCGGTGTTCAGCAAGGCGTTGAGCAGTGGCCAGTCGGACACGGCATCGGAGCCGTCCTGCATCGATTCGGTTTCGCGGTTCGGGCTGGAGACCGAGCCGGAGTCGAGGTGGTCGCGACCAATCACGATCGGCGCCGACAGCTCGCCGCGACGGACCATTTCGTTGAACGCCAGACCGAGCTTGGCGCGCTGTCCCAGGCCGACCCAGCAGATACGCGCCGGCAGACCCTGGAAGCTGATGCGCTCGCGGGCCATGTCCAGCCAGTTGTGCAGGTGGGCGTCGTCCGGGATCAGTTCCTTGACCTTGGCGTCGGTCTTGTAGATGTCTTGTGGATCACCCGACAGCGCCGCCCAGCGGAACGGACCGATGCCACGGCAGAACAGCGGACGGATGTAGGCCGGGACGAAACCCGGGAAGTCGAAAGCGTTTTCCACGCCCTCTTCCTGGGCCATTTGACGGATGTTGTTGCCGTAGTCGAAGGTCGGGATGCCTTGCTTCTGGAAGTCCAGCATGGCTTTGACGTGTACCGCCATCGACTGCTTGGCAGCCTTGATCACCGCAGCCGGTTCGGTTTTGGCGCGGGCGCGGTATTCGTCCCAGGTCCAGCCGGCCGGCAGGTAGCCGTTGAGCGGGTCGTGGGCGCTGGTCTGGTCGGTGACCATGTCCGGACGCACGCCACGGCGGACCAGTTCCGGAAGGATTTCGGCGGCGTTGCCCAGCAGCGCGATGGAGATCGCCTTGCCTTCCTTGGTGTACTTCTCGATGCGCGCCAGGGCGTCGTCGAGGTCTTTGGCCTGCTCGTCGACGTAACGGCTTTTCAGGCGGAAATCGATGCTCACCTGCTGGCATTCGATGTTCAGCGAGCAGGCGCCGGCCAGGGTCGCGGCCAATGGCTGGGCGCCGCCCATGCCGCCGAGGCCGGCGGTCAGGACCCAGCGGCCCTTGAGGTTGGAGTTGTAATGCTGGCGACCGGCTTCAACGAAGGTTTCGTAGGTGCCCTGGACGATGCCCTGGCTGCCGATGTAGATCCAGCTGCCGGCGGTCATCTGGCCGTACATGGCCAGGCCTTTGGCGTCGAGTTCGTTGAAGTGTTCCCAGGTCGCCCAGTGCGGCACCAGGTTGGAGTTGGCGATCAGCACGCGCGGGGCGTTGCTGTGGGTCTTGAACACGCCGACCGGTTTGCCGGACTGCACCAGCAGGGTTTCGTCGTCATTCAGGTTGGTCAGGCTTTCAACGATCTTGTCGTAGCACTCCCAGTTACGCGCGGCGCGGCCGATGCCGCCGTAGACCACCAGTTCTTTCGGGTTTTCGGCCACTTCCGGGTCGAGGTTGTTCATCAGCATGCGCAGCGGCGCTTCGGTCAGCCAGCTCTTGGCGGTCAGCTTGTTGCCGCGGGCAGCGCGGATTTCAACGTCACGGAATTTAGTAGTTTTTGCGTCAGTCACGAAAAAGACTCCTCAGCGATCAATTCAAACCAACCCTGGCGATGGGCAAGCGGCTTGTGCGCTTCAATGCGCGACAAGCGAATCAG
>NZ_QWFC01000003.1:0-1605 GCF_003576265.1 Pseudomonas sp. 91RF
GGCACCCACCGGGCGATTTCGCCTCCCGGGCACCCTAACTTTATCCGCAAGGAGCACCTCCCATGGCAACACCAGCGTACATGTCGGTTACCGGCGAAAAACAAGGCCTGATCACTGCCGGCGCCTTCACTGCCGACTCCGTTGGCAACACCTACCAGGAAGGCCACGAAGACCAGGTCATGGTTCAGGCTTTCACCCACGACGTGATCATCCCGCGTGACCCGCAATCCGGTCAGCCAACCGGTCAGCGCGTGCACAAGCCAGTTGTGATCACCAAGGTCTACGACAAGGCTTCGCCTCTGCTGCAAGCCGCTCTGACCTCCGGCGAGCGCATGAGCGAAATCGTTATCCAGTGGTACCGCACTTCGGCTCAAGGTACCCAAGAGCACTACTACACCACCAAACTGGAAGACGCGATCATCGTCGCCATCAACAACAAAATGCACAACTGCCAGGATCCAGGCAACGCGCACTTCACCCACCTGGAAGAAGTGCAGTTCACCTACCGCAAAATCACCTGGACCCACGAAGTATCCGGTACTTCGGGTTCCGATGACTGGCGTGCTCCAGTCGTTTAATTACGGCTGATCGTTTCAAGCATCGGCCAGCTCTGCTGGTCGATGTTGTTTACGCCCCTCCAGAATTTCGCGCGCGTTGACCGGTCTTGCGGTCGACGGGCGCCGCTGTACAGCACGAGGAACAAGGGATGTTCGCGCCGGCCAATGAAACCCACTTTGCCCTGACCATCGAAGGGCTTTCCGCCGATTTCCAGGTGTTTACCCTCACCGGCCGGGAAGCCATCAGCCAGCCGTTTGCCTTCGAGGTGGAGCTGGTCAGTGAGCAGCCGTCGCTGGACCTCGAAACCCTGCTGCACAAACCGGCCTTTTTGCAGCTGTCGCCCGACGGCAGCGGCATCCACGGCCTGATCGACCGCGCCGCGCAAGGCGATTCCGGCAAGCGCCTGACGCGCTACTCCGTGACCCTGCGCCCGCAACTTTCGTACCTCGCGCACCGGATCAACCAGCGGATCTTCCAGAACCTCAGCGTGCCGAAAATCATCGGCAAGGTCCTCGAAGAACACGGCATCCAGGGCAACGCCTATGAATTCCAGACCGGATCGATCTACCCCGAGCGTATCTACTGCGTGCAGTACGACGAATCGGACCTGCATTTCATCCAGCGCCTGTGCGAAGAGGAAGGCATTCATTACCACTTCCAGCACAGCGCCACGGCGCACAAACTGGTGTTCGGCGATGACCAGACGGTGTTCCACAAACTGGCACCGGTGGCCTATCAGCAGGACTCCGGCATGGTCGCCAGCGACCCGGTGATCAAGCGCTTCGACCTGCGCCTGGAAACCCGCACCAGCCGCACCACCCGCCGCGACTACGACTTCGAAAAACCGCGGATAACCCTCGAAAGCGAAAACCGTGGCGACGCCCTGCCCGACCTCGAGGACTACGATTACCCGGGCCGTTTCGTCGACCGCGAGCGTGGCAAGCACCTGGCCAAACGCGCCCTCGAACGCCATCGCAGCGACTTCCAGCTCGCCGAAGGCAAGAGCGACCAGCCATTGCTGGTCAGCGGCCATTTCCTCGCGCTGAA
>NZ_QWFC01000002.1:0-1472 GCF_003576265.1 Pseudomonas sp. 91RF
CCCATTAGCCGGTCTCAAGTCAAGGTTAAAAGCCACCACGCCCTGCAGTTTTCAACTGCAGGGTTTGCTCTTTTACTCAACCTGATCGGTTGAACCCGTCGAGCCCGTTTTCTCATTACTAGCTACGACCAAGTCGTGCCAGACACCCATTTGGATCAAGCGGTAGCGATACGACCAGCACCGCCCTGGCAGTTAACTGCCCCAGAGAAACGTTGGTGCTGCCAATGCGTCCAAAACGTGTCACAGAACTGTGGCTCGTGCAAAACACACGTCCAGTCCCAGCTGGCTCACCTGGCAGACGACCCGGTTACAACACTCTCAGGCGGTGATGGTCGGTCGCCACTCAGATTTAGTGGTTCGAGCCCAGTCCCTTTTTGGTTGGCCAACCATCACCTCATTCGCCCCTCAGGCAAAACAGCGTCTGGCATCAAAAGGCTGTTTCTCCTTCAGGATGTGATAACTCGCTCGCGCCAGCTTGTGTGCCAGTGCCTTGGTAGCGACCACGGCGTTGGTCTTGGCTTTCTTTTTCTCGAAAAAGCGTTTGGCATCCTCGCTGAAGCGCCGGGCGAAATTAGCCGCTTCGATATAAGCCCAGATCAAATAAGCGTTGCCGTTCCTGGCGTTGCCTTCACCTTTCTTTTTGCCGTTGGAGTAATGCGCACTTTTTACGCAGCGAGCGTAAGAAGCGAAGTGGCCTACGTCGGCAAAGCGCTCGATATTTCCGGTTTCCAGCATGATGACCGTGGCCAGCACCTCGCCAATCCCGGGCATCGTTTTCAGCAAGGAAAACTCCGGGCGCAGACGGGCTTCGTGCAGTAATCGCTCTTCAAGAAGGTCAATCTGGATCTGCAAGGCCTGAACAATGGCGACATTCGCTTTCATGGCCAGAGCCACATCCGTCGGCAGGCCCAGCCTGTCGATGGATGTAGCTGACAGCCCTTTGACTTCATTGCAGCTCAGTCGCCGGCCATACTGGCGCGCCATGATGTTCTCGACGGACAGAATGTGCTGAGTCCGACTGCGTACCAGTTGAATACGTTTACGTGCCAAATCTCGCAGCGCACGTTCTTGCGGCGGGTGGATATATCCCGTCGGTAAAATCCCGAGTCGGAGCAAATGCGCCAGGAACGCCGCATCATCTTTGTCATCGGCATGCTTCAAACCGTCGTAGCGTTTCATCGCCACAGGATGGGCCAGCTTCACCTCGAAGCCCGCCGCCTTAAGGCCATCGACCAACCAATACCAGTTGTAGGTGGACTCAACCACGACGCCAACCAATTCAGCACGGTGAGGCTCGAGCAGCGAGAGGATTGGCGTTAGCTCGTTGGGACAGCGTCGACTGACCAATACTCGATCCGTTTCGTCGGTAACCACCACAACACTGTTGTTCGAATGCAGGTCTATGCCACAGAATTTCATCACGGCCTCCTACGCAAAAGACTAAGTTCGCACCTTGAATTTTGCGCCACCTC
>NZ_QWFC01000001.1:0-1364 GCF_003576265.1 Pseudomonas sp. 91RF
GGGGGTGTCAGAAATTTTGTGTTCGGGCATAACATGAGCAAGAGGTGCATGTATGCCAACCAAAAAGAAACCCGCGTTGCGAGAGCTGCCGAAAATCCCGAAAGAGCTGCTTGAGCAATTCACCGATGGACCGATGACAGCTGAAGCCATTGAAGATGCGGCTGCGGCTTTCAAAAAGGCTTTGATCGAACGAGCTCTGAGTGCTGAGCTCGGTCACCACCTGGGCTATCCGCCGGGCGCGCAGCGCCCTGAGGATGAAACCAACCAACGCAATGGCAAAAGCGGCAAGACGGTTCTAACCGGTGACGGCCCGCTGCGGCTGGATATTCCCCGCGATCGGGATGGCAGTTTTTCCCCTATCCTGATTCCCAAGCACGAGCGCCGCTACACCGGGTTCGATGACAAGATCATCGCCATGTATGCCCGTGGAATGACCGTCAGAGAGATCCGTGCGTTTCTTTCCGAGCAGTACGGTACTGACGTTTCTCCCGACTTCATTAGTTCTGTAACCGACGAGGTCATGGCGGAGATCGGTGCATGGCAGCAGCGGCCTTTGGAGCCGATGTATCCGGTGATTTTCTTCGATGCTCTACGGGTCAAAATCCGCGAGGAGGGGCTGGTCCGCAACAAGGCGATCTACCTGGCCTTGGGTGTTCTGCCGGACGGAACACGCGATATTCTCGGCATCTGGATAGAAAATACCGAGGGCGCCAAGTTCTGGATGAAGGTCTTCAACGACCTCAAGACACGTGGCGTCGAAGATGTGCTGATTGCTGTGACCGATGGTCTTAAAGGCATGCCAGAAGCGCTAAGCGCAGTATTTCCAGACACGACACTGCAAACATGCATTGTTCATCTGATCCGCAACAGTCTTGATTACGCGGCTTGGGATAAGCGTCGCGAACTGGCCAAGGCGCTTAAACCGATCTATCAGGCGGTGACCACCGAAGCGGCCGAGCAGGCGCTGGATGCGTTTGAAAGCGGGCCATGGGGCAAGCAGTATCCGACGGTAGTGGCTGCTTGGCGCCGCGCTTGGGACCGGGTCATTCCATTTTTCGTGTTCCCGCCGGCGATTCGAAAAGTGATCTACACAACCAACGCTATCGAGAGCATCAACGCTCAGTTGCGCAAGATCATCAAAACCCGAGGTCACTTCCCTACCGACGATGCGGCAACGAAACTGATCTGGCTTGGGTTGCGCAATATCACCGCAAACTGGGGCTCAGCGGCACATGACTGGAAGAGCGCGATGAATCAATTTGCGATTCTGTACGGAGATCGATTTATCAGGCCGACCTGGTAAAAGCACGACCTACCTGACGGCAGGCCGTTATCGGCCCGCACACAAAATATCTGACAGTCTC
>NZ_QWFC01000046.1:0-1300 GCF_003576265.1 Pseudomonas sp. 91RF
GGGTGGGTAAAGACCGGGTACATCCTTTACGTTTGAGACCGGGGACATGGTTTACAGGTATCAATCATGGTCAGGAGGTACTGACCATGCCCTGGAATCAAGAGTCCCCGATGGATCAGCGAGTGAAATTAGTCAGCGACTGGCTCAGCGGCAGCTACACCAAGAGCCAATTGAGCCGGCGTTACGGCGTCAGCCGTCCAACTATCGATAAATGGCTGGATCGGTATGCAGCGCTCGGCGTGGACGGCTTGAAAGAGCAATCCCGCAAGCCTTTGAACTGCCCTCATCAAACCCCGGATGAAATCATTGCCACATTGCTGACCAAGAAAAACGAGCATCCGGATCGAGGTCCCAAACAGATCATTGATCGCCTGCGAAAGTCCGATCCACAGATCCCATGGCCGGCCGCGAGCACTGCTGGGGCGTGGTTGAAGAAGGCTGGCTTGGTCATTGCGCGGCGCCCCTATCCTTTGCGCCCGCGTGCCCCGACGCATTTACGCCCGGCCGATGAACCCAACCAGACCTGGTGTGCCGACTTCAAAGGGCAGTTCAGGATGCAGGACGGCAATTGGTGCTATCCGTTGACCATTACCGATCAGATGAGCCGCTATCTGCTGCTCTGCCGGGCGCTGCCCGGCACGCACAGTGAGCCGACGCGACAGGGATTCGAATGGGCTTTCCGGGAGTTTGGATTGCCGGACGTAATCCGCACCGATAACGGGGCGCCTTTCGCATCGACCGGTTTGGCGCGGCTATCGAAGCTGTCCGTCTGGTTCATCAGGCATGGCATCCACATCGAGACAATCACGCCAGGGCGTCCTGACCAGAACGGTCGACACGAACGGATGCACCGCACCCTAAAAGCAGCGGTACTACGGACGCCTGCAGAAAATCTCGTGCGCCAGCAACTGGCCTTTGAAGAGTTCGTACAGGACTTCAACCATGATCGACCACACACCGCGCTGGGCATGAAGCCGCCGGCTTCCGTCTACAGACCTTCGTTGCGCCCGTATCCGGGCTATTTGCCCGCGGTCGAATATGGCCCTGATGTTGAGGTACGCAAGGTTCGCTCGAACGGCGAGTTCAAGTGGAAGGGGCAACGAATGTTTTTGGGCGAGGCGCTGATCGGCGAGGATATCGCGCTGAAGGAAGTGGCTGATGACGTATGGGAGTTGTACCTTTGCAACTTCTGTTTAGGCAGGCTTGAACGCGGTGCCAAGCGCGTATCAAGCCTGTAAAAGGTGTAAACGATGTCCCCGGTCTGATGTGTAAAGGATGTACCGGTCTCTACAGTGAGGGG